>NZ_BPRL01000020.1:0-179326 GCF_045862635.1 Kitasatospora sp. NE20-6
CAGCGACATCGCCGTACCCGGATGCCCGTTACCCACCTTCTGCACAGCGTCCATCGCCAGGACCCGGGCCGTGTCGACGGTCCGCTGGTCCAGGTCGGTCCATTCGAAAGCGTTCGTCGGCGTGGTGCTCACCCTGTCTCAGGGCTCCTTCCATGGTGGTGAAGAGTGACCCCGTGAAGGGGACCGGGTCGGCCACGTCGCTGTGGGCCTGACTTGCACTGGTGCCGGTCACGGAGGGTTGATCCCGCTTCTCTGTGCGAGCCTACCGCCCGAAAGGGCCCTCACCCTCGTGCCAGAACAACCGGGGTGGCGGTATCGGCATTCCTGAAGGCCGCACGGTCCCTGTCCTACCCTCACCCGGAGGCGGTCCGTCCGCCCGTCCGAAGGGCAAGACGGGGATGCCGCGTCCTGCGTGCCCGATCTGCGGCGATTCACCCGGGGGTGTGCGGCTCGGCTCGCCGGGGCACCCCGAGGCCGGACGGGACATATGGAGCGTCTAAGGTGGCGTGGTACGCGCAGAGCGGACGCACCGGAGCCCAGCGGGCCCAGGGGAACGCCTGTGGAAGTTCATCGTGAGTTGGGGTGTTCGTGACCGCCGTCGAATCCCGCCCCGCCGGGGCGGTCGGGGCGACGCCTGCGCACCGGCCGTTCGGGGCCCGTGTCGGGGCATTCGTCGCACTGACCAAGCCTCGGATCATCGAGCTGCTGCTGATCACCACCGTGCCGGTGATGTTCCTGGCGCAGCGGGGGGTGCCGGATCCCCTCCTCGTGCTGTGGGTGGTCGTCGGCGGCTACCTCTCGGCCGGCGGCGCCAACGCGCTCAACATGTACATCGACCGCGACATCGACGCGGTGATGACCCGCACCGAGCGCCGTCCGATCGTCACCGGCATGGTGTCGCCGCGCGAGGCCCTCGTCTTCGGCATCGCGCTCGCCGTCGCCTCCACGGTCTGGCTGGGCCTGCTCGTCAACGCGCTCGCCTCGGCGCTCGCCCTCGGGGCACTCCTCTTCTACGTGTTCGTGTACACGCTCGGCCTGAAGCGGCGTACGACGCAGAACATCGTGTGGGGCGGCATCGCCGGGTGCATGCCGGTGTTCGTGGGCTGGGCCGCCGTCACGAACGAGCTGTCCTGGTCGGCGCTGGTGCTCTTCCTCGTCATCTTCTTCTGGACGCCGCCGCACTACTGGCCGCTGTCGATGAAGGTGCGCGACGACTACGTCAAGGCGGGCGTCCCGATGCTGCCGGTCGTCAAGGGCAACCTCGCCGTGGCACGGCAGATCGTCGCCTACTCGTGGGTGATGGTCGCCGTCTCGCTGGCGCTGTGGCCGCTGGCCGACACCAGCTGGCTGTACCCGGTCTCCGCGGTGGTGCTCGGCGCGTTCTGGCTGAAGGAGGCGCACGGGCTGCACGCCCGCGCCAAGGCC
Organism: Kitasatospora sp. NE20-6; assembly: GCF_045862635.1. Lineage (NCBI taxonomy): Bacteria > Bacillati > Actinomycetota > Actinomycetes > Kitasatosporales > Streptomycetaceae > Kitasatospora > Kitasatospora sp. NE20-6. The sequence goes on from NZ_BPRL01000020.1 coordinate 1,426, forward strand.
GGGGTGGTCGGCGCCAAGCTGAAGGAGATGCGGCTCTTCCACTGGTCGATCACCTACCTGACGCTGCTGTTCGTGGTCATCGCGGTCGACCCGTTCGTGAAGTAGTCGTCACCGCTGCAGGACGGAGCCCCGGGGCGTGTGCCCCGGGGCTCCGTCGTGTCCCCAGGCTGCGTCGGGCCCGGTGTCGGCGGGCCGATCCGGCTACCGGCCCAGGACGGCCATCGCCGCGTTGTGGCCGGGGATGCCGCTGACCCCGCCGCCGCGCGGCGCGCCCGCGCCGCAGAGCAGGACCCGGGGGTGGCCGGTGGCGACGCCCCAGCGGTCGGCGGCCGTGCCGTCGGGCAGGCCGTCGCGGTACGGGAAGGCCAGGTCGCGGTGGAAGATGTTGCCGCCGGGCAGGCCGAGGTCGGCCTCCAGGTCGAGCGGGCTCCGCACCTCGATGCAGGGGCGGCCCTCCCCGTCCACGGCGAGGCAGTCGGCGAGCGGCTCGGCGAGGCTGTCCTGCAGGGGCGCGAGGACGGCGGCCAGTGCCGCGGACCGGGCGGCGTCGTGGTCGCCGGCGAAGAGGTGGGCGGGCTGGTGCACGCCGAAGAGCGTCAGGGTGTGGAAGCCCTGCGCGGCCGGCCCCGGCCCGAGGATCGACGGGTCGGTCAGCGAGTGGCAGTAGATCTCCGACGGCGCCGGTGCGGGCAGCCGTCCCGCGGCGGCCTGCCGGTAGGCGGCCTCCAGCTCGCGGTAGGACTCGGCGAGGTGGAGCGTGCCGGCGAAGGCCTCCCGCGGGTCGGCGGCGGGGTCGCGGAGCCGCGGGAGCCGGCGGAGCAGCATGTTGACCTTGAGCTGCGAGCCCACCGGCATCTCCCCCCCGGGGTCCTCGCCGAGCAGCCGCGCGAGGGTGTGCGGGGCGGCGTTGCACAGCACGGTGTCCGCGCCGACCCGGTGCTCCGCGTCGCCGGTGCGGTAGGCGGTCTCCACGCCGCCGGGCCCGGGGGCGAGCGCGGTGACCTCGCAGTCGGTGAGGATCTCCGCCCCGGCGGCGCGGGCCGTGTCGGCGAGGGCGTCGGTGAGCGCGCCCATGCCGCCGACGGGCACGTCCCAGTCGCCGGTGCCGCCGCCGATGACGTGGTAGAGGAAGCAGCGGTTCTGCCGCAGGGAGGGGTCGTGGGCGTGGGTGAAGGTGCCGATCAGGGCGTCGGTCAGCACCACGCCGCGGACCAGGTCGTCGGCGAAGCGCCGCTCGACGCTCTCGCCGAGCGGCTGCTCGAAGAGCGCGGTCCAGGCGGCGGGGTCGCCGACCCGGCGGCGGAGCCCGTCCCGGGTGGGCAGGGGCTCGGTGAGGGTGGGGAAGACGCGTTCGGCGACCCGCCCGGTGAGGTCGTAGAAGTCCTGCCAGGCCGCGTACTCCCGGTCGGAGCCGGTGAGCGCGCGGAACGAGGCGGCGGTGCGGGCGGGGTCGCCGCGGTCGACCAGCAGGCCGGTCGGCCGTCCGTCGCGGGCGGTGGGCGTGTAGGAGGAGAAGCGGCGGCGCCGGACGGCGAACCGCAGGCCCAGCTCGTCGACGATCTTCCGCGGCAGCAGGCTCACCAGGTACGAGTACCGGGAGAGCCGGGCCTCGACGCCGGGGAAGGCCTGTGCGGAGACGGCCGCGCCGCCGGTGCGGCCGAGCCGCTCCAGGACGAGGACGCTGCGTCCGGCGCGCGCCAGGTAGGCGGCGGCGACCAGGCCGTTGTGGCCGCCGCCGACCACGACGACGTCGTACCGGCCGCGGGACGGGGTGCGGCGGGCCGGCCCGGCCGGCCGGTTGCGGTCCTGCATGGGGCAGTCCTACCAGAGCGTGCCGGGCGCGGCCAGGGTGCGCGCCTCAGCGCGGCGGCAGCTCGCTGGGCCCGACATGGCCGTCCAGCCAGTCCCTGAGCGGCCGGGAGGCCCGCAGGAATCCGGCGATCCGCCCGTACGCCTCGGCGGTGCCGAGCCAGGCGGCGGGCTGCCACTCCTGCCAGGCGATCAGGCCCCTGTTGCGGAGCAGGACGATCCGCGGGTGGTCCTTGGGGTAGCCGCGCGGCGCCGTCTTCAGCGGGTCGCGGCCGACCACGGCGGGGCCCGCCTTCCCGACGGCGGCGATCACGCGTTCCAGCTCGGCGCCGGTGACGTCCCCGGCGACGGCCTCGCGGTAGCGGGCGAGCTGGTCGGGGGCGAGCCGGTACATGCCGTTGCCGCAGGCGAGGCCGTCCGCGGAGAGCTGGATGTAGCCGCCGGCCTCCAGGTACGCGCCGACGTGCGTCTTGTACGGGGACTTGTCGGCGCCGAACCGGACGTCGCGGTTCGGCCGGAAGATCCTGCCGGGCCCGAACTCGTCCTCCAGCGCGTCCAGCAGGTCGGCCGTCGGGGTGCGGACCATCCGGTCGTAGCGGTCCTTGTGGGCCGTCCAGAAGGTCTTGGAGTTGTCGGCCTCCAGCTGCTCGTAGAATTCGAGCGCCTCGGCGGGCCAGCCATCGAAGGTCATGGGGCCAGGGTAGGGGCGGCGGTGTGGTCCGCCGCACAGACCGTTCCCGTCGCCAGCGCGGCTACCGCTCGGTAGCATGCGGGCATGACCAGCGCAGAGACCGCCACCCCCGCCGCGCAGGACGCCCGCGCCGAGCGCCGCGCCAAGCGCATCGCCAAGCACATCACCGCCTTCGCCGCCCGGCACGGCGGCAGTGCGGACGGCGTCGTCGAGTACGTCGGCCGGACCGCCACCCGCATCGTGCTGGTCGGCGCGGACGGCGCCTGGGGCGACCAGGTCGCCCCCACCCACGCCGTCGGCCTGCGGGCGGCCGAGCTCTCCGGCATCACCCTGCACGACAGCTTCGAGGGCGAGCTCGGCCTCAAGGTGCGGACCGGCGCCTACGAGTGGAAGCGGATGGCCGGCATCCAGATCGGCGGCTGACCCGCCCGCCCCTCCGCGGACATCCCCCCGGCCCGCGGGCCGGGGGGATGTTCCGTGTCTCAGACCGCCGCGGTCTCCGCGGCCGGGACGGCGGCGTGCGGCACGTCCGCGGTCACCGCCGGGCGGGTGCGCAGCGCCAGCGGCACCCGCAGGGCGGCCGCCCAGACCAGCGCGGCACCCAGCATGTGCAGGCCCACCATGACCTCCGGGGCGTCCGTGAAGTACTGCACGAAGCCCAGCACGCCCTGCAGGAGCAGCAGGACCAGCAGGTCCCGCACCCGGGCGCGGGCCGCCGGCGGCGCCTTCACCGCGGCCAGCACGAACACGGCCGCCAGCGTCAGGCCCACCGACAGGAACGCCAGGTCGGCGTGCGCCTGCGCCAGCCGGTCGTAGTCGACCGGGATGCGCCACACCGGTTCGCCGCCGCTGCTCGACGCCCCCGGGTGGTGGCCCGCGCCGGTCACCAGCGTGCCGGCCAGCACCAGCAGGCCGACCACCGCCACCAGCACGTACGACAGCTGCGTCAGCGGCCGCGTCACGGACGGCTCCGGCGGGCCGTCACCCTCCTTCGACCGCTCCCACATCAGCACCGCGACCCAGACCAGGCCCATCGCGGCGACCATGTGCACCGCCACCACGTACGGGTTCAGGCCGGTCAGCACGGTGATGCCGCCGATCACGGCGTTGCTCATCACCAGCCAGAACTGCGCCCAGCCGAGCCGCGTCAGGCTCCGCCGCCACGGCGGCGAGCAGCGCGCCGCCAGCGTCGCCCAGGCGATCGCCGCGCACAGCACGTAGGTGAGCATCCGGTTGGTGAACTCGATGACACCGTGCACACCCATCTCGGGCGTCGGCGTCAGGCTCTCGCCGGTGCAGCGGGGCCACGTGGTGCAGCCGAGGCCGGAGGCGGTCAGCCGCACGGCGCCGCCGGTGACCACGATGACCACGCTCATCACGAGAGCGGCCAGCGCCGCCCGGCGCACGGTCACGGCCGACGGCCGCCAGCGGGTGGCAAGGAGAGCGGAGGGGTTCAGCACCGCTTCATCCTAGGTTGTCCCGATCCCGATCTTCGGGCCGGGTGCCACCGCCGGCGGCGCGCCCTCAGAGCGCCGCGCGCCGCTTGCCGCGCGGCTTGCGCGGGTAGGGGAAAAGCCGCAGCGAGCGCTTGGCCGCGAGGTCCTCCATCCACCCGAACGTCAGCACGAGCAGGCCGATCAGCGGGATCGCGACGAACAGCTGCGGATAGTCGCTGCCCAGCACCCCGCCCCAGTGGTCCGACAGGTACTCCACCCGGTAGAGCTGGTCGATCACCGGCACCGACAGCTCCAGTGCCAGCGTGTGCCACAGGTAGACGCTCACCGCGCGCGCGTTGAGCAGGCTGATCAGACCGTTGAGCGGCTCCAGGCGGCGCGGCCACTGCTCCCACGACGGGCTGAGGTGCAGCAGCAGCAGGACGAAGCCGAACGACCACACCGCCTGCGCGATCGGGAAGTTCTCCAGGTCGCCGATCTCGGTCGGATCCAGCACCGGGCGGCTGACGTAGTACCAGTACCCCGCCACCATCACCAGCGGCGCCACCGACGGGGCGACGTACTGCGGCAGCTTCTTGAGCAGGCCCTCCTGGTGGGCCATGCCGAGGATCCAGCACGAGCCGAACGTCGTGAAGTCCGAGAACGTCTCCCAGATCCGGCCGTCCTCCGGCAGCAGCCCCGAGCACATGGCCAGCGCCAGCGGGGTCAGCACCGTCACCAGCGGGAACCGCCGCAGCGCCTTCAGCAGCAGCGGCGAGAGCAGGACGTACCAGAGGTAGGCCCGCAGGTACCAGAGCGGCACGCCGATCTGCTCGCCCCAGCTGCCCTCCAGCAGCCCGTGCAGGCCGGGCAGCTCCGTCTCCGGGAACGGCGGGGTGCTGATCGGCAGGACCCAGAACGCGAGCTTGCCCCACCACCACGCCGGATGGCCCTCGGAGTCCGGGCCCCAGCCGTCGATCGTCCACAGCGTGAACGCCACCGCGCCGAACAGCCACATCGGCGGCAGCAGGCGGCGCAGACGGTCACGGATGACCGTCAGCGCCGGCCGGCTCAGCGAACGCACCATCAGCGACCCGGCCAGCGCGAACATCACGCCCATGGACGGGAACAGCAGCGGCAGCCACGTCCAGCTGAAGTTGTGGTAGAGCACCACGCGGACGAGCGCCAGGGCGCGGAGCATGTCGAGGTAGCGGTCACGGCCGCCCTTGCGCCTCGGCGCCGCAGGAGCCTCCGGCCCCTCCGCCGCGACAGCGGTGTCGCCGCTGCCCGCCTCCTCGTCCGGGTCGGGCCCGGGATCGCTCTGCCAGTTCGGGGGCTTGATCCAGTTGTCCGGCGCCGTGGTGCCGGCGAGCCGCAGACCGCTGGGCACCCGCAGGGCCATCGTCTCCTCGGGCGACGGCGCGGTGTGCCGGCGCGGCGGCTCCTGGCTCCGGAAGTCCGGCTGGCCGCGGTCGGACCGCGGCGGGCCCGGCTGCCGGGCCCCCGCCCGCTGCTCCTGCTGCGGCGCCGCCTGCGCGCGCCCCGGCCGCGGGGCGTCCTGCGACCGGGAAGCGTCCTGCGACCGCGGAGGCGGCGGGGGCACGCGCAGGGCCATCGTCTCCTCGGGCGACCGGCGCTCCGGCGGGCGCTGCTGCCCCTGCCCGTCGGCACGCGGCCCCTGCGGACGCGTCGCCGTGACGCGCGGCTCCGGGGCGCCGCGCTCCTGCGGTCGCTGCTCGGGCCGCGGCCGCTCGGCGCGGGGCTGCCCGGGGCCGGGCCGTTCGGCGTGCGGCCGCTCGGTGCCGGGCCGCTCGGTGCCGGGCCGTTCGGCACGGGGGCCGGGCACGGGCGGGGGCGGCGGGACACGCAGGGCGGTGGTCTCGTCGGGCGCCCGCGGGGGCTCCTCGGCCGAGGGGACGGGGGGCCGCTTGCGGGGCGTGAAGAAGCCGTCCGCCGGTGCGTTGTCGTCGGTGGGTGCAGACACGGTCAGACCTCCACGATCGGTGCGGAGACCTCGCCGGTGCGCCGCAGTTTCTGCCGGCGCAGCCGCCCGCCGGTGAGCGCGGTGATCGAGGACTGGAGCAGCACGAGGTACATGAGCTGCCGGTACACCAGCTGTTGGACCGGCAGGGTGATGAGGTGCCACGGCTTCTCCCGGTCGAGCCGGAAGGAGTAGTGGGCGAGCAGGCCCTGGACGACCAGCACGCCGCCCCACGCGGTCAGGGTGCGCGGCGCGTCGACGAACAGGATGCCGTAGAGCAGGAAGAGGTCGATCAGCGGGGCGAGCACGCCGAAGAGGTCGACGAGCGGCAGGCCGATCCGGCCGCCGGGGCCGCGCCCGACCAGGGCGTGGCGGTGCTTCCACGTCGCCTGCATGGTGCCGTAGCTCCAGCGGTAGCGCCGGGACCACAGCCGGCTCGTGCTCGCAGGGGCCTCGGTCCGGTCGCGCGCCTTCTCGGCGTGGACGGTGCGCCAGCCGTCCCGCAGCAGGGCCGTGGTGACGTCGGTGTCCTCGGCGAGGGTGTCCTCGCTCATGCCGCCGACGCGCTCCGGGGCGGAGCGCCGGAAGGCGCCGACCGCGCCGGGGACGGTGGGCATGATGGTGAGGACGTCGTACATGCGGCGGGGTTCCTGGTGGGCGGTGATGTGAACGGGCGGGGTGCCGGGTCAGTGCTCGGTGGCGGCAGTGGCGGCGGCGGTGCTCGGCTTCGCGGCGGCGGAGGTCCGCGCGGTACCGGGGGAGCGCGTGGCGCCGGTCTTCGCGGTCGTGGCGGTGCTCTTCGCGGTCGTGGCGGTGGCGCCGCGCGACGCCGACCCGCCGGGCCGGGCGGAGGGGCTTCCCGAGTGCCCGGCACCGGGCTTCGCGGAGGACCTGCCCGAGGCGCTGCCCGACGTGGACGGCAGTGCGGACGGGGACACCGCGGGGGCCGGTGGCACGGGGCCGGCCGCGGCCGGCGAGCGGAGGGAGTCCGGGAGTTCCAGCGGGGGTGCCTGGGAGACCGCGCCGAAGACGCTGACCACGAGCCCGACGGTGAACAGCAGGCCGCCCGCACCGACGAACCAGCCCAGGTGCCGGAGCCATCGCCCGCGGACGCCGGACTGGTCGACGAAGACCGGCGCGGCCTCGGGTCCGGCGGTCACCGGTGGGGACACCCGGGTCTCGGCCGGGTCGGCGGTCCGTGGTGAGGAGGTGGACAAGGTGGCTCCGGGCCCTTCCAGGTCAGGCGCTGGGCGGGCACAGGCACCGCCATCGAGACCGTAGTGGACCTGCTGGACCTGAATCGGTGTCAATGTCCGATGTGTGGATATATGTGGAGCCCTTGTGACCGGATTGAGACGTCGGTGGCTCGTTTTCGGCCGGGCCCGGTCAACCTCGTAGGATGCCCGAACGCTTCGCGCGCGTTGCGGGGTCGGTATCGGCACAGGATCGGACAGGCCCGTGATCGGACGGTTTTCGGCCACCGGCGGGGCGGGTGCGGCGGCGGCCCGGATCCTCGCCGCCGCTGCTCGTCGCCGCCTGTTCGAGCGACCGCCCGGTGCCGGACGCGGTGCCGGACGGGGCGCACCCCGGCGGGCGGGGCGACGGGCCGGCGGAGTCCGGGGAGCCGGGCGCCGGGGAGCCGGAGCCGGGCGCTCCGGAAGGGCCCGCCTCCTGCGACGCGGCCCTGCTGCGCACCCCGCAGGGCCGGATGATCGGCGTCGCCTCGGAGGGCGGCCCGGGCGCGGCGCGGGGGCCGCAAAAGGGGCGTACGGGGCAGAGTGTCCAGTGGTCTTGACCATTCGTCGGGCTGCCCGGGAGAGTGCGGGGTGATCCACCCCTTTCGCACCGCGGAGTCCTGTTCCATGCGCATATCCCGACCTGCCGCCGCCCTCGCCCTCGGCGGCTCCCTCGCCCTCGCGGTCCTCGCCGCCGCCCCCGCCGCACAGGCCTCACCCGGGGCGGGCCAGTGCCAGGGCCTCGGCACGGCCGGCCTGTACGGCGAGTTCGTGGAGGGCGACGACACGCACAGCCCCGACGCCGAGGGCGCGGTGGCCGTCGGTGGCGACGCCGACTTCCGCGGCGGCTTCTCGGTCGCCAACGAACTGACGGCCGGCCAGGTCAAGGCCCTGCCGGGCGGCAACACGCTCGTCGTCGGCGGCAACCTCAAGGGCCCCGTGTACGTGATGAAGGGCAACGGCGTGTACGCCGGCACCCTTGCCGGTGTGGCCGAGGCCCACCACGGCAAGATCGTGCACGGCGCCTCGCCGATCGACTTCGAGGCCGAGTTCACCCACCTGCGGAAGGTCTCCGCGCAGCTCGCCCTGAACCCCTCGGCGGGCGTCACCGTCAAGGCCTCCGGCGACACGCTGACCCTCACCGGCACGGACGCGTCCTTCAACTCCTTCGTGCTGACGGCCGCCCAGCTCCAGGGCGCCAAGGAGGTCTACCTCCACGTGCCGGCCGGCGCGGCCACCGTCGTCAGCGTCACCGGCGCCTCGTACGACCAGGCGGCGGCCCGCACCACCGGGTTCTTCCTGTGGGACGCGGCGAAGAAGAAGTACGTCCTCGACGACAAGACGCAGAGCGCGTCCGGCGGCGCCGTCCGAGCCGGGCTGCTGTGGAACCTGCCGACCGCCACCAAGGTCGTCAAGAACAGCGGCAACGCCTGGCCGGGCAGTGTGCTCGCCCCGAACGCCGCCTTCGACCTGGGCACCGGCGGTCCGGTCAACGGCTCGGTCATCGCCAAGTCGCTCAAGGGCAGCGGCGGCGCCGAGACGCACCACTACCCGTTCACCGGCTGCCTGCCGGGCACGGACACGCCGGCCCCGGTGCCGTCCGGCTCCGCCCCGGGCACCACCACCGGCGGCACCACCACGACCGGCGGCACCACGACGACCGGCGGCACGACCACCACCGGCGGCACGACGGGCGGCACCACGACCGGTGGCGGCGCGCCGTCGCCGACCCCGTCCGGCAGCGGCTCCGCCCCGGCCTCCCCGCCCGCCACGGGCACGGGCGGCACCACCGGCGGCGGGCTCGCCTTCACCGGCGCCGCGGGCGTCGTCCCGATCGCGATCGGCGGTGCGGTGGTGCTCGCCGCCGGTGCCGGGATCGCCGTCGCCGCACGCCGGCGCCGGGCCTGACACGACGGTGCCCCCGGACCCGCGGAGACTCCGCGGGTCCGGGGGCACCGGCACGTCAGGGGGCGCCGGCTCACTCCCAGCGGAACCAGCGGGCCGCGGCGGCCAGGCCCAGCACCGCCCAGACCGCGAGGATGCCGAGGTCGGGCCAGGGCACCCCGGCGCCCTGCTGGAGCACCGAGCGCAGCCCGTCCGAGAGTGCGGAGATCGGCAGCAGTTCCAGCACCGGGCGCACCGCGCCGGGGAACTTCGACAGCGGCACGACGACACCGCCCGCGAGCAGCAGCAGGACGAAGACGAGGTTGGCGGCGGCGAGCGTGGCCTCCGCCCGCAGGGTGCCGGCCATCAGCAGGCCGAGTCCGGAGAACGCCGCGGTGCCCAGCACCAGCAGCCCGGCGACGGCGAGCGGGTTGCCGTGCGGCGACCAGCCGAGCGCCAGCGCGACGGCCGACAGCAGGGCCACCTGCAGCACCTCGGTGACGAGCACGCAGCCGGTCTTGGCGGTGAGCAGCGCCCAGCGGGGGAGAGGGGTGGCGCCGAGCCGCTTCAGGACGCCGTAGCGGCGTTCGAAGCCGGTGGCGATGGCCTGGCCGGTGAAGGCGGTGGACATCACGGCGAGGGCCAGCAGGCCGGGTGCCAGGAAGTCGACGCGCTTGCCGGGGCCCTCCGCGGCGACGACGTCGACGGCGCTGAACAGCACGAGCAGCACGGTCGGGATGATCACGGTGAGCAGCAGCTGCTCGCCGTTGCGCAGGAGCATCCGCGTCTCCAGCGAGGTCTGCGCGAGCAGCATCCGGCCGACGGGGGCGGCGCCCGGGCGGGGCGTGTGGTCGGTCACGAGCGCAGATCCCGTCCGGTGAGTTCCAGAAAGACGTCCTCCAGGCCGCGCCGTTCGACGGCCAGCCGTTCCGGCATGACGCCGGCGCCGGCGCACCACGCGGTGACGGTGGCGAGCAGCTGCGGGTCGACGGGGGCCTCGACCCGGTAGGTGCCGGGGGCGGGCTCGGTGGCGGCGGCGCCGGCCGGGAGGGCGGCGCGCAGCGTGTCGAGGTCGAGTCCGGCCGGGGCGTCGAAGCGCACGCCGGCCTCGGCCCGGCACAGCTCGGCGGGGGTGCCGGTGGCGATGACGCGGCCGTGGTCGACGATGGCGACCTCGTCGGCGAGCTGCTCGGCCTCGTCCATGTGGTGGGTGGTGAGGACGACGGTGACGCCGGCCGTCCGGAGCTCGCGGACGAGCTCCCAGGTGGCGCGGCGGGCCTGCGGGTCGAGGCCGGCGGTGGGCTCGTCGAGGAAGACGAGCTCGGGGCGGCCGACGACGGCCATGGCGAGGGCGAGCCGCTGCTGCTGGCCGCCGGAGAGCCGGCGGTAGGGGGTGCGTCCGCAGCTGCCGAGGCCGAGGCGTTCGACGAGGGCGGGCACGTCGAGCGGGTCGGCGTACAGGCCGGCGGTGTGCCGGAGCATCTCGACGGCGCGGGCGCCGGGGTAGACGCCGCCGGCCTGCAGCATCACGCCGATCCGCGGCCGCAGGGCGGCGGCGTCGGCCACCGGGTCGAGGCCGAGCACCCGGACGCGCCCGGCGTCGGGGCGGCGGTAGCCCTCGCAGGTCTCGATCGTGGTGGTCTTGCCGGCGCCGTTGGGGCCGAGCACGGCGGTGACGGTGCCACGGGCGATGGTGAGGTCGAGGCCGTCGACGGCCGTCTTCTCGCCGTACCGTTTGACCAGCCCGGCCACCTCTACGGCGGGTTCGAGTCGCATACCGGCGAGTGTAGGAGGCGTGTGCGGGCGCCCTGCACACCGGCCCGCAGTGATCGTCTTTGCAGGTCAGGTAAGGCTTACCTGCGTGACTGACGCCACCGGTGAGGTGTGGATCACGGCTTGTTCCTCCGGAACGAATTACGCAACAATGGTGTTGTGAAAAACATGCGCGAGCATCCCGCACAGAACAGGGTGGCCGAGCCGGCCCCCGGCTGTGCCGTGCCCGCGACCGCGGCGGAGGTGCTGCTGGAGGGCCACCGGGCCACCCGTGACCGGGTCGCCCGTTCGATCCTCGACCACGGCCCCTCCTCCGCCGCCGACCTGTCCGGCCGCCTGGGCCTGACCGCCGCCGCCGTCCGCCGCCACCTGGACTCGCTGGCCGCCACCGGCCTCGTCGAGTCCCGCGAGCAGCGGGTCTACGGCAGCCGCGGCCGGGGCCGTCCGGCCAAGGTCTTCGGCCTCACCGAATCCGGCCGGGACGCCTTCTACCAGGCGTACGACCAGCTCGCCGCCGACGCGCTGCGCTGGATCTCCGAGTCGGTGGGCGGCGGCACCGCGGGCGAGGAGGCGGTCGCCGCCTTCGCCCGGGCCCGCTTCGCCAAGCAGGGCCAGAAGTACCGCAGCAGCCTGGAGCAGGCCGGGTCCGGCCGTCGCGCCGAGGCGCTCGCCGAGGCCCTCAGCGCCGACGGGTACGCTGCCACGGTGCGGCGCGTGCCGTCGGCGACCACGGCGAAGACGCCGCCCGGTGCCCAGCTCTGCCAGCACCACTGCCCGGTGGCGCACATCGCCGAGCAGTTCCCGCAGCTGTGCGAGGCCGAGACCGAGGTCTTCTCGCAGCTCCTGGGCACCCACGTCCAACGGCTGGCCACCATCGCCCACGGCGACGGGGTCTGCACCACGTATGTGCCGGCATCCGGTGCCGCACCGTCGCCCGCCGCCGAGCGGGCGCCCGGTGCCGTGCCGGCTGCCGGTACGTCCCCCAAGTCCCCCAACGAATCGGCTCGTCCGCGCGGAGGAACCTCGCATGACTGACATCGCACACCCGGACCTCGAGGGCCTGGGCACCTACGAGTACGGCTGGGCCGACTCCGACGAGGCCGGCGCGGTCGCCAAGCGCGGTCTCAGCGAGGATGTCGTGCGCGACATCTCGTCGAAGAAGAGCGAGTCCGACTGGATGCTCAACCTGCGTCTCAAGGGCCTGAAGCTCTTCGGCAAGAAGCCCATGCCGACCTGGGGCTCCGACCTGACCGGCATCGACTTCGACAACATCAAGTACTTCGTGCGCTCCACCGAGAAGCAGGCCGAGTCCTGGGAGGACCTGCCCGCCGACATCAAGGCGACGTACGACAAGCTCGGCATCCCGGAGGCGGAGAAGCAGCGCCTCGTCGCCGGTGTCGCCGCGCAGTACGAGTCCGAGGTCGTCTACCACCAGATCAACGAGGAGCTGGAGGCGCAGGGTGTCATCTTCATGGACACCGACACCGCGCTGAAGGAGCACCCGGAGCTCTTCCAGGAGTACTTCGGCACCGTGATCCCGGCCGGCGACAACAAGTTCGCCGCGCTGAACACGGCCGTGTGGTCCGGCGGCTCGTTCATCTACGTGCCGAAGGGCGTGCACGTCGAGATCCCGCTGCAGGCCTACTTCCGGATCAACACCGAGAACATGGGCCAGTTCGAGCGGACGCTGATCATCGTCGACGAGGACGCCTACGTCCACTACGTCGAGGGCTGCACCGCCCCGATCTACTCCTCGGACTCCCTGCACTCCGCGGTCGTCGAGATCATCGTGAAGAAGGGCGGCCGCTGCCGCTACACGACCATCCAGAACTGGTCGAACAACGTCTACAACCTGGTCACCAAGCGTGCCGTGGCGTACGAGGGCGCGACCATGGAGTGGGTCGACGGCAACATCGGCTCCAAGGTCACCATGAAGTACCCGGCCGTCTACCTGATGGGCGAGCACGCCAAGGGCGAGACGCTCTCCATCGCCTTCGCGGGCGAGGGCCAGCACCAGGACGCCGGCGCGAAGATGGTCCACATGGCGCCGAACACCTCGTCGTCGATCGTCTCCAAGTCGGTGGCCCGCGGCGGCGGCCGCACCTCGTACCGCGGTCTGATCGAGATCGGCGAGGGCTCGCACGGCGCCAAGTCCAACGTGCTGTGCGACGCGCTCCTGGTCGACACCATCTCCCGCTCCGACACGTACCCGTACGTCGACGTCCGCGAGGACGACGTGTCGATGGGCCACGAGGCGACCGTCTCCAAGGTCAGCGAGGACCAGCTCTTCTACCTGATGAGCCGCGGCATGGCCGAGACCGAGGCGATGGCGATGATCGTCCGTGGCTTCGTCGAGCCGATCGCCCGCGAGCTGCCCATGGAGTACGCGCTGGAGCTCAACCGGCTGATCGAGCTGCAGATGGAGGGATCGGTCGGCTGACGCCGCTCCGACCCGCGTTCCATCCACCATCCGAGGAAGAGAGCACCACGACAGCCATGGCTGACGTCAACACCCCCAGCGGCGCCACCACCGCCGGTTCGATCGAGGTCGGCACCGCCGGCGCCGGTGCGCAGCTGGCCGGCCCCGGCACCGGCCGGGCCTCCGTGCAGCAGCCGATCGACGCCCGCGTCGCGGTCAAGCCGTCCTACGACGTGAACGACTTCCCGGTGCCGCACGGCCGCGAGGAGGACTGGCGGTTCACCCCGCTGCACCGCCTCGGCGGTCTGCACGACGGCACCGCCGCGGAGCGCGCCACCGGCCAGGACAAGGTCGAGCTCGGCCTGCCCGACGGCGTCACGGCGGAGACCGTCGGCCGGGACGACGCCCGCGTCGGCACCGCCGGCAAGCCGGTCGACCGGGTGGCCGCGCAGGCGTTCAGCGCCTTCGAGCAGGCCCTGGTCGTCACCGTGCCCAAGGAGTCGGTGCTCACCGAGCCGGTCCGCATCGACGTGCACGGCGAGGGCGGCGTCCGCTTCGCCCACGTGGTCGTCGACGTCAAGGCGTTCGCCGAGGCCGTCGTGGTGATCAACCACACCGGCACCGGCACCCGCGCCGCCAACGTCGAGCTGCTCGTCGGCGAGGGCGCGAAGCTCACCTTCGTCTCCGTGCAGGACTGGGAGCGCGACGCGGTGCACGTGGCGCAGCACACCGCGCTCGTCGGCCGCGACGCCACCTTCAAGTCCGTGGTCGTCACCTTCGGCGGCGACGTCGTGCGCCTGCACCCCCGGGTGACCTACGCGGCCCCCGGCGGCGAGGCCGAGCTGTTCGGCCTGTACTTCGCCGACGCCGGCCAGCACCTGGAGCACCGCCTGGTCATCGACCACGACACGCCGCACTGCCGGTCCAACGTGGTCTACAAGGGCGCGCTGCAGGGCCAGGACGCCCACGCGGTCTGGGTCGGCGACGTGCTGATCCGCGCCGCCGCGCTCGGCACCGACACCTACGAGCTCAACCGCAACCTGGTGCTCACCGACGGTGCCCGCGTCGACTCGATCCCCAACCTGGAGATCGAGACCGGCGAGATCGTCGGAGCCGGCCACGCCTCCGCGACCGGCCGCTTCGACGACGAGCAGCTGTTCTACCTGCAGGCCCGCGGCATCCCGGCCGAGGAGGCCCGCCGCCTGGTGGTCCGCGGCTTCTTCGCCGAGCTGGTCCAGCAGATCGGCGTCACCGAGATCCAGGCGCACCTCATGGAGAAGATCGAGGCCGAGCTGGAAGCGAACGTGGCATGAGCTTCCTCCGCGCCTGTGCGCTGAGCGAGCTCGCCGAGGACGTGCCCCGGCGGGTCGAGCTCAACGGTGTGCCGGTCTCCGTCGTCCGCACCGACGAGGGGGTGTTCGCGGTCAACGACACCTGCTCGCACGCGAACGTGTCGCTCTCGGAGGGCGAGGTCGAGGACTGCATGATCGAGTGCTGGCTGCACGGATCGAGCTTCGACCTGCGCACCGGCAAGCCGTCCGGGCTGCCCGCCACCAAGCCGGTCGCCGTCTACCCCGTCAAGATCGAAGGGGACGATGTGCTCGTCTCCGTCAACCAGGAGTCCTGAGTACCCATGGCAACGCTTGAAATCCGCGACCTGCACGTCTCCGTCGAGGCCGAGTCCGGCCCGCGAGAGATCCTCCGCGGCGTCGACCTGACCGTGAAGCAGGGCGAGACGCACGCCATCATGGGCCCCAACGGCTCCGGCAAGTCGACCCTCGCCTACTCGCTGGCGGGCCACCCGAAGTACACCGTCACCGGCGGCGAGGTGCTCCTCGACGGCGAGGACGTGCTGGCCATGGCGGTCGACGAGCGGGCCCGCGCGGGCGTCTTCCTCGCCATGCAGTACCCGGTCGAGGTGCCCGGCATCTCCGTCTCCAACTTCCTGCGCACCGCCGCCACCGCGGTCCGCGGCGAGGCCCCCAAGCTGCGCACCTGGGTGAAGGAGGTCAAGGAGGCCATGGCCGCGCTCCAGATGGACCCGGCCTTCGCCGAGCGCAACGTCAACGAGGGCTTCTCCGGCGGCGAGAAGAAGCGCCACGAGATCCTCCAGCTGGAGCTCCTCAAGCCGAAGATCGCGATCCTCGACGAGACCGACTCCGGCCTGGACGTCGACGCGCTGCGCGTCGTCTCCGAGGGCATCAACCGGGTGCGCTCCACCGGCGAGGTCGGCACCCTGCTGGTCACGCACTACACCCGCATCCTGCGGTACATCAAGCCTGACTACGTCCACGTCTTCTCGGCCGGTCGCATCGTCGAGTCCGGCGGCGCCGAACTGGCCGACAAGCTGGAGGAAGAGGGCTACGAGAGCTACGTGAAGGGCGGCGCTTCCGAGTGACGACACTCCCCGGCTCGGCGCTGACCGGGCTCCTGGACACCGACGCGATCCGCAAGGACTTCCCGATCCTGCAGCGCGCCCTGCACGACGGCAAGCCGCTGGTGTACCTCGACAACGCGGCCACCTCGCAGAAGCCGCGTCAGGTGCTGGAAGCGCTGACGGCGTACTACGAGCGCCACAACGCCAACGTGCACCGCGGTGTGCACGTGCTGGCGGAGGAGGCCACGGCGCTGTACGAGGGCGCCCGCGACAAGGTCGCGGCGTTCATCAACGCGCCGAGCCGGGACGAGGTGATCTTCACCAAGAACGCCTCGGAGTCACTCAACCTGGTCGCCAACATGCTCGGCTGGGCCGACGAGCCCTACCGGGTCGACGCGGACGCCGAGATCGTCATCACCGAGATGGAGCACCACTCCAACATCGTGCCGTGGCAGCTGCTCTCGCAGCGCACCGGCGCGAAGCTGCGGTGGTTCGGGCTGACCGACGAGGGCCGGCTCGACCTGTCGAACATCGACGAGCTCATCACGGAGAAGACGAAGATCGTCTCCTTCACGCTGGTCTCCAACCTGCTCGGCACGGTCAACCCGGTCGAGGCCATCGTCCGCAAGGCCCAGTCGGTCGGCGCCCTGGTGCTCATCGACGCCTCGCAGGCCGCCCCGCACATGGTGATGGACGTGCAGGCGCTGGAGGCCGACTTCGTCGCCTTCACCGGCCACAAGATGCTCGCCCCGACGGGCATCGGCGTCCTGTGGGGCCGTCAGGAGCTGCTGGAGGACCTCCCGCCGTTCCTCGGCGGCGGCGAGATGATCGAGACCGTCACCATGGGCTCGTCCACCTACGCCCCGGCGCCGCACAAGTTCGAGGCCGGCACCCCGCCGATCGCCCAGGCCGTGGGCCTCGGCGCGGCGGTGGACTACCTCACCGACATCGGCATGGCGAACATCGCCGCGCACGAGCACGCGATCACCGCGTACGCGGTCGAGCGCCTGCTGGAGGTGCCGGACCTGCGCATCATCGGCCCGCGCACGGCCGTCGACCGCGGTGCCGCGATCTCCTTCACGCTCGGCGACATCCACCCGCACGACGTGGGCCAGGTGCTCGACGAGCAGGGCATCGCCGTGCGCGTCGGCCACCACTGCGCGCGCCCCGTCTGCCTGCGGTACGGAATTCCGGCGACCACCCGGGCGTCGTTCTACCTGTACTCGACGCCGGCGGAGGTCGACGCGCTGATCGACGGCCTGCACCACGTCCGCAACTTCTTCGGCTGAGGTGACGGAATGAAGCTCGACTCGATGTACCAGGAGATCATCCTGGACCACTACCGCAACCCCCACGGCAAGGGGCTGCGGGAGGGCGACGCCGAGGTGCACCACGTCAACCCCACCTGCGGCGACGAGATCACCCTGCGCGTGCGGCTCGACGGCTCCACCGTCGCGGACGTCAGCTACGAGTCGCAGGGCTGCTCGATCAGCCAGGCCAGTGCGTCGGTGCTCAACGACCTGGTGGTCGGCAAGAGCGTCGGCGACGCCCAGGCCGTCCAGGAGGCGTTCCTGGCGCTGATGCAGAGCAGGGGTCAGGGCGAGGGCGACGAGGAGGTGCTGGAGGACGCGGTCGCGTTCGCCGGCGTCTCCAAGTACCCCGCCCGGGTGAAGTGTGCGCTGCTGAGCTGGATGGCCTGGAAGGACGCCACCGCCCAGGCCCTCGGCGCCCAGCCCGCCATCAACGACTGAAACGGACGGACTCCCATGAGTGACAGCGAGACCCCGGCCGACACGGCCGTCACGGACGGCGGCGCCCCCGCCGCCGCCGAGGGCCAGGTGGCCTTCACCAGCGCGGGCACCGTGTCCGTCGAGGACCTGCACGAGGCCCTCATGGACGTCGTCGACCCCGAGCTCGGCATCGACGTCGTCAACCTCGGCCTGATCTACGGCATCCACATCGACGAGGGCGACATCGCCACCATCGACATGACGCTCACCTCGGCGGCCTGCCCGCTGACCGACGTCATCGAGGACCAGGCGAAGACGGCCACCGACGGCCTCGTCAAGGACCTCCGGATCAACTGGGTCTGGATGCCGCCGTGGGGCCCGGACAAGATCACCGACGAGGGCCGCGACCAGCTCCGCGCGCTCGGCTTCAACGTCTGACCCGTCCCGCACGGGCCGCCGCTGCCCCCGCCCCCACCGGGCGGGGGCAGCGGCGTCTCCGCCTGCCTGCCTGCCCGTTCCCGCCCGTTCCCGCTCCGCCCGGCCCTTGCTCCGTCCGGGGAGCGCCGGGTATCGCCCGCCCGCCCGGCTGGGAATGCTCCCTGTCCGCACGGTCGACGAACAGGAGCACATCGTGGCGACAGGTACCTGGCAGGCCCCCGAAGGCGCCGTCGGGCCGCCGGAGTTCCTCCCCGAGCTCGACGTCCCGGCCCCGGACCGCCAGCGCCGGTGGACCGTCCTGCTGCGCTGGCTCCTGCTGATCCCGCAGTTCGTCGTCGTCTGGGTGCTCTCGGTGCTGGCCGTGCCCGCGGCGATCGTCGGCTGGTTCGGCGCGCTCGTGCTCGGCCGGCTGCCCGACCCGATCGAGCGCTACCTCGCCGGCTTCGTCGCGTACGACACCCGGGTGCGCGCCTCCGCGATGCTGCTGGTCGACGACTACCCGCCGTTCGCCTGGGACGGCGGCGACCACCCCGTCCGGGTGGAGCTGCGGCCCGGCGAGCTCAACCGGCTCGCGGTGTTCTTCCGCCTGATCCTCATGATCCCCGCGGCGATCGTGCAGAGCCTGCTCACCGGCGGCTGGTACGTCGCAGCCTTCGTGATCTGGCTGATCGTCCTGATCCTCGGCCGGATGCCCGAGCCGCTGTACGGTGCGACCGCCGCCGTCCTGCGCTACGGCATGCGGTTCGGCGCGTACGTCCTGATGCTGACCTCCGCCTACCCGAAGCGGCTGTTCGGCGACGAGGGCCTGCCGCCGATCGCGGCCGCGCGCTCCGCGACCCGGCCGCTGATGCTGAGCACCGGCGCCAAGGCCCTCGTGGTGCTCTTCCTCGTGCTCGGCCTGGCGAGCGGGATCTCCAACGCGTTCCGCTCCGACGGGGACGGCTACGACTACGACGCGCGCGGCCGCAGCACCACGGCCACCGCCAGCCCCGCGCACACCACCGCGGCCACCGAGACGAACCCGCTCACCGCCGGCAGCAGGCCGTAGCGGCGGGTCAGCGCACCGACCACCACGATCGGCAGCGAACTCCCCAGGTAGACGATCACCCAGAGCGCCGACATCTCGCTGCCCCGGCGCTCCGGGTCCATCGCCCCGACCGCCGTCGTGAAGAGCGACCGGAACGCCACCCCCTGGCACGCCCCGCCCAGCACGCTGCCGACGAACAGCAGGGCCGGCGTGCCCGACCAGCCCGCCGCCACCACCAGCGCCAGCCCGGCCGCCAGCCCGGCCAGGCCGAGCGCCACCACCTGCCGGTCCGCCGTCGGCGGCACCAGCAGCTGCGCGGCCGCCGACGAACCCAGCAGCAGCGCCGCCACCACCGCACCGGTCAGCAGCGACCGGGAGTGCAGCAGGTCCGCGGCGAACGCCGGCGCCAGGCTCAGGTACACCCCGAACACCGCGTACGAGACGAAGCCCGCACCGGCCGCCAGCAGGAACTCCCGCCGCCCCCGGCGCGGCAGCCGCAGCCTGCGCGGGCGCAGGTGCGCCGGCGTCGTCACCCGCGGCGGCGAGGCCGGCGGACGCTCCCGGCCCGGCATCCGCGGGTGCACCAGGGCCAGCGGCACGCACAGCACCAGCAGGGCGATCGCGTGCAGCAGGAACGGCGTCAGCAGCGGGTCCGCGCCGGTCGCCAGGCTCGCGCCGACCACCGGGCCCAGCGCCACCCCGCCCGCCGAACAGGCCAGCGTCAGTTTGGCCGCCAGCGTCGGCCGGTCGGGCAGCAGGTCGCCCAGGGCGGCGCCCGCCGCACCGGTCGCCAGGCCCACCGCCACGCCCTGCACCGCGCGGCCCGCCACCAGCGCCGCGAAGGTGTCCGCCTGCGCGAAGACCACGTCGCCCGCGGCCGCCAGGGCCACCGCGGGGAGGATCAGGGCCCGCCGCCCCAGGTGGTCCGACCAGTGGCCGACCGCCGCCAGCACCGGCACCAGCGCGAAGACGTACACGGTGAACAGCACGGTGGTGTGCAGCGGCGTCAGACCCAGCCGCTGCTGCAGGACGGGATAGACCGGCGTGGCCAGGTTGGCGCCGACCAGCATGAGGAGCAGCGCGGCGGCCACCAGGCCGACCCGGATGCCGCGCACCGCGTTCCAGCGGCTGATCGCCGCCAGCTGCAGCTGGGTGCGCGGGGCGAGCTCGGGGGGGAGCAGGGCCTCCGACAGTCGGCGCCCGGGGTACTGCGCGGAGCGCAGGCCGGGGCCGGCGGGGGAGAGGTCCGCCATGGCAGGGATCTCCTGTGGCCGGGCACCACCGGGAAGGCCGTGGCCGGGGGTGGTGGCCGCGGTCCGCAGCCCGGATGGGGCGGTGTGCGGGGTGCCCTCCGGTCGGGGACCGGGCGCGGAGGGGAGCGGGCGTCGTTGCCCGGGAGGCCCGCGCGGGGTGTGCACGGCGCCCGAAGCAGGATACGCGCTCCCGCACAAGCCCTGTCCCACGGACCGGACGGCCGCGCACCACCCGCACGGGGCCCCGGGGAGCGGCACGCGCCCGCCGGGCCGGGCGGCGGGCCGCCCCGCCCGATACGCTGAGTGGATGGGCCGACACGCGACGGCCCGGGCCGCACCACAGCCACCACGGGAGATCGCCAACCATGGCCGGACGACGCCGCACCACCCCCGACCACTCGGCCCAGTCCGGGCCGCAGGCGGCACCGGCGGGAAGCCTGCTGCCCGCCGACTACGACCTGGCCGAGCTCTACGGCGCCGGCGGCCGGGACGAGGACGACGAGGACCTCGACGACACCGCGGTGCTCGTCCCCCCGATCGAGCTGCCCTCCGAGCAGGAGCTCACCGCCGCCGCGCTCGCCGTGCCGCTCCTCGCGCACGCCCTGAAGCTGGCCCGCTGGTCGGCGCCGCACCGGGTCGTCGACGAGTTCGGCGACCTCGTGGAGGCCGACCGCGGGCCCGCCGCCCGGCTCGTCGGCCTCGCCCCCGAGGAGGGCGACGTGCCCGAGGAGGCCGTCGTCGAGGCCTTGCGGGCCTGGTCCCTGGCGTGCGACCTCGACCTCGTCGAGCTCGGCACCACCCGGGCCGGCGAGCACGTGGCCGTGCCCATGGAGGAGGCCGCCGACGCGGAGGGCGGCGACCCCGCCGTCGTCCTCGACCTGTGGCTGACCGCCGCGGGCATCGTCCGGGAGCTCGCCGTCGAGGCCGACTCGCTGGACCTCGACGGCGAGAGCGCCGAGGGGGCCGGGGAGGAGGACGACGACGGGGAGCGCGGCCTCGCCGAGGTCGAGGAGGCCGGTGAGGCCGCGGCCGAGATCCTCGACGAGGCCCTGCAGGTGCTCTACGAGCTCACGGCGTTCGCCGAACCGGGCGAGGAGACGGTGCCCCTCGGGGTGCTCGCCGCCCTGCTCGTCGTGCCCGACGGCGAGGAGCCGGACGAGGCGATGCTCGGCGAGATCACCGACCTCATGGTCATGCTCGACCCGATGCTCGCCGACCTCGCCGAGCTCGGCGTCGTCGAGCACCGGCCGATCGACCCGGACCTCTTCGAGGAGGAGGACGCCGAGGACACCGGGGACGCCGCCGCGCCCGCGGCCGTCCCGGACACGGGCACCGAGGAGGACACCGGCCGCTTCGGCCTCGTCCGCCTCACCCCGCTCGGCCAGTACGGCGTGCGCGAGTGGCTCCTCGCCGACGGCTACGACGCCCCCCTGATCGGCGACCTCGCCCGCGGTGACGCGGCCGCCCTGCTGCGCGGCCTCGCCGAGTCGGCCAACGTGATCCCCGACCGGGAGATCACCGTCTGGCTCGCCCTGCGGGAGCCCGCCGACGCCGCCCGTGACCTCCTCGACGCCGCCCGCGGACGCGACGCGTACGGGCCCGTCCGCCGGATGCACTGCGAGCTCGGGCTCTCCCTGCTGGGTGCCGCCGCCGACCCGGCCCTCATCGAGGTCGTGGACGACCCCGAACTCGGCGGCCTCGCCCGCGAGACGCTCCGCGGGCACGGCGCCGACGTCGCCGCCCCCGAGCGGCCCGTCGCCCTGTGGCGCACCGTCGACGGCATCGCCGCGGTGCTCCTCGCCACCCGCGGCGACGCCGCGCAGCTGCGGCCGCTCGTCGCCGACCTGCCCGTCACCGACAACCCGGCGAGCTACTTCGGCGAGCTCTGGCGGGTGCCGCACCCCTTCACCGTGCAGGTGCTGGAGACCGTCGGCGAGCTCCACCTCGACCGGCAGGTCGCCAAGGAGGCCCGGAAGGCGGCGTTCAAGGCCAGGTCGCAGCAGGGGCAGGGCTAGCCGGCCGGGCCGCCCGGGTGCGTCACGGCAGGTCGAGGCTGCCGTCCGCGGTGAAGGGGAAGAACGGGTTGTGGGCCAGCTCCCACAGGTGGCCGTCCGGGTCCTCGAAGTACCCGGAGTAGCCGCCCCAGGAGGTCGCCGCCGGGGGCTTGACCACGGTGGCGCCCGCCTCGACGGCCGCGGCGAGGGCGGCGTCCACCGTCTCGGGCGACTCCAGGTTGACCGCCAGGGTGACGCCGCGGAAGGACGGCTCCCCGCCGGACGGCACGCCCGCGTCCGCGGCCAGCTCGTCGACGGGGAACAGGCCGAGGACCGAGTCCGCGGTGCGGAACCAGACGATCTCCGGACTGGAGGCCGACGACCGGCGCCAGCCGAGCGCCTCGTAGAAGGCGACGGACCGGGCGAGGTCCGCCACGCCGAGGGTGACGATGGAGATGCGGGCCGGGAAGGCCGTGGTCGATGTCATGCCGCCCAGGGTAGGCAGGCCCGCCGACATCGCCCGGGGTACGCCGCCGGGTCGGCGGGTCGCCGGGCCCGCACCCCCGCCCGGCCGCCGCGCCGCGGCGGATCCCCCTGCGATCGGGGCGGGTTGATGGCCCGGCAGGCGCCGGGGCCCGTATCGTGGGGCCATCGCGGCGCGGCGGCCGGGCGGGGCCCGGCGGGCGGCGGCCGGACGGCGGGTGCGAGGACGCGGGGGTACGGCGCAGCATGAACAGGCACGGCAGGAGCAGGCCGCAGGACCCCGAGGCCTGCTACGCCGAGCACGAACAGCGGGCCCGGCGGGCTCTCGCCGACGCGGACTTCCCGCTCTTCGGCGCCGCCCCCGCCGGGGACGCCGGGGACCGGTGCACGCTCGCCGCGTGGGAGGCCGCCGACGGCTGCCCCGACTGGGTCGAGCTCAGCTGCGGCGACTGGGCCTCGCCGCACGGTCCGTACGTCTCGGTGCGCACGCACCGCCCGGGCACCGAACTCGCCCTGGCCCTGCCCGACCTGGAGGACGTCGTCGAGGACGAGCGCGACCGGGTGTACGAGCAGGCCGGCATCGACGAGGGCGACGGGCCGGGCCGGGTCCGCGCCCTGCGCGAGTGGATCAGCGTCGAGGGCGAGCCGTGCGCGGTGCAGCTCCACGAGGACCGCAGGCCGCCCGGCGACCGGGTCGACGACGGCACCGAGGACGGCTGGGAGTGCCCCGTCTGGTGCGGGCGCCTGCGCGTCGACGGCCTCGTGCTCACCGTCACCGGCCGCGGCGTGGCCCCCGGCGCGGTCGAGCTCCACCGCGTCGGCGACCTCGACCCGTACGTCCGGGGCCGCACCGCGCAGCTGCGCCGGGTCGCCGACCGGCTGGCGGCCGGCCGGGTGCCCGTCGAGGAGCGCGAACTGCCGTCGCCCGTCGGCCTGGAGGCGCACCGCGCGGTCGTCGACCACCGCATCGCCGAAGCCCTCGCCCTGGAGGCCCAGCTGCGTGCCCGGCGGCCGGCCCGGCTGCCCCGGCGGCTGCGCGGCGAGGCCGGCGCGGAACTCCGGGAGGCCGCCGTGCGGCAGCAGATGCGGCTCGCCACGGAGAGCCGGGAGGAGGCCGAGGCCGCGGTCTCCGTGATGACCGACCACCTGGCGCGGCTCGCCCGGACGACGGACTGGCTGGTCGGCACCGCCGAGGGCGAGGCCGCGGTCGCCGAGGTCGTGCGCTGGACGGCCTTCGCCAGCGAGGTGGCCAGCCTGCCCGCGCAGCACGCCTGGGCGCGGCTGCGGGCGGGCGGCGACCGGGCGGGCGGCGACCGGTCGGGAGCGTCCGGTGCCGAGGAGGCGTGGCTCTCCGCCTGGGAGCAGTGGCGCAGGGAGCGCTCCCTGCGCTGATCCGGTGCTTGCCGGGGTGTCGGCCCGGGTGACGGGCAGGTCGAGGGATCGCATGAGGACGGCAAAACACCACCCGTCCGCAGCCCGGGATTCACGCCCGGTTCATCCCCGGCGTCGAGTCTGCTCGCGCCGCACCTCCCTCGACACCACTGGAGAGACCACATGTCGCTGTCCCGCCGGGACTTCGTGAACCGCTCGACCATGCTCGGCGCCGGCGTGCTCGTCGCCGGCAGCGCCGAGGTGCTGGCCACCGCCCCGGGCGCGATCGCGGCCCCGGCCGGGGGCGACGCCCCCGCGGCGAAGGGCGCGCACGGCGCGCTCGGCTACGGCCCGCTGGTCTCCGACCCGGAGGGCGTGCTCGCCCTGCCCAAGGGCTTCGAGTACCGCATCATCACGTACACCGGGAGGACCACCCTCGTCACCGGCGAGTCCACGCCCAGCAACCACGACGGCACCGCCGCCTTCGAGGGCCGCCACGGCGCCACCCTGCTCGTCAACAACCACGAGCTCAAGGGCAAGCGGGAGAACTGGCCGCACCCGGTGCCGCTGCTGGAGGGCCACGTCTACGACCCGGCCGCGGCCGGCGGCTGCACCGTCGTCGAGGTGCCCGAGCACGGCCGCAAGGTCACCGAGTGGGTCGGCATCGCCGGCACCTCCACCAACTGCGCGGGCGGCACCACCCCGTGGGGCACCTGGCTGTCCGGCGAGGAGACCGAGGACAGGGCCGGCCAGAACGGCATGACCAAGGACCACGGCTACATCTTCGAGGTCGACCCGCACGACCAGGCCGCCAACCGCGACCCGAAGCCGGTCAAGGCGTTCGGCCGCTACCCGCACGAGGCCGTCGTCGTCGACCCCCGCCGCGGCCACGCGTACCTCACCGAGGACGCCTCCGGCCCCAACGGCCTGCTCTACCGCTGGACCCCGCCGGCCGGCTTCCGCCACGGCAAGGGCAAGCTCCGCACCCTCGCCGACGACGCGGGCGTGCTGGAGGCCTTCAAGTGCTTCGACTCGCACGGCAAGCTCGTCGACGACCTCTCCCGCGCCACCGCGATCGGCACGACCTACGGCGTCGACTGGGTCAGGGTGCCGGACCGCGACGCGAAGACCGTCTCCGTCCGCAAGCAGTTCAAGGACGGCGAGATCACCCGCTCCCGCAAGCTGGAGGGCATGTGGTGGGGTGACGGCGGCACGTACTTCGTCGCCAGCTACGCCCGCGAGGAGAGCCCCGTCCAGCACGACGGCCAGGTGTGGTTCTACAACCCGGCCCGCCGCACCGTCACCCTGAAGGTGCTGCTCGGCGTCAACGCCGACGTCTGGGCCGACAACGGCAACTACGACGGCCCCGACAACATCACCGTCTCGCCCCACGGCGGCCTCGTCATCGCCGAGGACGGCGCCGGCCAGCAGCACCTCTTCGGCACCACCGACGACGGCCGCACCTTCCCGATCGCCCGCAACGAGCTCAACCTCGGCACCGAGGAGGAGCCGGAGTACAGCGAGTTCACCGGCGTCACCTTCTCGGAGGACGGCGACACCCTCTTCGCCAACATCCAGGAGCCGGGCGTCATGCTCGCCATCACCGGCCCGTGGCACCGCCTGCGCCGCCACTGACCGCACGGGTGCCGCTGCCCGCCGCCGACGCCCCTCAGGTGTCGTCGGCGGGCAGCCGCAGCTGCAGCATCGCGAGCAGCCGCTGCTGCGGCTGCGCCAGGTCGAGACCGGTCAGCTGCTCGGCCCGGCGCACCCGGTAGCGCAGCGTGTTGGGGTGGATGTGCAGGGCGTCCGCGGCGACCCGCACCTCGCCCAGCGCGTCCAGCCACGCCAGCACCGACTCGGCGAGCCGGGTGCCGTGCCGCCGGTCGTAGCCGGCCAGCGCGGCGAGCCGCGGGTCACGCAGGCCGGGATGGTCCTGCAGGAGCGCCAGCACCTCGCTGACCAGCACCTCCGCCTGCACGTCGCTCAGCGCCGCGACCTCCGGCGCCACCCCGCCGCGGCCCATCGCGTCGAGGATCCGGTCGGCCTGCGCCCGCGAGTCGGGCACCTGCGCCAGCCCGTCCACGGTCGGCCCGATCGCCGCCCGCAGCCGCACCCCCAGGTGCTCGCGCGCCGCGTCGACGACCTCCTGCGCCCAGCCGCGCAGCGTCGCCGCCGGCAGCTCGGACGGCACCTCCGGCAGCAGCACGTACACCCGCGACTCCACCGGCGCGAGCAGGGCGCCGCGGTGCCGCGCCGCCGCGTGCACCTGGATGAGGCCGGTCACCTCGGCCCGGGTCAGCTCCAGGTCGGAGCCCTCCGACGGCGCGTCCGCCGCGTACGCCAGCACCGCCGCCGGGCGGCGCAGCCCCAGCCCGAGGTGGGTGGCCAGCGACTGCGGGCCGGTCGAGCCCTCCAGCAGACCGGTCAGCAGGGTCTGCGACAGGCGGACGTCCGCCGACAGCTCGCGCCGCCGCCGCACCAGCTGGCCGGCCGCCACCCGGGCCGCACCCACCAGCGCCTGCTCCGCCTGCGCGGCGAGCGGCTGCCCGCCCTCCTGCACCCAGATCGTGCCCAGCGGCTGCGCACCCGCCCGGATGCCGATCGCCAGCCGCCGGCGGATGCCCAGCTCCGGGTGCGCGTCGATCTCGATCACCGTGTCGGAGCCGCGCAGGTGCTGGAAGACGCCCCACTCGCGGAGCTTCGACAGGTACGGCTCCGGGCCCTGCCAGCCGAGGATGGACAGCCGCCGCAGGTCGTCCAGCTCGTCGGAGTCGGAGGACCGCGAGTAGGCCAGTACCCGGCTGGAGGTGTCCTCGACGGACACCACGCCGTGCGTGAGCACGGCGACGGTCTGCGCGAGCGAGAAGAGGTCGCCCGCGTTCGGCTCGGCCGCCTCGGGGGCGTCCGGGCCGGCGATCAGCATCCGCGCCAGCGTGTCCAGGTGCTCCCAGCGGGTCTCCCGGCGCACCGACAGCAGCGCCACCCCGGCCTCCGTCGCGGCCTCGCGCAGCGCGGCCGCCTGGCCGGGGGCGTCCAGCTTCACGGCGACGGCCGCCGCCCCCGCCCGTCCGGCGGCCCGCAGCGCGGGCAGCGCGGCCCGGCCGCGGGCGCCGATCGCCAGCACCAGCTCGCCGGGGCCCGCGGTCGGTTCGTCCTCCGGGTCGAGGATCGCGACGTCCCGCACGGGGACGTCCAGGCCCGCCGGAGCGGCCTGCAGCTCGACGAGCGGCTCGCCCAGGGACATCAGCAGCTGCCGCAGCGGCAGCCCGGCGGCGGGCACCGTCACCGGACGGCGCCCCGCGGGCGGCGTGCTGTCGGCCGGTCGGCGGTTCTGTTCACACGTACAAGGGTATCGGCCGCACTTTGGCGGCCCGGCCAATCAAGTGGGCCCGCCGCCGGGAATAGCGTGGGCCCATGGCCGACCTGCGACCCTCGTCGGCCCCATGACGAGAAGGAGAGCGTGCGCGCCATGGATGCTGTGACCCAGGTCCCCGCGCCGGTGAACGAGCCGGTCCGCAGCTACGCCCCGGGCAGCCCCGAACGGGCCCGCCTGGAGGCCAGGCTGAAGGAGCTGGGTGGCCAGGAGCCGCTCCAGCTCACCATGACCATCGACGGGGAGCGCCGCATGGGCGGCGGCTCCGAGATCCACGTCGTGCAGCCGCACCACCACGCGGCCCGCCTCGGCACGCTGCGCAACGCCACCCAGGACGACGCGCGCGACGCCGTCGACACCGCCCTCGCCGCGGCCCCGGCCTGGCAGGCGCTCTCCTTCGACTCCCGCGCCGCGATCTTCCTGCGCGCCGCCGACCTGCTGGCCGGCCCCTGGCGCGAGACCCTCGCCGCCGCCACCATGCTCGGCCAGTCGAAGACCGTCCAGCAGGCGGAGATCGACACCCCCTGCGAGCTGGTCGACTTCCTGCGGTTCAACGTGCACTTCGCCCGGCAGATCATCGCCGAGCAGCCCGTCTCCTCCGAGGGCGTGTGGAACCGCAGCGACCACCGCCCGCTGGAGGGCTTCGTCTACGCGATCACGCCGTTCAACTTCACCGCGATCGCCGGCAACCTGCCGACCGCGCCCGCGCTGATGGGCAACGTCGTCATCTGGAAGCCGTCCCCCACGCAGCAGTTCGCCGCGCACTACCTGATGCAGCTGCTGGAGGCCGCCGGCCTGCCCAAGGGCGTCATCAACATGGTCACCGGCGACGGCCTCGCCGTCTCCGAGGTCGCGCTCAGGCACCCCGCGCTCGCCGGCATCCACTTCACCGGCTCCACCGCCACCTTCCAGCACCTGTGGCGCGAGGTCGGCGCGAACATCGCGAACTACCGCACCTACCCGCGGATCGTCGGCGAGACCGGCGGCAAGGACTTCCTCGTCGCCCACCCGACCGCCGACAAGGCCGTCCTCAAGACCGCCATGACCCGCGGCGCCTTCGAGTTCCAGGGCCAGAAGTGCTCCGCGCTCTCCCGCGCGTACGTGCCCGCCTCGCTCTGGGCCGAGATCAGGGACGACTTCCGCGACGAGGTCGAGTGGCTCACCATGGGCGACGTCTCCGACCTGTCGAACTTCATGGGCGCCGTCATCGACGACCGCTCCTTCGCCAAGAACAAGGCCGTCATCGACCGCGCCAAGGCCGACCCGCAGGTCGAGGTCCTGGCCGGCGGCGGCTACGACGACTCGGTCGGCTGGTTCGTCCGCCCGACCGTCCTCGTCTGCGAGGACCCGGCCTCCGAGTACTTCCGCGACGAGTACTTCGGCCCCGTCCTCGCCGTGCACGTCTACGCGGACGACGACTACGACGCCATGCTCGCCCAGATGGAGGCCGTCTCCGCGTACGCCCTGACCGGCTCGATCATCGCCCAGGACCGCGCCGCCGTCGAGCACGCCATGCACGTGCTGCGGCACGCCGCCGGCAACTTCTACATCAACGACAAGCCGACCGGCGCCGTCGTCGGCCAGCAGCCCTTCGGCGGCGGCCGCGCCTCCGGCACCAACGACAAGGCCGGCGCCAAGCAGAACCTGATGCGCTGGACGTCCACCCGCTCCGTCAAGGAGACGCTCGTCCCGCCGACGGACTACCGCTACCCGCACATGGGCTGACCACCCCGTGCCACCGGGGCGGCGGCCCCCACCCCCGGGCCGCCGCCCCCACCCCCTCTTCACCACCCCTTTGGAAGAAAGCCCAGGAGTCACCGATGCTCCGTTCCGCCCTCCTCGCCGCGTCCCGCTCCCCGCAGGTGCGCACCGTCGTCGAGAAGTTCCCGCCGACCCAGGCCATCGTGCAGCGCTTCGTCGCCGGCGACGTCCTCGACCAGGGCATCGCGGCCACCGCCGAACTCGTCGCCACCGGCCGCAAGGTGACCCTGGACCACCTCGGCGAGGACACCCTCGACGCCGAGCAGGCGGCCGGCACCGCGGAGGCGTACGAGCACCTCCTGGCAGCCCTCGCCGACACCGGCCTCGCCGCCGACGCCGAGGTCTCCGTCAAGCTCTCCGCCGTCGGCCAGTTCCTCCCGGACGACGGCGAGAAGATCGCCCTGGAGAACGCCCGCCGCATCTGCGAGGCCGCCGCCCGCGCCGGCACCACGGTCACCCTCGACATGGAGGACCACACCACCACCGACTCCACCCTGGGGATCGCCCGCGACCTGCGCGCCGACTTCCCGTGGCTCGGCGTCGTCCTCCAGGCCTACCTGCGCCGCACCGAGGCCGACTGCCGCGACCTCGCCCACGCGGGCTCCCGGGTGCGCCTGTGCAAGGGCGCCTACAAGGAGCCCGAGTCCGTCGCCTTCCAGGGCCGGAAGGCCGTCGACCTCGCCTACGTGCGCGCCCTCAAGGTGCTCATGGGCGGCGACGGCTACCCGATGGTCGCCTCCCACGACCCGCACATGGTGCGGATCGCCGGCCAGCTCGCCGAGTGGAACAAGCGCGGCACCGACAGCTTCGAGTACCAGATGCTCTACGGCATCCGCCCCGAGGAGCAGCTGCGCCTCGCCGAGGCCGGGAACGCCATGCGCGTCTACCTCCCGTACGGCCAGGAGTGGTACGGCTACTTCATGCGCCGCCTCGCCGAGCGCCCCGCCAACCTCACGTTCTTCCTGCGCGCCATGGCCACCCGAGGCTGACGCGGGCGGCCTGCCGCAGGACACGGGGGAGCGACACGGAGGGGACGGGCCTGTGGGTGCCCGTCCCCTCCGCTGCGCTTCGCGCCCGCTCCCCCGGCCGGGGGCAGCGGGGGCCCCGGGGGCTACAGCATCGACGACGCCGGCTCGACCATGCCGCGGGCGGTCTTGGAGTCGACGTAGTGCTCCAGGGCGGTCATCACCCACTCGCCGGAGTACTGGCGGACGAGCTTGCACATGGCGACGCCGGTGCGCGACTCGGCGTGGGTGAGGTCGAAGCGCACGAGCTCCTCGCCGGTGCCCGCGTCGAGGAGACGGCAGTACGCGTTCTTGACGTCGGTGAACTTCTGGCCGGAGAAGGAGTTGACGACGAAGACGAGCCCGCACACCTCGGCGGGCAGGCCGTCGAGGTGCACGGTGATCGACTCGTCGTCGCCCGCGCCGGCGCCGGTGAGGTTGTCGCCGGAGTGGGCGACGGCGCCGTTGAAGATCGACAGCTTCATGAACCACGCGGTCTCGATGCGCTTGCGCTGCGCGTCGAAGGCGATGCAGGAGGCGTCGAGGTCGACGTTGCGCCCGCGCCCGGCGGGCTCCCAGCCCAGGCCCATCCGGACCGCGGAGAGGAACGGCTTGCCGCCCTTCTCCAGGGAGACGGAGCCGCCCTTGGTCAGGCTCACCCGGCCCTTGTCGAGGGTCACCTTGGTGAGGGACGGCGGTGCGGCGGGCGGTGCGGCGGGCGGTGCCGGCGGAGCGGGGGGCATCGGCGGCGCCGCGGGCTTCTGCATCGGCGACGGCGGGGCGGCGGGCATCGGCGGCGCGGCCGGGGCGGCGGGGGCCTGCTCCTCGACGCTCACCCCGAAGTCCGTGGCGATGCCGGCCAGCCCGTTGTCGTAGCCCTGGCCGACGGCGCGGACCTTCCAGCTGCCGGCCCGCCGGTAGACCTCGACGACGACGAGGGCGGTCTCCCGCCCGAGCCGCGGCGGGGTGAAGGTCATCAGCACCGCGCCGGTGGCCGCGTCGCGGACCGTCGCGGTGGGCTCGGTGCCGGCGAAGGTGGCGCCGGCGTCGAGGCTGGCGGTGATGACGACCTTGTCGATGCCGGCGGGCACCGCCGCGGTGTCGACGGTGATGGCGTCGGGGGTGCCGCCGGAGGCGGGCCGGTGCGTGACCCCGGGGCCGTGCGGGGCGTTGAAGAACACGAAGTCGTCGTCCGACCGCACCTTGCCGGCCTCGGTGAGCAGCAGGCCGGAGACGTCCAGCGCCTTGGGCGCCGTGACCTCGACGGTCACGGTGGCCGCGTTCAGTGGGGCGTTGCCGCCCTGGGTCAGGACCGTGGTCACGGTGCTCCTCCTCGCTCCTCGGGGGCGCCCCGGCGCTCCCGGGGCCACCCTAGGGCACCCCGGCCGCCCGTCGGCGGGTGACCCGCTGTCAGCCGCCTCCTGCTCTCGGAGAACACGCTTGCCCGGGCCCGCCGGAGCGGCGAGAGTGCTGGGATGCCAGCTCTGCAACGTACCGAGGCCGCCGTCCGTGCCCGTCTGCTCGACGTGCGGTCGTACTCCGTCGATCTCGACCTCACCCGGGGCGGAACCCTCTACCGCAGCACGACCGTGATCCGGTTCGGCTGCACGGAGCCCGGCCGGGACTCCTTCGTGGACGTCGACCCGTCCGCGCTGCTGCGCGCCGAGCTGAACGGCCGCCCGCTCGACCCCGCCGCCCTGGACGGCAACCGCCTGGCCCTGCCCGGCCTCGCCGCGGAGAACGAGCTCCTCGTCGAGGCCGACATGGCGTACTCGCGCACCAGCGAGGGCCTGCACCGCTTCACCGACCCGGCGGACGGCGCGGCGTACGTCTACGCCAGCTGCGGGCCCGACCTGGCGCCGAAGATGTTCGCCTGCTTCGACCAGCCCGACCTGAAGGCGCCGTTCACCTTCACCGTGACCGCCCCCGCCGACTGGACGGTGATCGGCAACGGCACCTCCGCCCGGCTCGGCGCGGGCCGCTGGGAGATCTCCCCGGTCGGACCGGTCTCCACCTACCTGGTGACCGTGGTCGGCGGCCCGCTGCACGCCGTCCACGCCGAGCACGACGGCATCCCGCTGGGCCTGTACGCGCGGCGCTCGCTCGCCGCCGAGCTCGACCGCGAGGCCGGGGAGCTCTTCGCCGTCACCCGGGCCTCCTTCGACCGGCTGCACGGCCTCTTCGAGGAGCGCTACCCCTTCGGCTCGTACGACCAGGCGTTCGTGCCCGAGTTCAACTGGGGCGCGATGGAGAACCCCGGCTGCGTGGTCTTCCGCGACGAGCTGCTCTTCCGCTCCGCGCCGACCGAGCCGCAGCGCGAGATGCGGGCCATGGTGGTGTGCCACGAGATGGCCCACATGTGGTTCGGCGACCTGGTCACCATGACCTGGTGGGACGACCTGTGGCTGAACGAGTCGTTCGCCGAGATGCTCGGCTACCGCATCGCCGCCGACTCCACGCGCTTCACCGGAGCCTGGACCTCGTTCTCCGTCAAGCGCAAGGGCTGGGGCTACGACGCCGACCAGCGCGGCTCCACGCACCCGGTGGCGGCGACCGCCATGGGCTCCGTCGCGGAGGCGCTCGTCAACTTCGACGGCATCTCCTACGCCAAGGGCGCCTCGGTGCTCCGCCAGCTCGTGCACTGGCTCGGCGACAAGGCCTTCTTCGCCGGCCTCGACGCGTACTTCGCCCGGCACCGCTGGGGCAACGCCGAACTCGCCGACTTCCTCGCCGCGCTCGGCGAGGCCGGCGGCCGGGACGTCTCCGCCTGGGCCGACGCCTGGCTGCGCACCAGCGGCGTCGACACGCTGCGCATCGAGACCGGGACCGGGGCCGACGGCACCACCCTCACCTCGGCGGTGCTGGTCAACGACGGCACCCGCCCGCACCGGGTCCGGGTCGGCGTGTACGACACCGCGCCCGGCGGCGCCGTCGTGCTGCGCGAGCGGCTCGACGCGGACGTCGCCGCCGGCGGCCGCACCCCCCTGCCCGAACTGGCCGGCGCGGCCCGCCCGGCCCTGCTGCTGCCGAACGACGGCGACCTCACCTGGGCGCTGGTCCGGCTGGACGCGCACTCCGCGGCGACCGCCGCCGCCTCGCTCTCCCGCATCGAGGACGAGCTCACCCGCGCCGTGCTCTGGGAGCACGCCCGCGACCTCGCCCGCGCCGGCGAACTGCCCGCGGCCCGCTACCTCGACCTGGTGGCCGCGCACCTGCCGGCCGAGACCGCGGTGACCATCGTCGAGGCGGTGCTGCGCTTCGCCGCCGACCACGTCGTCGCCCGCTACCTCGACCCGGCCGCCCGCCCGGACGCCCTCCGGCGGCTCGGCACCACCGCCCGCACCCTGCTCGACCGCCCCGGGGCGGACGAGAGCCTGCGGATCGCCGCGCTGCGCGGCGTCGTCACCACCGCCTGCGACCCGGCGCAGCTGGCCGTGCTGGACGGCTGGCTGGACGGCCGCGACCTGCCCGGCGGGGTGCCGCTCGACAACGACCTGCGCTGGTCGGCCCTGCTGCAGCTGGCCGCGGGCGGCGCGGCGGGCGAGGAGCGGATCGCCGCGGAGCTCGCCGCCGACCCGAGCGACACCGGCGAGCAGGGGGCGGCCCGGGCCCGGGCCGCGCTGCCGTCCCCCGACGCGAAGGAGCGGGCCTGGCGGGAGCTGTTCACCCCCGACCTGCTCTCCAACCACCTGCTCGCGGCCACCGCCGACGGCTTCTGGCGCTCCGGCTCCGAGGAGCTCCGGCAGGGCTACGTGGACCGGTACTTCGCGCAGGTGCCGTCGGCCGGAGAGCGCGGCGGCGCGGTCGCCCGGGCGCTCGGCCAGGTGCTCTTCCCGTCCGGTTCGGCCCGCCCCGGCACGGTGCGCGCGGCCGAGGAGTGCCTCGCCCGGACGGACCTCACGCCGACCCTGCGCCGACTGCTCTCCGACGAGCTGGACGACCTGCGGCGCGCACTGGCGCACCGCGCCTGAACCGGCCGGGGCCCGGGCGCCGCAGGGTGCCCGGGCTCAGCCGAAGGAACCGCGGACGGCGACCGCGTGCGGCTCGCTGCCGTGCGGCACGAACGCCGCGGCGCTCCACGTCTCGTGCACGGCGGCGGGCGCCTTGCCGGCCCCCGCGGACGGGGTGGCCGACGCGGACGGCGCGGACGGCGCGGGCGGTGCGGGCGGGCGGCTGCCGTACACCTCGAAGGTGTACCGGCCGGGGGCGAGGCCGAGCCCCGCCGGCAGCGTGAAGCGGTAGACGAGCGTGCCGTGCTCCTGCGAGACGGTGGTGACCACCCCCGGCAGGGTGCTGGCGGGGGTGGTGCCGGGCAGGACGTCCGGGCGGGCCAGCCGCAGCTCCACCTGGAGCGCGGTCAGCTCCTCGCGCACCGTCAGGTCGACGGTGTGCCGGGTGCCGGTCGGCCCGATCAGCTCCAGCACGGCGCGGCCGGAGAGCGGGTCGGTGACGGCGGGCTGCTTCGCGACGGGATCCGCGGTCGGCGGCTTCGGCGCGATCGGCGCCGGCCCGACCGGATCCGCCGCCACCGGGGTGGCGGCGGGGGCCCCGCCCGGCGACCCGGACGGCCCGGGCGTGCCCGGGGACGGCGAACCCGAGGGCGATCCGGAGGCGCCCGACGGGCCGGCCGAGGGCCGGGCGCCCCGGTCGGCGGCGGGCACGGCGGAGGCACGGGGACGGCTCTCGGCGGTGGTGTGCCGGCTGCTCGCGGTCGCCGCGGCGGGGGCGGGCTGCGCGGTGTCCGGGCTGGGCAGCGGCGGGCTCGCCCCGACGTTCGACATGCCGGGGCGTCGGCCGACGCCCTGCTGCTCGCTCAGCAGCCAGGTCGTCGCGATGCTGATCCCGACCACGGTCGACATCGCCACCGCGGCGCCGGAGAAGCGGATGGTGGGCAGTCGGAACCTGCCGCCGACCGGCCGGGGCCGGCTGTGCCGCCCGTACCGCACGGCCGCACGGACCGGACCGATGTCCTCGCGGAGCGTCACCGGCTCCCCTCCTCCCCACACGGTGCCCGGTGCGCCCGGGTCCGCCGTGGGTCTTCGACCGCCGTGACGTGACAGGGGGACGAATGTACCAGCGGCTACCGCAGGGGGCGCCAGACCCGCGACGCAACGGAATGCGTCAAGCGTAATGACCTACTGTGGCGGATATCTGACGGACCGTCCAATCGGTACCGGCCCCGTGCTGCAACCCCTTGCAACCGTTGCCCTCCGGCCCCGGTGTGCCGCAGGCTTGACCGAACCCCAGCCGCCTCGGAGAGACCGTCATGCCGCGCGACCCGCTGTCCGTACCCTCCGACCCGATCGCCGCCACCCCCACGGGCGACGACCTGGGGCGTTTCCGCACCGCCCGCGCGGTGCTGGACGAGGTGATGACGCTGCGGATCGCGCTGGACGACGACCAGGTGGGAGAGGTGCGTACCCGGTTCAGGTACGACACGGAGCGGCCCTGCGAGGTGCTGCTCACCTTCCACCTGGGACGTCCCGACGAGGCGGACTGGGTGTTCTCGCGCGAACTCCTCCTGACCGGGCTGGACACGCTGAGCGGCCAGGGCGACATCAAGCTCTGGCCCGCGTACTGCCCGTGCCACGGTGCGACGCTGCACGTCGCGCTCGACTCCCCGCACGGCAGCGCCATGCTGGAGGCCCCCCGCACCGAGGTGCGGGCATGGCTGGACCGCACCTACGCGCTGATCTCCGCCGAGGAGGAACTGGGCAGCGGCCCGACCGACGCCGAACTCGCCGCCCTGCTGGCGGGCTAGGGCTCGCCCCGGAGCCCGTCCGCCGCGCACGGCAGCCGCACGGTGCCGGCCTGCAGCCCGGCCCGCAGCTCGCGCACGGCCGGCGCCGACGAGGTCGGCAGCAGGTCCCCCACGTCGACCGGCCCGCTCACCGACACCTCCGCGGAGTCCGTCAGCCGGTACGGGCGGTGGTCGAGCAGCGCGCCCAGGTGCCGTCGCAGCCGGGAGAGTTCGGCCCGCACCGTGACGGTGCGGGCGGCGTCGCCGAAGAGCGCCTCGGCGAGCTGGGCGGCGCTCAGCCCGGTGCGGCGGACGGCCAGCAGCAGGAGCATCTCGGCGTGGCGCGGGCTCGGCGTGTGCGACCAGGCGCCGGCCGCGCCGGAGACCCGGAGCTCGGGCCGCCCGGGGCGGCTCAGGTCGAGGTGCACCCGGGCGCCCGTGCTCTGCTCCGCGACCGCCCCGGCGGACCCGTCGAGCGGGCGCACCAGCCAGCCGCCGCCGAGGGGTTCGACCGCGCACCGGCCGAGCGTCGGCAGCCACTGCGTCCCGCTGTGCCAGCCGTCGGAGGGCGGGCGCAGCCGCCGTACGGGCGGCAGGCCGGCGGCGGCGGCCGTCCAGCCGGCGCCGTCGACGACGAGCGCGGGGTCGGTGACCCGGGCGAGCAGCCCGGTGGCGAGGGTGCGCAGCCGGTGCAGGGATTCCAGCTGGGCGGCCCGGAGTTCGGCCTCGGCGAGGCGGGCGGCGGTCGCGGTGAGCCGTAGCAGGTGGGGCTGCACCTGGTGGGCGGGGCCGCTGAGGTCGAGGATGCCGAGGAGGCGGCCGGTGCGCGGATCGTGCACGGGGGCGGCGACGCACGTCCAGGTGTGGTGGCTGCGCAGGTAGTGCTCGGCGGAGTGCACGGCGGTGGGGCGTTCGATGCGCAGGGCCATGCCGATGCCGTTCGTGCCGACCTCGTCCTCCGTCCAGCGGGCGCCGTTCTCGAAGCCGATGCCGCCCGCGCTGCGGCGCAGGTGCCGGGCGCCGTCGAGCCACAGCAGGTGGCCCTCGGGGTCGGCGATGGCGAGCAGCACGGGGGCGTCGTCGGAGGCGAGGAGGGTGGTGCGCAGCACCGGCAGCACGGTGTCGAGCTGCGACTCGTGGCGCCGGTGCTGGATCTCGGCGGTGTCGATCCGCCGGACGCTGCGGCCGGCGTCCGGGTCGAGGCCGAGGCGGCGCAGCCGTTCCCAGGAGTCGTTGATCTCGGGCCGGGGCGGCAGCGCCCCGGCGCCGGGGTCGTTGCCGCTGCCGTCGGACGGCGGGGCGCCGAGGGTGCGTTCGTGGGTGCGGGCGAGGGCGGCGGCGGTGAGCGGCGCGGGGCGGCTCTGGACGGCCCGGCGTGTGCTGCGCATTCCCGTCCCTGCCCCTGGTGTCGACTCTCCCCGGTCCCCGGCCCCCGGGACAGGGTACGGCCGCTCGATCTGGACATGCCCAGAGTGACGGAATTCTCATCCGCGGCGGCGAGGATCCGCCATGGCCCCGGCGGGCCGGGCGCCGGTGCACGGAGGTGCGCGCCGGGGGCCGCACGGGGCGGCGTGCGCCCTGCGGGCTGATCCGTCGTGCACCGACGGTCTGGTATTGGTTGTCCCTGTGATTCCCCTCCTCCATGTTCCGTTCACCGGGCCGTTCCGTGCGCCGCTCCCCGGCGGTGCCCGGTGACGGCCGCCCCGCCCGGCACCGGCGCCCTCGCGTTCGACGGCAGCGGCATCGACGGCGGCCTCTACACCCGGGTCGTCGGCTGGGCCGACGCCGCGCCGCCCTGGCTCGACCGGCTCGCCGCCGACTGGTCCGCGTACGGGCTCGTGCTGTTCGCGGTGCTGATGGTGTGCGGCTGGGTGCGTGCGCGCGGGGCCGGCCCGGTGCCGATGGCGAGGGCCCTGGCCGCGCCGTTCGCCGTGGTCGCCGCGTACGCGGTGAACTCCGGGCTCAAGCGGGTCGTCGAGGAGGTGCGGCCGTGCCGGCAGCTGCCCGTGCGGGCCACCCTGGAGGGCTGCCCGGTGGCGGGCGACTGGTCGTTCCCCAGCAACCACGCGGTGATCGCCTTCGCGGCGGCGGCGTCGCTGTGGCTGGTGCACCGCCGGCTGGGTGCGGCCGCTCTGGCCGCGGCGGTGGCGATGGCGGCGTCCCGGGTCTGGGTGGGGGTGCACTACCCGCACGACGTCGCGGCGGGGGCCCTCGTCGGGGTGCTCGTCGCCTTCCCGCTCACCCTGCTCGCCGGACGGGCGGAGCCCCTGGTGGGGCGGGCCCGCGGCGGCCCGTTCGGCGGCCTGCTCGGGGCGGGCGCCCGCGTCTGACACCGCCGCCGGGCCGCCGCCCGCGGGGGCTCAGCGGCGGATCAGGCCGCGGTCGGTGGCCGCGGCGACGGCCGCGGTGCGCGAGTCGACGCCGAGCTTGGCGTAGATGTGCACCAGGTGCGACTTCACGGTGGCCTGGCTGATGTGCAGCTGCCGGGCGACCTCCAGGTTGGGCAGGCCGCGGGCGACCAGCTCCAGCACCTGCACCTCGCGCAGGCTGAGCGCGACCGCGGGGGTGCGCATGCGGTCCATCAGCCGGTCGGCGACGGCCGGGGCGAGCGCGGTGCGCCCCGCCGCGGCGTCCCGCACCGCGTCGGCAAGCTCGGCCGGCGGGGCGTCCTTCAGCAGGTAGCCCGTCGCGCCGGCCCCGATCGCGCCGAGGGTGTCGGCCTCGCTGTCGTAGGTGGTGACCACCAGCACGCGGGGCGCGCCCGGCCGGGCGGTGATCGCCGCGGTCGCCTCGCAGCCCGTCATGCCGCCGCCGAACTGCAGGTCCATCAGCACCACGTCGACCGGCCGCTCCGCCGCGAGCCGGACGGCCTGCTCGGCGGTGGCGGCCTCCGCGACGATCTCCAGCCCCGGCTCGGTCTCCAGCACGGCCCGCAGCCCGGCCCGGACCACCGGGTGGTCGTCGGCGATCAGCAGCCGGATCGGGCCGGTCACGGCCGCCCCGCCCCGCCCGTGGCCGCCGCAGCGGGGACGGCCCCGCGGGCACCCGCCGGGCCGGGCACGGTGCAGCGCGGGACGGCGAGCTGCACGGCCACCGCGG
Organism: Kitasatospora sp. NE20-6; assembly: GCF_045862635.1. NCBI lineage: Bacteria > Bacillati > Actinomycetota > Actinomycetes > Kitasatosporales > Streptomycetaceae > Kitasatospora > Kitasatospora sp. NE20-6. Next base: position 40,301 of record NZ_BPRL01000020.1, read on the forward strand.
TGCCGCGGCCGGGCGCCGACTCCACGGTCAGCGTGCCGCCCAGGGCGGCCGTCCGGGCGCGCATCGCGGTCAGGCCGAAGCCGTCCGGAGACCCGGCCGCCGGGACGGACGCGGGCGTGAAGCCGGTGCCGTCGTCGACGACGTCCAGCGCGACCTCGGTGTCCATGTAGCTGAGCGTCACCTCGACGCTCCGGGCACGGGCGTGCTGCGCCGCGTTGGCCAGTGCGGACTGCGCCACCCGCACCAGGGCGGGCGGGTACGCGGCGGGCAGCGGGACGGCGTCCCCGGAGAGGGTGAAGCGCACCGGCAGGCCGTACCGCTCCGCGGAGGTCGCGCACAGGCGCTCCAGCGCGCCGGGCAGCGGCAGGTCGTCGAGGACGGGCGGGGCGAGCGCCCGGACGAACCGGCGGGCCTCCGTCAGGTTGTCCCGGGCGGCCTCACGGGCGACGCGGACGTGCCCCTGCGCCGCCGCGGGATCACCGGGCAGCGCCCGCTCGGCCGCCCGCAGCAGCAGCTGGATCGAGGACAGGCCCTGCGCCAGCGTGTCGTGGATCTCCCGCGCCAGCCGCTCGCGCTCGGCGAGCACCCCGGCGGCGTGGTCGGCGGCGGCCAGGTCGGCGCGGGCCGCGACCAGCTCGTCGAGGAGGCGCCGCCGCTGCTCGCTCTCCTGGTGCAGCGCCCGGTAGCCGAGCACGGTGGCGACCGCGACGCCCGCACCGATCAGCGGGCCGATCACCGCCGCGACGCCCGGCGCGTCCTGGTGCCGGGCGAAACCGGCCGCGGCGGCGAGGGCGGTGACCAGCACGGCGGCCGGGCCGGCCCGCCGCGACAGCAGGTGCAGCTCGACGAAGTACAGCGGGAAGGCCAGCCACACGCCGTCCCGGGTGAGCACGGTCAGCGTGAGCCAGGCGGCGGCGAGCACGGCGAGCCACAGGGCCGTCGCGGGCCGGCTCCGGCCCACGGACGGCAGCAGCGGACCGGCGGCGTACACGGCGCCGGTCGCGGCCGCGGCGAGGGCCGCCGGCAGCGCGTCCCCGCCGCCGCCGGCCAGGGCCCGGGCGGCGGCGAGCCCCAGCAGGCCGGCCGTCAGCAGGTGCAGGCACCCGGTGACGGCGCGCGGTGCGGGGGTCGGGGTGCGGGGGGTCATGGTCCCTTCACCGTACCCGGGCGGGCCGGCCCTGCCGATCGATCGAAAGGTTGATTCCCCGCCCCGCCCTTCGATCCCGGGAGACCGAACCGCCGCGCGATGCGGCGCCGGCGCGCCGGCGGCCACCGTGGGGGTACCGGCCCGGCCCGGGCGGCCGGAGCCGCCCGGCACACCGCCGGGAGGTCCGGTACGCCGCCGGGGAGGTCCGGCACCGTAGAGAGGGAGCACGCCGCATGTTCGTCGCCTGGAGGGACCTCGGGTTCGCCCGGGGCCGGTTCGCCCTGATGGGCACGGTGGTCGTGCTGATCACCGTGCTGGTCGGGCTGGTCTCCGGTCTCACCGAGGGGCTGGCCCGGGGCAGCACCTCCGCGATCACCGGCCTGCCCGCCGACCGGATCGCCTTCGCCGCCCCCGCCGACGGCCTCGGACCGTCGTTCACGGACTCCGTCCTGCCGGAGTCGGCCTGGCAGGCGTGGGCGGCCGAACCGGGCGTCGCCGCCGCCGAACCGCTCGGCATCACCACCACCCGGGCGCGGTCCGGACCCCGGACCGCCGCGGTCTCCGCCTTCGGCGTCCGGCCGGGATCGCCGCTGGCACCCGCCGCCGTGCGCGAGGGCACGGCCGTGCTCTCCGCCGCCGCCGCGGACGGCCTCGCGGTGCGCCCCGGCGGCCGGATCACCCTCGCCGGCCGCCCGTTCACCGTCGAGGCGGTCGCCGGCGACGCCGCGTACAGCCACACCCCGGTGGTGTGGACGAGCCTCGCGGACTGGCAGGCGGTCGCCCCCGGTCCGGCGGAGCCCGGCACCCGGGCGACCGTCGTCGCGCTCACCACCCGTCCCGGCGCCGACCCGGCCGCCGCCGACGCCCGGCTCGGCACCCGCACCGTGACGCGCGCCGCGGCGCTCGCCGCGATCGGCGGGTTCACCGCGGAGAACGGCTCGCTGCAGATGGTGCGGGCGTTCCTGTTCGCGATCTCGGCGCTGGTCGTGGGCGCGTTCTTCGGCATCTGGACGGTGCAGCGCAGCGCCGACATCGCCGTCCTGAAGGCGCTCGGCGCCTCCACCGGCCTCCTCCTGCGGGACGCGCTCGGCCAGGCCCTCGTCCTGCTGACCGCGGGCACCGCACTGGGCAGCGCTCTCGCCGCCGCGGTGGGCGCGGCGGTCGGCGGCGCCGTGCCGTTCGTCCTCGACGCCGCCACACTGCTCGGGCCCGCCGCGGTCATGGTCGTGCTCGGCACGGCCGGTGCCGCGCTCTCCGTCCGCCGCATCACCTCCGTCGACCCGCTGACCGCCCTGGGGGGCATCCGATGAGCCTGCACCTCGCCGACGTCACCCTCACCTACCCGGACGGCGGGGCCCGCCTCACCGCCCTCGACCGGGTGAGCCTGGACGTGCCCCGCGGCAGCCTGACCGTCGTGGTCGGGCCGTCCGGCTCCGGCAAGTCGAGCCTGCTCGCCGTCGCCGCCACCCTCGTCACCCCGGACGCGGGCCGGGTCGTCGTCGACGGCACCGACACCGCCGGGCTCGGCCGGGCCGCGCTCACCGCGCTGCGCCGCCGACGCATCGGCCTGGTCTTCCAGCAGCCCGGCCTGCTGCCCTCGCTCACCGCCGTCGAGCAGCTCCAGCTGATGGCGCACCTGGCGGGCCGCCCGGCCCGGACGGCCCGGGCCCGTGCGCTCGACCTGCTCGACACGGTCGGCCTGGCCGCGGAGTCCGGGCGCCGGCCGGGGCGGCTCTCCGGCGGGCAGCGGCAGCGCGTGGCCATCGCCCGGGCCCTCGTGAACGAGCCGACCGTGCTGCTCGTCGACGAGCCGACCAGTGCGCTGGACAGCGAACGCGGCCGTGCCGTCGTCGAGTTGCTCGCCGAGCTGACCCGCCGGCAGGGCACCGCCACGGTGCTCGTCACCCACGACCGCAGCCACCTGGCGCTCGCCGACCAGGTCGCCGAGGTGCGCGACGGGCGGCTGGAGGTGGTGGCCCGCGGCTGACACCGGCCGTGTTGTCTGTACAACTTTACGGCCCGGTTCACCCGCGGGCCGCCGCCCCGACGGCCCGCGGACACCTCGGCGCCCCAGCCTGGACGCATGAGAGTCATCGTCGTAGGAGCCGGGGTGCTCGGCACCATGCACGCCTGGCAGGCCGTCGAACGCGGCCACGAGGTCGTCCACCTGGAGCGCGAGGCCGAGGCCCGCGGCGCCTCCGTCCGCAACTTCGGCCTGGTCTGGGTCGGCGGCCGCGCATCCGGCGAGGAACTCGCCACCGCCGGGCGCGCCCGCGAACTGTGGCAGCGCATCGGCGAACGCGTCCCCGGCATCGGGTTCCGTCCCAACGGCTCGCTCACCGTGCTCCGCACCGAGGCCGAACTCGCCGTCGCCGAAGAGGTCCTGAAGCGTGACGACGCCGACGGACGCGGCTACCGCCTGCTCGACGCCGCCGGGGCACGGGCCGTCAACCCCGCACTGCGCGGCCGCCACCTCGGCGCCCTGCACTGCACCCGCGACGCCGCCGTCGAACCCCGCACCGCCCAACCCGCCCTCCGCGCCGCCCTGGAGGCGAGCGGCCGCTACACCTACCTGCCCGGCCGCGAGGTGCGCGACGTCGTCGGCACCGCCGCCGTCCGCGACGACCACGGCGACGTCCACCGCGGCGACCTCGTGCTCCTCTGCACCGGCGCCTGGACGGGCGGCCTCGTCCGCGAACTCGCACCCGGACTCCCCGTCCGCCGCGTCCGGTTGCAGATGATGCAGACCGACCCGCTGGACGAGCCGCTCACCACCTCCGTCGCCGACGCCGACAGCTTCCGCTACTACCCCGCCTACCGCGGCCCCGCCCTCGACGCCCTCGCCGCCCACCAGCCGCAGCCGCCCGTCGCCGCCGAGCACCGCATGCAACTCCTCATGGTGCAGCGCCTCGACGGCAGCCTCACCGTCGGCGACACCCACGAGTACGACCAGCCCTTCGGCTTCGACACCGTCGAGGAGCCCTACGAACACCTCGCCGCCGTCGCCGGGGACCTGCTCGGCCGCCCGCTGCCCCGCATCCGCCGCCGGTGGGCCGGCGTCTACGCCCAGTGCACCGACACCACCCGCGTCGTCCACCGCGAACGACTCGACGACGGCCTCTGGATCGTCACCGGACCCGGCGGACGCGGCATGACCTGCTCGCCCGCCGTCGCCGAGACCACCGCCGACCTCACCGACCTGTAGCCGACCCCACCGACCTGTAAGGGCCCCCGCACCATGACCCACGACATCAGCCTCGTCGTCCTCGACATGGCCGGCACCACCGTCGCCGACGGCGGCCTCGTCGAACAGGCCTTCTCCGCCGCCGCGGACGGCCTCGGCGTCGCCGACGGCACCCCCGAGCGCGCCCGCATGCTCGCGCACGTCCGCGCCACCATGGGCGAGTCCAAGATCTCCGTCTTCCGCCACCTCCTCGGCGACGAGGACCGCGCCCAGCAGGCCAACCGCGCCTTCGAGGCCGCCTACCACGACCTCGTCGACGCCGGGCACTGCGCACCGCTGCCCGGCGCCGCCGACGCCGTCGAGGCCCTGCGCACCGCGGGCCTGAAGGTCGCCCTGACCACCGGCTTCTCCCGCGCCACCCAGGACCGCATCCTCACGGCCCTCGGCTGGCAGGACCTCGCCGACCTCACCCTCTGCCCCGCCGACGCCGGCCGCGGCCGCCCCCACCCGGACCTGGTGCTCACCGCACTGCTGCGCACCGGCACCGGCTCCGTGCAGCAGGTCGCCGTCGCCGGGGACACCGGCTACGACATGCTCACCGGCGTACGCGCCGGGGCGTCCGTCGTCGCCGGCGTCCTCACCGGCGCCCACGACGAGGCACGGCTGCGCGCCGACGGCGCCACCCACGTCCTCGCGTCCGTCGCCGGCCTGCCCGGACTCCTCGCCCGCTGAGCCCCGGGGGGCGGGCCCGCGGCGGTCAGGCGGCCTTGAGCCGGCCGACGTCGCGGGCCCGCTGGTCGAGCCGGGCCACCGCGCGGTTGCCCAGGTGCGGGCGCACCCCGGCCCGCAGCGCCGTGAAGTGCTCGTCGCCCCGCACGCTGCTGATCCCCGCGTAGTCGTCGAGGAACGACGACCAGGTCGCCGCGGCCGCCTCCACGTGGCCGTGCTCCATCTGGCGCCGCGCCAGCAGGCCCAGGCCGTGCACCCGCCCCTGCCGCTCCGCCGGGGGCCGCACCCGGTTCGAGGACTCCAGCGCCCGGATCGACCCCGGCAGGTCGCCCAGCTCGTACAGCACGTGCGACACGTGGAACTGGTACGCCGCCTGGTCGTACCCGCCCACGGCGTCGTTGCGCCCGTCCGCCCGCGACAGCGCGCTCTCCGTCTCCGACAGCCGTGCGAACGCCTGCCGCCGGTCCTTCACCATCGCCGCGCCGTGCGCCTGCTGACCCCGCAGGAACGCCGTGAGCCGCGGCCCGGCCGACGGCGCCGCCTGCGCCGCGGAGTCCGCGTACTCCAGCGCCCGCGGCCCGTGCCCCAGGCTCGACGCCTGCAGCGACATGCCGCGCAGCGTGCGGCAGTACGTGGCGTGGTCGCCCGCCTGGTCCGCCAGCCGCAGCGCCTGCACGTAGTACGACTGGCCGAGGCCCTGCGCGAGTTCGTAGACCGCGGACCAGCCCGCCAGGTACGTCAGGTCGGCGGCCGCGGCGAGCATCCCGCTGCGGGCCCGCGCGGTGCCCGAGGCCTGCAGCCACGGGCCGACGCTGTTGACCAGGAAACTCGCCATCATCGGGCGGGCGTGCGCCGCACCCAGCTCGTCCAGGATGCCGGCCAGCCGGTCGGTCATCGTGCGCACCGTCGAGACCTCGCCGTCGCCGATCCGCACCGTGCGGCCGGCCGCGGTGCGCTCGATCCGGTCCGCCGCCTCCCCGAAGCCGGGCACCGCCAGCGCCGCCGAGTACAGGCCCGCGGCCAGCACGCTGCGGCGGGACGGGTCCATGTCGGAGCGGCCCAGCGCCACCAGGCCCGACACCGGGTCGGCCGCCGCGCCCGGGCCGCCGCCCAGCCCGGTCTCCTCCGCGGCGACCGGGCGGCCCAGCCGCCGGGTGAACGCCTCGCGCACCACCCCGGCCACCTCGGCGCGCGGCCGCGACCCGGCCAGCCAGTGCGAGACGCTCGTCTTGTCGTACGTCAGGGCGAGCCCGGCCTCGGCCCCGGTGCGGCGGACCGCCCGCGCCACCTGGTCGTTGCCCCAGTCCGCCTCGCGCATCAGCGCGGCGAGCGCGGTGTTCGGTGTGCGCGTCCGTCGACCCATGTCGGCCCCCGCATCGTGTTCAACCGGTTCAACCCTGACCCCAGCATGGACCGTTCCCGGGCGCTCCGTAAACGAGTTGACTGAACGTGAGCCGATGGAGCGAAGGCCCCGACGGCTCGACGCGGCCCGCCGTCGTTCCCCCCGTCGGCGGCGGGCCGCACCCTGCCCCGAGGCCGGGGACGGCCGGGAGCGCAGGCCGGGGGAGAAGCCCAGGAGACCAGGAGCGAGCCCATGACGACCGCCGTCACCGGCGCGGCGCCGCCCGCCACCGCCGAGCTGCCCTGCCAGGAGCGGTCCGCCGCCCTCGCCCGCCGGCTCGTCACCGAACGCCTCGCCTTCCTCGGCCTCGCCGGCCTCGTCGAGGACGCCGCGCTCGTCGTCTCCGAACTCGTCGGCAACAGCGTCCGCCACGGCGCCGGGGGCCCCATCCGGGTCGCCGTCCGCCGCCGGCCCGGCGGCACCGTCCGCATCACCGTGGAGGACGCCTGCCGCACCCTGCCCCTCCTCCTCACCGCCGGCGACGAGGACGAGGACCACCGCGGCCTCGCCCTCGTCGACGCGATCGCCACCGCCTGGGGCGCCACCCCCACCCCGTACGGCAAGGCGACCTGGGCCGAACTGCCGCGCTGACCGCCCGCCCGCCCGGCCGTACGGGGCCGCCGCGCACCGGCCGTCCGAGCGCGCCGCGGACGCGGTTCGGCCCCGGGCGACTTAGCCTGCTGGGGTCGGTCGGGCCAGGTCACGGCAGAGGAGAGCACCCGTGTCGTCGCACACGCGTTGGACGATTGCCTGTTTCGTGCTGCTGCTCACCGCCTGCACGACCGCCCCGAGCCCCGCCGGGCGCCCGCCCGGCGGCCCGGCCACCCCACCGCCCTCGCCCCGGCCGAGCGCCTCGCCCGCCTCGCCCGAGCCGGCCCCGGTCTCGCCCGAACAGGCCGCCGGACAGCGGGTGGTCTACTCGTACCCCGGCGCGGTGCCGCCGGACTCGCTGCTGGCGACGGTCCGCGAGGGCCGGGCCGCCGGGGTGATCTTCTTCGCGGAGAACACCGCCGACCCGGCCGCCTTCCGGACGGCCGTCGACCGCCTGACCGAGGCGCAGCGGCAGAGCCCGGTCGACGCACCGCTGCTGCTGATGACCGACCAGGAGGGCGGCGCGGTGCGCCGGCTGCCCGGCGCACCCGAGCTGTCGGCCCGCCAGGTGGGCGAGTCGGCCGACCCGGTCGGCACGGCGGCCCGCACCGGCGCCGAGGCGGGCGGCAACCTCGCCGCCGCCGGACTGAACACCAACCTCGCGCCCGTGCTCGACGTCTACCGCACGCCCGGCGACTTCATCGACACCAAGCAGCGCTCCTACGGCCGCGACCCGTCGGCGGTCGCGACACTCGCCTCCGCGTTCGCCACCGCACAGCGGACGGCCGGCGTCGCCGCGACGGCCAAGCACTTCCCGGGGCTCGGGTCCGCCCCGGCCGGGAGCAACACCGACACCGGGCCGGTGACGCTGACCCTGCCGCTGGAGACGCTGCGGGCCGTCGACGAGGCGCCGTACCCCGCGGCGATCGCCGCGGGCGTGCCGCTGGTCATGCTGTCGTGGGCGGTCTACCCGGCGCTCGACGCGGCCCGGCCTGCCGGCCTGTCGCCGACGGTGGTCGGCGGGGAGCTGCGGAGCCGGCTGGGCTTCCGCGGGGTCACCCTGACCGACGCCCTGGAGGCCGGTGCGCTGACGGCCTTCGGCGGCACCGGCGAGCGGGCGGTCGCCGCCGCGGCGGCCGGCATGGACCTCCTGCTCTGCTCGGCCCGGGACACCGCGCAGGGCGACGAGGCCGCCGCCGCGCTGGCCCGCGCCCTCGCCGACGGCAGCCTCGACCGCGCGGAGTCCGCCGCGGCGTCGGCCCGGGTCGCCGCGCTCCGCGCCGGCCTGCGCTGAGCAGGCGGGCGGCGCGGGGCGGCGTCCGGCGGGGTCAGTGCACGGTGCCCGCGTACCGCTGGAGGAAGCGGGTGCCGGTGCCGGCGGTCACCACCACGTCGTACCGGCCCTGGTCGAGCGGCCACGGCACGGTGGCCCGGCCGCCGGGGGCGACCCGGACGGTGCGGGCGGTGCCGGCGAAGTCGGCGGGGACGATGCCGAACGACACCGCCGTGCCGCCCTCGTTGGCCAGCCGGAGCTCCACGCCCTGCCCGGTGAGGACGGCCGTGACGGACGGCACGGCGACGTCGTCCTGCGGGGCGCGCACCACCGTGCCGGCGAAGCGGCGGACGAAGCCGTCCGGGCCGTGCACCGTGAAGTCGTAGCGCCCGTCGGTCGCCGAGGCCTCCCAGACGTACGTGCCCGAGGCGCCCGGCGCGACGGTGACGGGCGTGCCGGTGAAGGCGTGCACGAGGTTGGGGTACACGGTGAACGGGAACGCCACCTGGCCGGTGTTGGTGAGGGTGCAGGTGATCCGGCCGGTGGTGCGGTCCACCGCGGCGTCGGCCCAGGGCCGGTAGGGCAGTTTCCGGTGCGGGCGGCCGCCCGGCTCCTGGACGGGCATCGACTGCGCTCCGGCCGCCGGGAGTTGCACGCCGGGCAGCTTGGCCCCGGCGTCGGCCTTCGCCATCAGGGCCACGGTGTCCGGGAGTTGCGGGATGGTGAAGTCCGGCGCGGTGAAGTCCAGGCAGCTGGTGAGGTCGCCGCACACGGCGCGGCGCCAGGCCGAGATGTTCGGCTCCTGCACGCCGGTCACCAGCTCCAGGAACCGCAGCACCGACGTGTGGTCGAAGACCTGGGAGTTCACCCACCCGCCGCGCGACCACGGCGAGGCCACCCACAGCGGCACCCGGTTGCCGAGGCCGATCGCCCGGCCCTGGGTGTACTCCTCCGGCGTGCCCGGTTCGGGGGTGGGCGGCACCACGTGGTCGAAGTAGCCGTCGTTCTCGTCGTACATCACCAGGAAGACGGTGTGCTGCCAGACCTCCGGGTTCGCCATCAGCGACTGCAGCGCCGTGTTCACCCAGTGCGCGCCGTAGTCGGGGCTGGCACTGGGGTGTTCGCAGAAGAGGTACGGCGCGACCAGCCACGAGACGGTGGGCAGGGTGCCGGCCCGGCAGTGCTGGTCGAAGGCGGTGAGGTCCCACTTCGTCATCGCGTTGACGTACCGCGGGTCGGTCGCGGCGAAGCCGTGGAACTGCTCGAAGTACGACAGGGCGTTGTCGTCGTAGTCGCCGGTGCGGTCGTCCTTGCCCGGGGTGTGGTAGACGCGCCAGCTCACCCCGGCGCTCTGCAGCCGCTCGGCGTAGGTCGTCCAGTCGGCCACCGGGTTGTCGGTGACGGGGGTGTTGTCGATCCACGGGCCGGTGGTGCCGTCGCGGCCCGGTCCGGCGGTGCCCGTCCACAGGTAGAGCCGGTTGGGGTCGGTCGGGCCGGCCATCGAGCAGAAGTACGCGTCGCAGAGGGTGAACGCGTCGGCCAGCGCGTACTGGTAGGGGATGTCGGCGCGGGTGAAGTAGCCCATGGCACGCTCGCCCTTGGCGGCGATCCACTTGTTCATCGCGCCGCCGTTGATGGCCTGGTGGCCGGTGGCCCAGTCGTGCGCGAGGCCGCCCGCGTTCTGCGCGTTGTACTTCGTGGTGTCCATCCGGTAGGGCAGCATCGCACCGCCGTCGCTGCGGCCGGCGTCGGGCTGGCGGAAGACGTCGGTGCCGTCGGGGAACTGCAGCGCCTGCCGGTCGCCGAACCCGCGGACACCGTTCAGCGTGCCGAAGTAGTGGTCGAAGGAGCGGTTCTCCTGCATGAGGATCACCACGTGCCGGACGTCCGCGATCGAGCCCGCGGTCACCGCGGCGGCGGGCCCGGCGGCGGGCAGGCCGACGGCGGCGGCAGCACCGGCGGCGGCGGTGGCGCCGGCGGCGGCGGTCGCGCCGACGAAGCCGCGGCGGCTGAGCTGGGGGGTCATGGCGGGGCCTCTCAGAGGGTGAAGGTGGCGACGGCGGCGGCAGTGTCGCTCGGCCAGCCGTTGGCGGCGGCGCCCGGCTCGGCCTGCGGCCAGCCGGTGACCAGGGTGTGCGCCTCGACGAGCACCGGCGCACCGGCGAACTGCACCTGCGCGGTGCGGTCCTGGGGCTCCGGACGGCTGCCGCGGAGCTTGCGCGTCGGCGACCAGGTGTCGCCCGGCACCGCCACCGGGTCCGGGTGCGCCGCGCGGAAGGCGTCGGTGAGCCCGGCGCCCTGCAGCGCCACCGTCACCGGCCACGCGAGGACCGGCCGGCCGGGCGTGCCCGTCCAGTCGAGGTGCGAGGGGGAGGCGAGGTCGGCACCGAGCACGACCGGCCGGCCCGCCGCGACGTCGGCGCCGACCGCCGCCGCGAGCGCCTTCGCCTGCTGCCCGCGCGTGGACGCCGCCTCCGCGGCCGCCACCTGGGCGGCACCCTGCCCGTCCTGGACGGCGTACGGGCCGTAGCCGGCCTCGTCGAGGTGCGCCGCCCAGAACCGGACGCTGCGCCCGCCCGGCAGCTGCACGGTGGCCGCGGCGGCGGGCAGGGCGGCGGTCGGCGCGGTGACCGCGGCCAGCGGGTAGCGGCTGAGGATGCCGACGCTGCCGCTGCTCTGGTAGGCGTACCAGCCCAGCGCGGCCGCAAGGGCCTGCGCGGCGGTGCCCGCGGTCTCCTGCAGGGCCAGCACGTCGAGGTCCTGGGTGAGCACCACCCGCAGCTGCTTCTCCAGGGCGTCGGTGAACGCGGCGCCCGCGGCGGCGAGGTTCCACGTGGCGGTTTTGAGGCGGAGCGGTGCGGCCGGGGCCCGTACCGGCACCTGCACGGTGACGGTGTCGGTGGCGGCGCCGTCCTTCACCCCGACGGTCACCACCGCCGGGTCGGCGGGCGCGGTCGCCGGGGCCGTGCCGCTCACCGTGCCGTCGGCGGCGACGGACAGCCAGGCGTCGCCGCCCGTCCTGCGGAACACCGGCGTGCCCGCGGCCTTCGTCCAGAGCCCGCCGAGCTTCACCGACACGGCGGCCCCGGGGGCGACCTGGGTGGCCGTCAGGGCGTCCACGACGGCGTGCGGCCGCGGGGCGGCGGGCTTCGCACGGAAGGTGAACGGCGCGCTCTGCGCGAGGATCCCGTACCCGTCCTTCGCCAGCAGGTAGGCGGTGTACGGGCCGCCGGTCAGGGCCGAGGTGTCGAGCTGCACGTCGCCGGAGGCGCCCGGGGTGTACTTCCACAGCAGCGAGGAGCCGGTGCCGGGCTGCCGGGTGCCGTCGTAGGTGCCGACCCAGTTCTTCGGGTCGGGTGCGCCGGTCGTCCAGTGGAAGGTGAGGCGGTCGCCTTCGACCGGGCCGGTGGTCGTGGTGGGTGCGAGGGTCGATCCGGTCGCCACAGGGGTCCTGTCCGCCGCCGCGGGCTCCGGGCGGCTGGTCGAGTTGTCCGAACAACTCGACCATTGACCCGGAGCCCGGCGGACCGGGCGTGAACGACGGGTGACGCATCGCCGGAGGGCCGTCCAACTTCTCCCGGAGAGGCCGGGTCCGGTGCCGACGGCCCGGTGGGCGGGGTCAGATCGCCGGGACCTCGACCCAGAAGCGGGTGTCGTTGCCCAGGTTGGCCGTGTTGCTGTTGATCCGGTCGCGGATCCAGTACACCGCGGCACGGTAGTTGCGGATGTCCTGGGTGTTCGGGTTCGAGAGGCCGGAGGCGCCGTTGCGGTGCCCGGCGAACCACGTGCTCTCGCCGTAGTGGCTGCGGCTCTGGTGCAGGCAGGAGACGTCGGCGCCCAGGCCGGAGTTGAGCGCGGATCCGTTGTTCCACTGCCCGGCGCTCTGGCCCCTGAACTGGTTGCAGGAGGCCCGCAGCATCATCCAGTTCTGCTTGAACACGCCGAAGTTGGCGGCGTCACCGCTCTTGTTGTCGCCGTAGGGATAGCCGGTGGTCATGGTGTCGGTCTCCAGCATCGCGGTGGCGAGGTCGAGGGCGTCCGCCCCCGCGTTGCGCAGCTGCTGCTTGCGGGAGCCGAGCCCGCCGACGCTGTACGAACCGCACTTCAGACCCGACGGGCAGGCCGCGCTGCCGCCGGTGTCGGCCCGGCCGCCGGGGACGACGCAGGAGCGGTTGTTCTCCCAGCCCCAGCCGTCGCCGTCCGGGTCGGTGGCGCTGCCGTTGACGCAGTACGGGTAGCCGTTGGGGGCGTTCGCCGCGGTGGCGGCCGGGGCGCCGGTGAACAGCGCCAGGAGGAGGGCGAGCGCGGCGGGCACGGTAACCGTGACGGCACGATTCGTCATGCGGGGGCCTTCCGGGGAGTCGGGACGCGACAGGGCCGGCCCCGGCGGGAGGCGTGCCGCACCACGGGCCGACGGGGCCCGGGGGCGCGGGCCGTCGGCGTGCGGGGCCGTGCCGGGGGAGTGGCGCGCTTCGATGGAACCAGTCTCGACATGAACCGGTCAATACCCGTGGAGGTACGGTCTGCTGCGAGGGCGGAGGCGCGGGTGCCGTAATCGGTTAAGTGCGGCCGAGGGTCCGTCGGTTCCGTCCGCTCGTCCGTCGTCCGTCGCTCGTCCGCCCGTTCACCGGTCCGCTCGGCCTTCGTCCGGGTGCGGGGTCACCGGCTGCCGCGGAGATTGATCACGGCCACGCCCAGGACCACCAACGCGATGCCGAACCACTGGGCTCGGCCCAGCGGTTCGGCGAAGAAGACCGCGCCGATCGCCGCCACCGCGACGGTGCCCGCCCCCGACCACACGGCGTACGCCACCGACACCGGGATCTGCCGCAGGGCCCGGCCCAGCAGCAGGAACGACAGCACGTAACCCGCTGCCACCCCGAGGCTCGGCCACAACCGGGAGAAGCCGTCGGTGAGTTTGAGCAGGCTCGTCGCGCAGACCTCCGCCGCGATGGCGAGGGCGAGCAGCAGCCAGGGCATCAGGCGGGACGGTCCGCGGCGAGCCGGCCGAGCAGGGCCAGATCGGCCTGCTCCAGGCTGTCGAGCAGGGTGACCCGCCCGGCGGCCTCGATCGGCACCGCGGACGGCACGGCGAGCACCGCGCAGCCCGCCGCGGTGGCGGAGGCCACCCCGGCCGGGCTGTCCTCGACGGCCACGCAGTCCGCCGGGTCGAGGCCGAGCCGCCCGGCGGCGGCGAGGTACGGCGCCGGGTCGGGCTTGGTGCGGGGGGTGTCCTCGGCAGCCAGGGTGACGGTGAACCACTGCGGGCCGATGGCGCCCAGCACCAGGTCGACGACGCGCCGGGGCGAGGCGGAGACGAGGGCGGTGGGCACGCCCGCCGCCCGCAGGCCGGCCAGCAGGGCGAGCGCGCCGGGCCTCGGCACCACCTCGGCGGCGACCCTGCGGGCGAAGCCGGAGTTCAGCGCGCCGGTGAGATCGTCCACGCTGCGGTCGGACGACCCGGAACGCCGCAGATGGGCCGCGGTGTGTTCGGCGGCGCGGCCGAGCACGTCGGGCAGGTCGTCCTCGCCGAGGGTGAGGCCGAGTTCGGCGGCGAGTTCGGCGGCGGCCTGCCACCAGAGCGGCTCGGTGTCGACGAGGGTGCCGTCCATGTCGAGGAGGACGGCGGGCGGCGCGGCGTTCGCCGTGGCGGATGGTGCGGCGTCGGGTGCGGCGGGTGGTGTGGCGTCGGGTGCGGCGGGCATGGCGGTACCTCGGTGTTCCGGGATGTTCAGGAGGCGCGGTGGTCGACGAGCACCGGCCGCTCGGGCAGGGCGAGTTCGGCCCGTCCGCCGATCGGCAGCGCGGCGGCCTCCGCGGTGGGCAGGTCGGCCTTGACCGTGGTGCCGTCGGCCAGCCGTACGGTGAGCCGGGTGACCGCGCCGAGGAACGACGCGGCGACGACCTGTGCCGGTCCGTCCTCGGCGGGGGTGAGCCGGACGTTCTCCGGGCGGACGAGCACGTCGACCCGGCCGTCGGCGGGCAGCGTGCCGTCCACGGCGTGGCGGCGGCCGAGCACCTCGACGCCGTCGCCGGAGCGCTCGGCCGGGATGCGGCTCATGGTGCCGACGAACTCCGCGACGAACGCGGTCGCCGGGCGGGCGTACAACTCGGCGGGCGCCGCGCACTGTTCCAGCCGGCCGGCCCGCAGCACGGCGACCCGGTCGGCCATCGACAGCGCCTCCTCCTGGTCGTGCGTGACGAACAGCGTGGTGATGCCGAGCTCCTGCTGGAGGCGGCGGATCTCCTCGCGCAGGCTGAGCCGCACCTTGGCGTCGAGCGCGGAGAGCGGTTCGTCGAGGAGCAGCACGCGGGGTTCCAGGGCGAGGGCGCGGGCGAGCGCGATGCGCTGCTGCTGGCCGCCGGAGAGCTGGTGCGGGTAGCGGGCGGCGTGCTGCGGGAGCCCGACGAGCTCCAGCAACTCCTCGGCCCGGGCGCGGCGTTCGGCCTTGCCGGTGCCGCGCATCCGCAGCCCGAAGGCGACGTTGTCGACCGCGGTCAGGTGCGGGAAGAGGCTGTACGACTGGAAGACCATGCCGGCGTCGCGGCGGTGCGCGGGGATCGAGGTGATCGCCGCGCCGTCGACCAGGACGTCCCCGCCGTCGTGGGTCTCGAAGCCGGCGAGGATGCGCAGCGCGGTGGTCTTGCCGCAGCCGGACGGGCCGAGCAGGGCGAGGAGTTCGCCCGGTTCGACGGTCAGGTCGAGGCCGTCGAGGGCGGTGGTGGCGCCGAAGGCGCGGCGCAGGCCGCGGAACTCGACGGTGGCGCCGGCGGTACGGGTGACGGTGCTCATGGCAGGGACTCCGGGTCAGGAGGTGGAGGGTGCGGTGCGGCGCTCGCGGCCCGCGGCGGCGAGCATCAGCAGCAGCACCCAGGTGATCAGCAGGCTGAGGACGGACACCGCGACGGACATCTGTCCCTTGGAGTTGCCGACCGAGTACACCCAGACGGCGAACGGCTGGTACCCGAGGATCGAGGCCGCGGTGAACTCGCCGAGGACCAGCGCCAGGGTGAGGAACGCCGCGTTCAGCAGCGCGCCGCGCAGGTTGGGCAGCACCACCGTGACGACCGCGCGCGGCCAGCCCGCCCCGCAGTTGCGGGCGGCCTCGACGAGGGTGCGCACGTCGACCGCGCGCAGGCCGGAGTCGAGGGCGCGGTACGCGAGCGGCAGCGACATCAGCACGTACGCGACGACCAGCACGAGGGGGAACTCCGGCTGCTGCACGAACACGACCGTCTGGAAGAACGGCGTGTCCATCAGGTGGTCCGGGCCCCAGCGCAGCACGCCGATCAGCCCCGCGGTGAGCGCCACCGGCGGCACCACCAGCGGTAGCGTGCAGACCACTTCGAGCACCGTGCGCAGCCGGGCCGGGCCGAGCCGGGCGGCGATCAGCGCGGGCACCAGCAGCGCGAGCAGGACGACCACGGTGACCGCGGCGAGTTCCAGCGTGAGCACCAGGGAGTCGGTGAAGCCGGGTGCGGACAGCAGCCCGGTGTAGGCGGCGAAGTCGATGCCGCCCGGGCTGTCGATCGAGAACCACACCGAGGCTGCCATCGGGACGAGGAAGTACACGCCCGCCACCAGCAGGACGGCGCCGCGCCACAGGCGCAGCCGGGAGATCAGCTCAGCCATCGGGCACTCCGGCGCTGGAGGGGCAGGTACACGGCCATCACCAGCACGGCGACGACGATCATGTCGAGGCTGAGCGCGAGCGCCAGGTTGCCCTGGCCGACGAGCACGTTGCCCGACAGGGCGTCGGCGATCTGGCGGCTGATCAGCGGCACGGTCGCGCCGACCATCGCGGAGGCGGTGGCGTACGCGGCGAACGCGCTGCCGAAGAGCAGCACGAAGCCGCCGAGCAGCGAGGGCAGCAGGATCGGCAGGGCCACGTGCCGCCAGTACTGCACGGTGGTCGCCCGGTTGTTGGCGGCGGCCTCGCGCCACTGCCGGCGCAGGCCGTCCAGGGCGGGGGTGATGGTGAGCACCATGAGCGGGACGAGGAAGTACAGGTAGGCGACGGTCAGGCCGGTGAAGCTGTACAACGACCAGCCGTGGTCGGTGAGGTGGAAGATCTTCGTCACCTCGCCCGCGTTGCCGAGGGTGGCGACGAAGGCGAACGCGAGCGGCAGGCCGCCGAAGTTGGCGAGCACGCCGGAGGCGGTCAGCACGGCCTCGCGGACGACCCGGAAGCGCGAGGTGACGACCGCCTGGGCGAGCGGCAGGCCGATCGCGGTGCCGATCAGCGCGGTCACCGCGGAGAGTTCGACGCTGCTCAGCAGTGCCGTCCGGTAGGCGCCCTGCACCGAGTCGGTGAGGTTGGCGGTGGTGAGGGAGCCCGCGCCGCTCTCCGCGTCGGAGGAGAGCGTGAACGCGCCGGTGACGATGGCGACGGCCGGCAGGCCGAAGCCGATCGCGAAGAACGCGAGCAGCGGCAGGGCGGCCGTCCAGGGGCCGGCCGGTGTGCGGCGGCGGCGACGTCCTGCTGTGGGTGCGGGCGTGGATGCGGGCGTGGGTGCGGGGGAGCCGGGGGCCGGGGCCGCCGGGCCGCCACCGGGGAGGGTGGCGGCCGGCGTCGGCACCGGGGTGGGAGCCGTGGTCATGGTGCCCGTCAGCCCGCGATCGCCTTGGCCCAGCCCTCGGTCACGGCCTTCTTGGCGGCCGTGATCTGGTCCTGGGAGGGGAAGACGGTGAAGGGCTTCTCGACGGCCGGCAGCTTGGCGGCCGCGGCGGCGTCGAGGGTGCCGTCCTTCTTCAGGGCGTCGAAGAGGGCGGGGGTGGCGTAGCCGCCGAGGAAGAGGTTCTGGCCCTCGGCGCTGAAGAGGTACTCCTGCCACAGGCGGGCGGCGGCGGGGTGCGGCGCCCAGGTGTTGATGCCCTGGTTGTAGTACTGCGCGTAGCTGCCGTCGGCGGGCACGGCGACCTGCCAGTCGATGCCCTTGGCCTTGAACTCGTCGGTGTAGCCGGCGTTCAGGTACGACCAGTCGATCGAGATCGGGGTCTCGCCCTTCTCGATGGTCGCCGGCGTCGACTCGACCGGGTTGAAGTTGCCGGACTGCTTCAGCTTGCCGAAGAAGTCGATGCCGGGCTTGATGTCGTCCAGCGAACCGCCGTTGGCCAGCGCCGCGGCGTACACCCCGCCGAACGCCGAACCCGACTTGGTGGGGTTGCCGTTGAGCGCGACCTTGCCCTTGTACTCGGGCTTGAGCAGGTCGGCGAAGGTCTTCGGGCAGGTGCCGATCTTCTTCGCGTCGCAGCCGATCGAGATGTAGCCGCCGTAGTCGTTGACCCGCAGGCCCGCCGGGTCCTTCATGGTGTCGGCGACCTGGTCGAACGAGGCGACCTTGTACGGGGCGAGCAGCCCGTCCTTGGCGGCCTGCAGAGCGAAGGCGCTGCCGAGGTCGACGACGTCGGGGGCGCGGTCCTGGCCCTTGCGGGAGGTGATGGCGTTGATCTCGTCCTGGCTGGAGCCGTCCGGGTTCTCCTCCTCGATCTCGATCCCGTACTTGGCCTTGAAGCCCTCCAGGATCTTGCCGTAGTTCGCCCAGTCGTGCGGCAGCGTGATGACGTGCAGCTTGCCCTCCTTCTTGGCGGCGGCGACGAGGGCGTCCATGCCCCCGAGGTCGGCGGCGGAGGTGGCGTCCTTGGCGGACTTGGCGCCGGACTTGGCATCGCCGGAGGCGGCGGTGGTCGAGCCCGCGGAGCCGCAGGCGGACAGGGAGAGCGCGGCGGCGGTCAGCACGGCCGCGAGGGCGGCGGCACGGGCGCGGTGCACGGTCACGAGTGGTTCTCCTGGTGAGGGCTGCGGCGAAGGTCGCCGAGGCTGTGCGCCGGACGGGCGCGGGATTCGCGATGAGAGGTCGCCGGTGCCGTGGGACGCCAAGTTGGCCAGCCAACTTCACCGACGTCGTAAGTACGCCGGAGCCCGGTGACGGCAGGGTGAACGGACGCCGCGGGCCAGGGGGCGGCTGCGGGAACGGTGGGGACCGGTCGGAATGCCGTGATCGACAACGGTTACAGTCGGTGCCGTCCGCGCCGAACCACCGCGCAGGACACCACCGGTGGAAAGGACACCCGAGCGACATGGCATCCGACCCCGAGCCCGGGCCCGGCCGCGCGACCGGCTCCCTCTACCGCACGGTGGCCGCCGACCTGCGCGAGGGCATCGCCGCCGGCCGCTTCGGCGAGGCGGGCCGCCTGCCCGCCGAGGGTGCCCTCGCCGAGCAGTACGGCGTCTCCCGCGGCACCGTCCGGCAGGCCCTGGCCCTGCTGCGCGCGGACGGCCTCGTCACCTCGCGCCGCGGCACCCGCCGCGTCGTGCTCGGCGCCGCCCGCGTGCAGAGCTTCTCCGAGCTCCTGAGCTTCACCCACTGGGCCCGCTCCATGGGCGAGGAGCCCGGCGGCAGCCTCGACTCGCTCGTCCGCCGCCGCGCCGACGCCACCGAGTGCGAGCAACTGCGCCTCGAACCCGGTACCGAGGTGTACGTGACGCTCCGACTGCGCACCCTCTCCGGCACCCCGGTCATGGTCGAGCGCACCGTCTACCCCCCGCGGGTCGGCGAGATCGTCGCCGACCTGCCGCCGGACGCCGTCTCGCACACCGAACCGCTGCGCGAGCACGGCATCCTCTTCACCGACGCCGACCACACCATCGACGTCGTCTCCGCGAACACCGACGACGCCCGGCTGCTCGGCTGCCGCCGCGGCAGCCCGCTGCTGCGCGAGAAGCGCCGCACCACCGACCCGACCGGCACCCCCGTGGAGTGGTCCCAGGACCGCTACCTGCCGGGAACGGTGGCCTTCAGCATCCACAACTCGCTCGCCTCGTCGGCGCTTTCACGCCACGCACGGGACGGCGACTGACCGGCGGACGCGGCCCCTGCACCGCGGCCCCTGCGCCGCGTCTTCTGCGCCGCGTCTTCCGCGCCCGGGCCTGCGGCCCCTGCGTCACCGCAGGGGCCCGGTCCGCCGGTCAGGCCGGGGCGTGCTCCATCAACCGGGCCAGCAGCGGCCGGAAGTGGGCGAACGGCGGGGCCTCCGCGGCTGCGTCCTTGGCCGCGTCGTCCCAGCGCCGCACCGCGACGGCGTCCGCCGCCCCCGGCAGGGCCGCGAACGCCGCCGCCTCCGCCGCGTCCATCGGGCCGCCCTGCACCCCCAGCGTGTACACGGACGCCGGGGACAGCCCCGCCGCGTAGTCCGGTTCCACCGTGCACAGGTACCGCTTCGCGGCGACGTGCAGCCGGACGGGCCCCGTGACGTCCGGGCCGAACCACCGGGCCAGCCGGTCGGCGCCCGCCGAGCCGTGCCGGTTGTCCCGTCCTCCCATCAACTCCTGTCCCGTGCCGCCGAAGTGGCCGAGGTCGTGCAGGAGTGCGGCGGCCACCAGGTGGTCCGGCGCACCGGCGGCCTCGGCCAGCGCACCGGTCTGCCGCATGTGCTGCGCCAGGGTGACGTCCTCGCCGAGGTACTCGGCCGCCCCCTCGCCCTCGAACGCCTCCTCCAGCTCGTCCAGCGCGGCGGCCCGGCGGCGCAGCACCGCCAGCGCGGAGACGAGGGAGTCGAGGTCGGCGTAGCAGCCCTGCAGGTGTCGTCGGCCGTCCGGCGCGAAGGCCGTCCGGGCGTGCAGCACACGGGTGTTGTCGAAGATCAGGCAGTCGCCGGCCGTCAGCCGCAGGCCGAGCCGCAGCTCCGGCCGCAGGAGCACGCGGGCGAACCGCCGGTAGGCCGCGTAGAAGGCGTCGGTCTCGGCGGCGGGCAGCCGCAGGGTGCCGGTGGAACGGTTGTTGAACCGTACGCCGCGGATCCGGCCGAGGCCGTCGGTCTCGATCAGCGGCCGCTCGGCGCGCAGTTCGGTACGCCGGTCGCGGAAGACGAACGGAACGGGGGTCCGGGTCAGCACGGCGAAGTCGTCCGGCGCCTCGGCGCGCAGCGCGGCCGCCGCGGCGAACCCGTCGACGAGTCCGGAGTCGCCCCCGGTGGCCGCGTTGTGCAGGCAGTGCAGGAGCTGCAGGGTGGGCACCGGGTCGCGGTAGGGGTTGTCGGTGTGCGGGGCGACGGCGGCGGTGGTGAAGGCCAGGTTGTTCGGGTCGGGTTCGACGCGGACGTCGAACAGCTCGCCGTAGTTGGTCTCCCGGACGAACCCGAAGCTGCGCGCCACCGCGACGACCTGCCCCTCCTCCGCCGGTACGCCGTGCAGCAGGGCGAAGCCGGAGCGGAGCACGGCGGTGAGCACGGCCGCGCGCTCCTCGGGGTCGTCGCGGTGGGCGGCCCAGGAGGCCCCGGGGACGCCGCGGGCGAAGTCGGCCGCCTGCCAGAGGCGTTTGGCGTCCTCGCCCCGGCCGTCCGTCTCCGCGGGCGCGTCGAGGAACCCCGCGGGGTACCGCGAGAGGTGCCCGTCGGACCACCGGATCTCCGGGGCGTCCGCGGTGCCCGACCGGGCGGTGATCGCCAGGTCGTCCGGCAGCTCGTGGATCTGGAAGAGCTTCTGACCGCTGCGCGGGTCGCGGCAGCCGGGGCAGGGGCAGTTGTCGCGGAGCCAGTGGGGGGAGAGGGGCGTCGGGTCCATCGGTCCTCCGGTTGTACAGCCAACTCTGTGGTTCATCAGGCTGGACCGGCCCGGTCGACGGGGGCCGTCCGCCGGATGGCGGGCAGGCGAACTCCGGGCGCACCGCCGGGCGCACCGCCGGACGTGCCGCCGGACGTGCCGGGGCCGCCGTGTCACCCGATCGGGTTGACTGCACCCGGTTCGTGGCACGGTCGCTCGCTCGGCCGCCTCCCTGTTGATGCACTCGTTCCGAGCGGCCCGGCAGGGGCCGCGGCGGGTCGCGAAGGACGGGGAGGCCGCCGCATGGAGCGGGCAGCAACGGCGCGGACGGTGACGGCGCGGACGGTGACGGCGCGGGCAGCACGGGCGCGGACGGTGACCGCGTGGGTGGCAACGGCGTGGACGGTGACCGCGCGACCGACAGCCGGGCGACCGACAGCCGCGCGGGGGAGGATCGCGCGACGGGCATCAGGGCGAGGAGTGCCCGGGCGCGGGGTCCGGCCGGTGCCTGGCCGCCGGGTGGGCCGGCTCGTCCGCCGGGCCGCCGTCACCCTGGCCGCGCTCGCCGCCGCCACGGCTGCGGCCCCGCCGGCCGCCACCGTCCCGCACGGTGTCCCGTCCGGTGCCGCATCCGGGCCGGCCGGCCTCAGCCGGGAGCTCCGTGGGGTGCGGGCGACGGGCCCGCACACGGCCTGGGCGGTCGGGCACGAGGAGGACGCGCAGGGCCGTGCCCCGCTCGTCGAGCAGTTCGACGGCCGGGCCTGGCGGCGGGTCACGGTGCCGGGCGGCCCCGGAGGGCTGGACGCGGTGCTGCCGCTCGGCCGGCGGGACGTGTGGGCGGTCGGCAGCGCCACCGGCCCTGCGGGCGACCGCGGCCTCGCCCTGCACTTCGACGGCCGCGCGTGGCGCGAGGTGCCGCTGCCGGACGAGCCCACCGGGCGCTCCGCACACCCCTTCGCGCTGACCGGTGACGCCGACGGCGTCTGGGCGGTCGGGGCCGGCACCGGCGAGCGCACCGCGGACCCGCGCCCGCTCGCCTACCGGTGGGACGGCGCCGCGTGGCACCGCACCGACGTCCCGGCGCCCGGCGGCGACGCCGTGCTGCTCGCCGCCGCCTCCGACGGCGCGGGCGGGGTCTGGGCGGTCGGCGCGGCCTACGACCCGGACGGCACCGGCCGGCCGCTCGCCGCGCACTGGGACGGCACCGCCTGGCGGCTCGTCGAGGTGCCGTCCACGGACGGGGCGAGCACCACGCTGGAGGCGGTGGCGGCCTTCGCCCCCGACGACGTGTGGGCGGCCGGCGGCACCGGCCCGGCCGACGGCCCGACCGAACCCGTCCTCCTGCACTGGGACGGTGTCCGCTGGCGGCCCGCCCCGGCACCCGGCGCCGTGGACGGCGCCCTGCACGCGCTGGACGCCGCCGCGGACGGAACCCTGTGGGCCGCGGGGGAGCGTCCGTCCGGCGGGCCCGGTGTCGCGCGGCGCGGCCGGGGCGGCCGGTGGTCGTACCCGCCCGCCGGGCGGGAGGCGTCGGGGGAGAGCGCCGCGTCCCTGCTGTCGGTGGCGGCCGTGCCGGGCACGGACGGCGCCTGGGCGGTCGGCGCGACACCTCCGCAGCTCGGGGACGCCTGGCAGGCGGTCACCGAATGGCACCGGCCGCCGCGCTGAGCCGACCTGCCGGACGGCCGGAGGCGGCGCGGGTCACGCGGACTCCCGCACCACCAGCTCCGTCGGCAGGATGACGCTGGCCGGTTCCTCGCCGGCGATCTGTGCCAGCAGCAGGCGGACCATCGAGTCGCTGATCCGGTCCCACGGCTGCCGGATGGTCGTCAGCGGCGGGCGGGCGCCGAGGGCCACCGCCGAGTCGTCGAAGCCGCCGACGGCGACGTCCTCCGGCACCCGCCGGCCGCTGCGCTGCAGGGCGTCGAGGGCGCCGTCGGCCATCAGGTCGGAGGCGACGAAGACGGCGTCCAGGTCGGGGGCGGCGGCCAGCAGGCGGGTGATGCCGTCCTCGCCGGCGGCGCGGCTGTAGTCGCCGACGGTGACCAGGGCGTCGTCGTGCGCCATGCCGTACTCGCCGAGCACCTCGCGGTAGCCGTAGAGCCGCTCGACGCCGCCGGGGGTGTCCTGCGGGCCGGCGATGGTGGCGATCCGGCGGCGTCCGGCCTCGATCAGGTGCCGGACCATGTCCTTGGCGCCCTCGCGGTCGTCGGCCGCGACGTAGGAGACCCGGCCGCGCTGGCCGAGCGGCTTGCCGCAGGAGACGACGGGCAGCTCGGCCTGGCGGAGCTGGTCGAGCATGGGGCTGCCGCTGTGCGAGGAGACGAGCAGCACGCCGTCGACGTGGCCGCCTGCGAGGTAGCGGGTGACCCGTCGCTGCTCGGCCTCGCTGCCCGCCGTCATGAGGATGAGCGGTATGTCGTGCTCGGCCAGTGCGGCGGTGCAACCGCGCAGCAGGGTGGTGAAGTTGGGGTCCTCGAAGAAGCGCTCCTGCGGTTCGGTGAGCAGGAAGGCCACCGAGCCGGAGCGCTGCATGACGAGGCTGCGGGCGGCGCGGTTGACGACGTACCCGAGCTTGTTGATCGCGGCGTTGACGGCCTCCAGGGCGGCCGGGCTCACGTTGTGGCCGCCCTGGAGGACGCGGGAGACGGTGCCGCGCGAGACGCCGGCCTCGGCGGCCACGTCGTGGATGGTGGGCGCGCGGCGGGTCCGGCCGGCTGCCCGTCCGCGGGGCGCGGGTTCCGTCATGGGGTGGGTCCTCGTCGAATGGTGCCGATGAACAGTCAGGACTTTACGGCTCCGGAGAGCAGATCGATGCGCCAATACCGCTGGAGTCCGAGGAACAGCGCGATCAGCGGAAGGATCGACAGCAGGGCTCCGGTGATCACGAGGGTGTAGAGCGCGGGCGCGTTCGCCCCCTGCTGCAGCAGCGAGTACAGGCCGACCGTCACGGGGAACTTGTGGTCGTCGCCGAGCATGATGTACGGCAGCAGGAAGTTGTTCCAGATCGCCACGAACTGGAAGAGGAAGACGGTGACGAGGCCCGGCACCATCATCGGCAGCGCGACGCTGCGGAAGAGCCGCCACTCCTTGGCGCCGTCGACCCGGGCGGCCTCCACGACCTCGTCGGGGATCGCGGCGGCGGCGTAGATGCGGGCCAGGTAGATGCCGTACGGGCTGACGATGCTCGGCAGCAGCACCGACCAGTAGCTGTCGGCGAGGCCGGCCTTCGCCATCAGCAGGTACTGCGGGACGGCGAGCGTGATCGGGGGCATGAGGACGCCCGCGAGCAGGATGTTGAAGAGGGCGTTGCGTCCGCGGAAGCGGTACTTGGCGAGGGCGTAGCCGGTGACGCCGGAGAGCGCCGCGGAGAGCAGGGCGCCGACGCCGGCGTAGAGGGCGGAGTTGGCCATCCACTGCCAGTAGACGCCGTCGCGGTAGGCGGAGAGCTCGGAGAGGTTGTCGAGCAGGCCGCTGCCGGGGGAGAAGGTGAACGTGGTGAAGAGTTCGCCGCTGCTCTTGGTGGAGGCCATCACGACCCAGAGGATCGGGATCAGGCAGTAGACCGCGCCGAGCAGCAGGAGCAGCGAGGGGATCCACGCCGAGCGGCGCGGCGGGGCGGCGGCGTTGCCGGGGGTGGTGCCGGCGGCGGGGGCGGTGCGGCGGCCGGTGGCCAGGGCGGTACTCATCTCAGCTGCCTCCGTCGGAGCGCTTGTTGACCAGCTTGAGGAAGCCGAAGGACAGGAGGAGGGTCGAGCCGGCGACGACCACCGAGGTGGCGGCGGCGGAGTAGATGTCGCCTTGGACGAACGCGTCGCGGTAGACCTTCATCAGCGGGCTCCAGGTGGAGCTCATCGAGTTGGTCAGCGGTTTGAGGGTCATCGGCTCGCTGAACACCTGCAGGGTGGCGATCATCGAGAAGAAGAAGGTGAGCACCAGGGAGGGCGCCACCATGGGGATCTTGATCCGCAGGGCGATCTGCAGCTCGGAGGCGCCGTCGAGGCGGGCGGCCTCGTACAGCTCGGCCGGGATGGCCCGCAGCGAGGTGTAGATGACGATCATGTTGAAGCCGGTGCCGCCCCAGACCGCGATGTTGGCGAGGGCGACGAAGAGTCCGTTGCCGTGCAGCAGGTCGGGCCCGCCGATGCCGGCCTTGTCGAGGATGAAGTAGCCGGGGCTGACGGTCGGCAGGTAGAGGAAGCCCCAGAGCAGGGACGCGACGATGCCGGGCACCGCGTACGGCAGGAAGATCGCCAGCCGGGAGAAGGCGCGCAGACGTACCCGCGGCACGTCCAGCAGCAGGGCGAAGAACAGGGCCGCCCCGAGCATCGTGGGCACCAGCAGGGCGCCGTAGAGCAGGGTGCGGCCGGAGCCGGCCAGCAGCTCGGGATCGGAGATCGCGGAGGTGTAGTTGGAGAGGCCGGCCCAGATCTCCTGGCGGGCGTGCGCGCCCAGGCCGAGGCCCTTCACCCGGACGGCGCGGAAGCTCAGGTAGAGCGCGTAGCCGATCGGCAGGGCGAAGAACAGGGCGAAGAGGACGACGGCCGGGGAGAGGAAGCCGTACGGGGCGAGGCGCCTGGCAGGCCTGGTGTTCGGGGAGGCCATGGCAGTCCTTGGGGTGCTCGGGGGCGGTGCCCGGGGCCGCGCGGGTGGCGGCGGCCCCGGGCCGGACGGTGCGGGAGGGTCAGCCCTCGGTCTTGAAGCCGTTCTTCTTGAGGTCCGCGACGGTGGCCTGCTGCATGGCGGTCAGCGCGGCGGAGAAGTCGCTCTTGTCCTGCGCGGCCTTGCCGAAGGCGTCCTTGAAGGTGGAGTACGCGACGTTGACGTTCGGGCCCCAGGCGGCGGGAGCGGTGTTCTTCGCGATCTCCGCGGCCGTCGTGTAGAAGTCGGCCTGGTTGGAGAAGAAGTCAGGCGCGGTGGCGAGGGCGCCGCCGGTCTGGGCGGCGGTGGCCGCCGGGTAGATGCCGGCCTCCTTGACCAGGGCGGCGACGGCCGCCGGGTCGGTGTTCAGCCAGGTGGCGAACTGCGCGGCGGCGTCGGTGTGCCCGGCCTTGGCGGCACCGGTGGTGACCCCGGTCGTCGAGCCGCCCCAGCTGCCGGTGACGGACTCGCCGGCGTTCCACTGCGGGAGCGGGGCGATCGCCCACTTGCCCTTGGTGTCGGGCGCGGAGGAGGTGAAGACGCCCGGCGCCCACACGGCCGAGACCCAGGCGATCTGGGTGCCGTCGTTGAGGGCCTTGCTCCAGGCGGGCGTGTACATCGGCTGGTTGTCGATGGCGCCCTCCTTGACGAGGCCGCCCCAGAAGTCGGCGACCTTCTTGGTGGCGGCGTCGTCGACGGCGACCTTCCAGGTCTCGCCGGAGGTCGTCCACCACTTGGCGCCGGCCTGCTGGGCGAGGCCGGCGAAGAGGCCGGAGTCGTTCGCGGAGAAGGTGGTGAGCGCCTTCGAGGCGTCCTTCTGCTTCAGCTGCCGGGCCGCGTCGGCGAACTCCGCCCAGGTGGTGGGCACCTTGAGGCCGTACTGCTGGAAGAGGTCCTGGCGGTAGTAGAAGGCGAGCGGCGCGGTGTCCTCGGGGATCGCGTAGACGGCGTCGGAGCCGAGCGTCACCTGCTGCCACACGCCTTCGGCGAACTTGCCCTTCGCGTCGCCGGCCTGCTTGGAGATGTCGGCGAGGACGTCGTTGCTGACCAGGGTGGGCAGCGCCTGGAACTCGGCCTGCACGAGGTCGGGGGCGTTGCCGGCCTTGGCGGCGGTGATGGTCTTGGTGACCAGGTCGTCGCCGGAGGCCTGCTTCTGCACGGACACCTGGATGTCGGGGTGCGAGGCGTTCCAGAGCGCGGCGACCTTGTCCATGTTGGGGGTCCAGGACCAGAAGGTGAGCTTGACCGGGCCCGCGGCCGGCTTGGCCGCATCGGAGTCGGTGCCGCTGCTGCCGCAGGCGGTCAGGGCGAGCGTGCCGCAGAGCGCGGCGGCCGAGGCGAGGGCGAGGCGACGGTGCATGGATCCTCCCGTGGATCACTGCGTGGGGGAGCGAGGTGGGGGGTGTGCGGTGAGGGTTGTGCGGTGAGGGCTGTGCGATGACCGGCGCTGGTTTCCGGTGGCACCCGGAACCGCGGCCGTCCCTTGTGCACGTTCACAGTACGGAAACGCGGCGGACACTTGTCAATCCCCTGCCTCATACGGTTATCTTGCCGAAACACAGCAAGCCCAAGGCTGTGTACGTTCACAGTCTTGCCAGATGGAGCCGCCATGGATCACCCGCTGACTCACGACAAGGCCCCCACCGGGGACGCCGGTCGCACGCTATGGCCGGTCGGTCTCGACGCCCTCGCCTACGGCGGCGACTACAACCCCGAGCAGTGGCCGGAAGAGGTCTGGCACGAGGACGTCCGCCTCATGCGCGAGGCCGGCGTCACCATGGTCAGCGTCGGGATCTTCTCCTGGGCCCTCCTGGAGACCGAGCGCGGCGTGTACGACTTCGCCTGGCTCGACCGCCTCCTCGACCTGCTGCACGAGCACGGCATCCGCGCCGACCTCGGCACCCCCACCGTCGTGCCCCCGGCGTGGTTCTACCGCGAGCACCCCGACGCGCTCCCGGTCACCCGCGAGGGCGTCCGCTACGAGTTCGGCTCGCGCGGGGCGATCTGCCACAGCTCGCCCGCCTACCACGAGGCCTCCGCCGCGATCACCGAGCAGCTCGGCCTGCGCTACGGCAGCCACCCCGCGGTCGCCCTCTGGCACGTCCACAACGAGTACGGCGTGCCGGTCAGCGCCTGCTACTGCGACACCTCCGCCGCGCACTTCCGCCGCTGGCTCGGCGACCGGTACACCACCCTCAAGGAGCTCAACGAGGCCTGGGGCACCACCTTCTGGGGGCAGAGCTACAGCCGCTGGGAGGACGTCCGCCCGCCGCGGACCACCCCCACCGCGGGCAACCCCGGCCAGCAGCTCGACTGGGCGCGCTTCACCAGCGACGCCCTGCTGGCCAACTTCGTCCGCGAGCGCGACATCCTGCACCGGCTGTCACCGGGCATCCCGGTGACCACCAACTTCATGACCGCACTCTCGCAGTGCGAGTCCATCGACTACTGGGCGTGGGGCCGCGAGGTCGACCTCGTCTCCAACGACCACTACCTCGTCGCCGAGGGCGAGCGGAACCACATCAACCTCGCGATGTCGGCCGACATCACCCGCTCCGTCGCCGGCGGCCGCCCGTGGCTGCTGCTGGAGCACTCCACCGGCGCCGTCAACTGGCAGCCCCGCAACCTCGTCAAGCAGCCCGGCGAGATGGCCCGCAACAGCCTCGCCCACGTCGCCCGCGGCTCCGACGGCGCGATGTTCTTCCAGTGGCGCGCCTCGCGCTACGGCGCCGAGAAGTTCCACTCCGCGATGCTGCCGCACGCCGGCACCGACAGCCGGATCTGGCGCGAGGTCGTCGAGCTCGGCGGGTCGCTCGGCTCCCTCGGCGACGTCCGCGGCAGCCGCGTCGTGGCCGACGCCGCCCTCCTGTGGGACTGGCAGTCGTGGTGGGCGCAGAAGCTGGAGTGGCGGCCCAGCGTCGAGCTCGACGCCCGCGACCAGGCCGACCGCTGGTACGCCGCGGCCTACGACCGCCACCTCACGCTCGACTTCGCCCACCCCGAGGACGACCTCTCCGGCCACCCGCTGGTGCTCGTCCCCGCGCTCTACCTGATGACCGAGGCGGCCTCCCGCAACCTCCGCCGGTACGTCGAGGGCGGCGGCACCCTCGCCGTCTCGTACTTCTCCGGCATCGTCGACCAGTACGACACCGTGCACCCCGGCGCCCACCCCGGGGCGCTGCGCGAGGTCCTCGGCCTCACCGTCGAGGAGTTCGCCCCGCTGCGGCAGCACCAGACGGTGCGGCTCTCCGGCCCGGCCGGCGAGCCGACCGGCGACGCCTGGGCGGAGTTCGTCGTGCCCCGCGGCGCCGAGACGCGCTGGACGTACACCGACGGCCCGGCCGCCGGACGCCCCGCCGTCACCCGGAACTCCCTCGGCGACGGCACCGCCTGGTACGTCTCCACCCGGCTCGACGCCTCCGGCCTCGACGCGGTGCTCGCCCTGGCCTGCGCCGACGCCGGGCTGCCCGCCCGCGACCTGCCGCGCGACGTCGAGGTCGTGGAGCGGGTCGGCGCGACCGGCCGCTACCTCTTCGCCGTCAACCACACCGGCGCCGACGCCCGCATCCCGCTGCCCGGCGGCGGCACCGAACTGCTCACCGGCACCCCGGTCGACGGCCACCTGGACGTCCCCGCCGGCGCCACGCGGGTCGTCCGCCGCTGATCCCCCCGCCCGGACCGTCGAGGGGCGGTCCGGGCCGGCAGACCCGGCGAGACCGCCGCCGGGCCCCCACCCCTCCACCCCGATCCCCTGCCCGGCCCGCCGAGGGTCGGTCCGGGCAGGTGCCCTGCCCGGCGGGTGCGGCGGTGTTCCCCAACACGCCGCCGCACCCGCCGTCACCCCCACGGCAGTACCTCCCCCACCCCACCTCATCGCCAAGGATGACGATGCATCAGGGAATCAAGCGCCTGCTGGTCAGCGGCGCAGCTTCGCTCATGATCTCCACCGCTGCCACGGTGGCGCTCCCCGCGGCCTCCGCACAGGCTGCCGCCACGATCACCAACCCCGGCTTCGAGACCGGCAGCGCGGCGACCGCCACCCCCACCGGCTGGTCCACCTACTCCGCCGCCGGCCAGACCGCCGCCTCCTACACCGAGGCCGGCGGCCACACCGGCTCGTACCGGCTCACCCACTGGTCCGCCTCCGCCTACAAGGTCGAGACCTACCAGTACCTCTCCGGGCTCACCAACGGGAACTACACGCTGACCGCGTGGGTCCGCTCCGGCGGCGGGCAGAACGCCGCCTACCTCGCGCTGAAGAACTGCGGCGGCACCGAGCAGCGCACCGACCTCCCCGTCACCCCGAACGGCGGCTGGATCAGGATCGTCACCCCGGTCTCCGTGACCGGCGGCCAGTGCACCATCAGCATCACCTCCGACGCGAACGCCGGAAACTGGCTCAACGTCGACGACCTCACGTTCACCTCCGGCACCACCACCGTCGCCGCCCGCGGCGTCGACGTCTCCACCCTGAAGAAGAGCGAGGACAAGGGCGGCACCTACGCGTACGCCAACGGCACCTCCGCCGACGCCCTGACCGTCCTCCACTCGGCGGGCGCCAACTACGTGCGGCTGAAGGTCTGGGTGAACCCCGCCGACGGCTACAACACCAAGGCCAAGGTGCTGGCGATGGCCACCCGCGCCAAGGCCCAGGGCATGAAGATCCTCATCGACTTCCACTACTCCGACATCTGGGCCGACCCGGGCACCCAGACCAAGCCCGCGGCCTGGTCGTCCTACACCGCGGCCCAGCTCGCCACCGCCGTCTACAACCACACCTACGACGTGCTCAACGCCCTGAAGGCGCAGGGCACCACCGCCGACATGGTGCAGATCGGCAACGAGATCAACGGCGGCATGCTCTGGCCGGAGGGCTCCACCTCCAACTGGACGAACCTCGCCTCGTTCCTCACCCAGGGCGCCAACGCGGCCAAGGCGGTCAGCTCCTCCACCCAGGTCGTGCTGCACCTCGCCAAGGGCGGTGACGACGCCGGTGCCCGCACCTTCTTCGACAACGCGGTCTCCCGCAGCGTGCCGTTCGACATCATCGGGCTGTCCTACTACAGCTACTGGCACGGCCCGCTGAACGACCTGCAGACCACCCTCGACGACATGGCGTCCCGCTACAACAAGAAGGTCGTCGTCGCCGAGACCGCGTACGCGTTCACCCTCGACAACAACGACTCCCTGGAGAACAACCTCGCCACCAGCTCCCAGCTGACCACCGGCTACCCGGCCACCCAGGCCGGCCAGGCCGCCGCGCTGCGCGACGTGCTCAACGTCGTGGAGGCCGTGCCCAACGGCAAGGGCCTCGGCGCCTTCTACTGGGAGCCCGCCTGGACGGCCGTCACCGGCAACGGCTGGGATCCGGCCGACGCCTCCTCCGGCAACGCCTGGGAGAACCAGGCGCTGTTCGACTACAGCCACAAGCCGACCGCCGCCATGAGCTGGCTGGCCCACCGCTGACCCGCCCGTCGCCGCGCCCGGCCGGACCTCCGGCCGGGCGCGGTTGCCTGGTTGCCTGGTGGCCCGGTGGTGGCCGCACACCGTCGTCGACCCGTACGCCGTAGCCGCGCGTAGCGGCAGCCGGTCAGTCGGTCAGCCGGCGAGGGCCGCCGTCCAGGCCGTGGCGGCCGCACCGCGGGCGGCCTCCGCGTCGGCGCCGTCCGAATGCAGGGTGTCCGTGTGCACGCCGTCCGCGCGCACGGTGTCCAGGGCGGCGGCCAGCGCGGTGAGGGAGGCCTGCACGGTGCCGAGCGCGGCGGCCGGGCCGTAATGGTTGATCCGCAGCATTTCCGCGGCGAGGGCCCCGCCGCCGGCCTGCACCGGCACGGCGGGGTCGCTGCGCAGGGCGGCGGCGGCGAGCTCGCGGGCGTCCAGCCCGGCCGGGGTGCGGACGGTGGTGGCGACGGGCGCGGCGTGCCCGTCGCTCGTCACGTACGGCGCGAGCGGGCCGAGGCTGCGGAGGCCGGCCCGGGTCGCCGCGGCGGCGGCGCGGTGCCGGGCGATGGTCGCGGGCAGCGTCTCGGCGGCGATCCGGTCGAGGCAGGCGTCGAGTGCGAGCATCTCCAGCTGGGCCGGTGCGTGGGGGAGCGCGGTGCGTCCGGCGTCCGTCCAGCGCTCCTTCCAGTCGAGCAGCGAGAGGTAGGAGCGGCGCGGGGCCCGCGGGTTGGCCGTGATCGCCTGCCAGGCGCGGGCGGAGACGGAGACGGCGGAGACGCCGGCCGGGCCGCCCATGGCCTTCTGCCCGCCGATGACGCACAGGTCGACCCCCCAGGCGTCGGTGTGCAGCGGTTCGGCGGCGACCGACGCGACGGCGTCCAGCATCAGCAGCGCGCCGTGCGCGCGGACGGCGGCGCCGATCTCCGCCACCGGGTTGGTGTTGCCGGTCGCCGCCTCGGCGTGCACCAGCGACACGAACGAGGTCTCCGGGTGCGCCCGCAGCGCCGCCGCGACCCGGTCGGCGCCGACCGCGGTGTCGTAGGGCACGGCCAGGTCGACGACCTCGGCGCCGCAGTCGCGCAGCCAGCCGCCGAAGGTCTGCCCGTACGGGCCGGTGACGATGTTGAGCGCCGTGGTGCCCGGGCGCACCGCGCTGCGGATCGCGGCCTCCAGCGGCAGCAGCGCCTCGCCCTGGGTGACGATCACGTCGGCGGTGGTGTGCAGCAGGGCGGCCACCCGGTCCTCGATGGCGGCGAACCGGGCGGCGGTCAGCGGCGGGAGGTCCAGGAACGGGGACATGCGCGACGACCTTTCGGGTACGGACGGCTCGTGCGGTCCAGTCTGCCGCACCGCTCGCCCGCGGCAGGCGCCGGGCCGCCCGGCCGCCGTCGGTAGAGTGCCGGGCATGAGCGACGGTGCGGTGCTGCACATCAGGGGCCGGGTGCTGGTCGGGCCCGAGGACGTCCGGGACGAGCTGTGGGTCGTGGACGGCCGGATCACCTTCGACCGCCCCGCGCGCGCCGCCGACGTGCAGTCGGTCGCCGGGTGGGCCCTGCCGGGCCTGGTCGACGCGCACTGCCATGTCGGCCTGGACGCGCACGGCGCCGTCGACGCCGAGACCAGCGAGAAGCAGGCGCTCACCGACCGTGACGCCGGCACGCTGCTCATCCGCGACGCCGGGTCGGCCGCCGACACCCGGTGGATCGACGACCGCGACGACCTGCCGAGGATCATCCGGGCGGGGCGGCACATCGCCCGGACCCGCCGCTACATCCGCAACTACGCGCACGAGATCGAGCCGGGCGACCTGGCGGCGTTCGTCCGCCACGAGGCCCGGCGCGGCGACGGCTGGGTGAAGCTGGTCGGCGACTGGATCGACCGCGGCACCGGCGACCTCGCCGCCTGCTGGCCGGGCGACGCGCTGCGCGAGGCGATCGCCGCGGCGCACGAGGAGGGGGCCCGGGTCACCGCGCACTGCTTCGCCGCCGAGTCGCTGCCCGACCTCCTCGCCGCGGGCATCGACTGCATCGAGCACGGCACCGGGCTGACCGAGGAGCTGATCCCGCTGTTCGCCGAGCGCGGCGTGGCGGTGGTGCCGACCCTGGTCAACATCGCGACCTTCCCGCGGCTCGCGGCGGGCGGCGAGCAGAAGTTCCCTGCCTGGTCGGCGCACATGCGGCAGTTGCACGAGCGCCGGTACGCCACCGTCGGCGCCGCGCACGACGCGGGCGTCCCGCTGTACGTCGGCACCGACGCGGGCGGCTCGCTCGCCCACGGCCTGGTCGCGGAGGAGGCGGCCGAGCTGGTGAAGGCCGGCCTGACCCCCACCGAGGCGCTTTCGGCGGCGAGTTGGGGCGCGCGGGCGTGGCTCGGCCGGGACGGCCTGACCGAGGGGGCCTCCGCCGACCTGGTCGTGTACGCCGAGGATCCGCGCGCGGACGTCCGGGTGCTGGCGGATCCGCAGGCCGTGGTGCTGCGGGGGCGCGTGGTCGCCTGACGGGCGTGTCCGTGGGGGCCGATAGGGTGACGCCCATGGCACCGCGTCCACTCAACGAGATTGTCGAGCCCGGCTGGGCCCGCGCCCTGGAGCCCGTAGCGGGCCGGGTCGCGGCCATGGGCGACTTCCTGCGCGCCGAGATCGCCGCAGGCCGCACGTACCTGCCCGCCGGCCCGAACGTGCTGCGCGCGTTCCAGCAGCCCCTGGAGTCGGTGCGGGTCCTGATCGTCGGTCAGGACCCCTACCCGACGCCCGGCCACGCGGTGGGGCTGTCGTTCTCGGTCGCGCCCGAGGTGCGGCCGATCCCGCCGAGCCTGGTCAACATCTTCCAGGAGTACGGGCAGGACCTCGGCTTCCCGCCGCCGTCCAACGGGGATCTCACTCCGTGGACACAGCAGGGCGTCCTGCTGCTCAACCGCTCGCTCACCGTCGCCCCCCGCACGCCCAACGCGCACCGCGGCAAGGGCTGGGAGGAGGTCACCGAGCAGGCGATCCGCGCCCTGGTGGCCCGCGGCGGTCCGCTGGTGGCGATCCTCTGGGGCCGGGACGCCCGCAACCTGCGTCCGCTGCTCGGCGAGGTGCCGGCCATCGAGTCGGCCCACCCGAGTCCGATGTCCGCCGACCGCGGCTTCTTCGGCTCGCGGCCGTTCAGCCGCGCGAACGAGCTGCTGGTCCGGCAGGGCGCGCAGCCGGTGGACTGGCGCCTGCCGTAGGCCGGGCCGGGATCCGGCGGCGGGGCGGGGGTTCCGCAGGCCGGGCCGGGGGCCGGCGGGCGGTTCGGGGCCGAAGGACGGGCGTCAGCCCATGGCGTCAACTTCACTCGAAGGAGTGGACTGACGCTCCGTGATGCTGATGTGACGGATCGTTCGAGTGAGACTGGATGTCAGTCCAGAGCACGAGCCCCATCCTCCGCCCGGTGTGCGCACTGCTGCGCCCGTGCGGGGTGACGCCGGTGGCGCGCTCTCCCGGAACACCATGTGTTGGGGGTCCTCCCGTCATGCCGTCCCTTGCCTCCGCCCGTGCCGCCGCCGCGGTGCGCGCCGTCACCGCCGCCGGCCTCGCCGCCTCGGCGCTCGCCCTCCCCGCCGCCGCGCACGCGGACACCCCCGGGCCGTCCGCGGGCAGCGCCCGCGCCGTGACGGCGGAGCTCGACCTCCACGTCTCGCTGCTCGACAAGGCGGTCGACGTGCCGGTGAACATCACGCTCAACAAGGTGCAGACGCCCGCCGAGCGCGACGGCTCCGTGCTCACCGCGAAGGTCGACGGCGTCGACCGCGGCCGGCCGGTCACGCTGGTGAAGGCCGAGGCCGGGAAGTCGGTCACGCACGTGGACGCGCGGGGCACCTCCGCCTCCGTGACGCTGGCCGGGGCCGATCTGCACGTCCCGGGCCTGTCCGGCCTCACGCTGCTCGGCCTGGAGGCGCTCACCGCCGAGGTGACGTGCCCGGTCGACGGGCAGCCCACGGCGAAGGTGTCCTCGCCGGTCCGGCTGACCGTCCTGGGCCGTCCGGTCACGGTCGGACTGAACAGCCCGACCCGGGTGGTGGTGCCGGCGGTCGGCACGGTGGAGGTCGAGTTCTCGCGCAGGAACGTCACCTCGGCCACGGCGGCGGCGTCCGCCCTGGAGCTGTCGGTCGACGTCAATCCGCTGAATCTGAACGTCGCCCGGGTGACCGGCCGCGTCACGGTCGCCTCCGTCTCGTGCGAGAAGCCCGCCCCCTCGCGTGTGGTCCAGACCACTTCGGCGGCTCCGTCGACCACCGCGGCCAACCGTCCGGCGCCGCCGAAGGAGGCGCCGGTGCTCGCCGCCACCGGCAGCACCGGCACCGGCACCCTGCTCGCCGGGGCGGCTGCGCTGCTGGTCGCAGGGGGTGCGGTGACCTGGACGACCCGCCGCCGCCGGGCCCGCGCACGCCACCGCTGATACCCCTGATGGACCGGCCGTCCCACGGATCGCCCGTATGGTGAGACGTGCACTGCCCGACCGTGAGCGTGCCGCCGCGGACGGTTGGTTCACATGGGCGTTACATGGGAGGAACAACGGGGAAACGGTAACTTGCGACGCTACGCGGGCACCCACCACCGAAGCAGTGAGGTTCCCCGCAATGGCAATCAAGGCCGAGTACATCTGGATCGACGGCACCGAGCCGACCGCCAAGCTCCGTTCCAAGACCCGGGTGCTGCCTAACGCGGACAAGATCCCCACGTGGGGCTTCGACGGTTCGTCGACCAACCAGGCCGAGGGCCACGCCTCCGACCGCGTGCTGGAGCCCGTGAAGGTCGTCAAGGACCCGATCCGCGGCGGCGACAACATCATGGTGCTGTGCGAGGTCTTCGAGATCGACGGCACCCCGCACGTGTCCAACACCCGTGCCAAGCTGCGCCCGGTGGCCGAGCAGTACGCCGCTCAGGAGTCGATCTTCGGCATCGAGCAGGAGTACACCTTCTTCAAGGGCTCGCGCCCGCTCGGCTTCCCCGAGGGCGGCTTCCCGGCCCCGCAGGGCGGTTACTACTGCGGCGTCGGCGCCGAGGAGGTCTTCGGTCGCGAGATCGTCGAGCTGCACCTCGACCGCTGCCTCGACGCCGGCCTGGCGATCTGCGGCATCAACGCCGAGGTCATGCCCGGCCAGTGGGAGTTCCAGATCGGCCCCGTCGACGCGCTGACCGTGTCCGACGACATGTGGCTCTCGCGCTACCTGCTCTACCGCACCGCCGAGGAGTTCGGCATCGACGCCACCCTGGACGCCAAGCCGGCCCGTGGCGACTGGAACGGCGCGGGTGCGCACACCAACTTCTCCACCAAGGCGATGCGTGAGGGCTACGACGCCATCATCACCGCCTGCGAGTCGCTCGGCACCTCCGAGGAGAAGGTCCTGGAGCACGTCTCCCAGTACGGTGACGACATCCAGTCCCGCCTCACCGGCAAGCACGAGACCGCCCCGTGGAACGTCTACTCCTACGGCGTGTCCAACCGCGGCGCCTCCGTCCGCATCCCGTGGCAGGTCGAGGTGGACCAGAAGGGCTACATCGAGGACCGCCGCCCGAACGCGAACGTCGACCCCTACGTCGTCACCCGCCTCCTGATCAACACCTGCTGCGAGGCCCTGGAGAAGGCCGGCCAGGTCTGATCCCCGCTCCCGCAGAGCTCCCGCCCGCCGCTCCCCTCCGCATCCGTGCGGAGGAGGGCGGCGGGCGTGTTTCCCTCCCCCTACCCTGATGCCATGGCGGACACGGCGGACGACGACAGCGACTTCACCCCGGCCGAGGTGGCCCGCGGCAAGGCCCTGCGCCGGGCGCAGACGCCCTGGGCGCTCGGCGGTGCGCTCGCCACCGGCGCCCTCACCCTCGTGCTCGGCCTGACCCCGGCCGGTGCGGGGCTGGTCTCGGCGGCCGGCCGGCCGTTCGGCGGCTCGTGGGCGGCCGAGGTGCTGGCCGGGACGGCCGCACTGGTCCTGCTCGGCAGGGCCGTCGCGCTGCCGTTCGGCGCCCGGGTGCGCGCCGTCCGGTCCCGCTACGGCCTGGTCACCCAGGGCTGGGGCGGCTGGGCGGTCGACGTGCTGCGCGGGCTCGCCCTGACCCTCGGCCTGCTCCTGCCGGCGGCCCTCGGCCTGTACACCCTCACCGGGCACCGGCCCGACGACTGGTGGCTGCCCGGCGCGGGCCTTGCCGCGGTCCTCGTGGTGGCCCTCTCGTTCCTCCACCCGCTGCTGATCGAGCCGGTCTTCAACCGCTTCACGCCGATGGCGGCGAGCCCGCTGCGCGACTCCCTGCTCGCCCTCGCCCGGCGCGACGGGGTGGCGGTGCGCGACGTGCTCGTGGCGGACGCCTCACGCCGCACCACCGCCCTCAACGCCTATGTCTCCGGCCTCGGTTCGACCCGCCGGATCGTCGCCTACGACACCCTGCTGGAGACCGCCGCGCCGCGCGAGGTGGAGCTGGTGGTCGCCCACGAACTCGGCCACGTGAAGCACCGCGACGTGCTGACAGGCACCGTGCTGGGGGCCGTCGGTGCGGCCGTCGCCGTCGTTCTGGTCGGCCTGCTGAGCAGCTGGGGTCCGCTGCTCGACGCCGCCGGTGCGGACGGCGCCGCCGACCCGCGCTCGCTGCCGCTGCTGGCCGCCCTCGCCGGCCTGATCGGTGCCGCGACCGGCCCGCTGCAGGCCGCCACGAGCCGCCGCATCGAGGCCAGGGCCGACCGGCACGCCCTCGAACTCACCGGCGAACCACAGCAGTTCATCGCCATGCAGCGCCGCCTGGCGGTCGCCAACGTCTCGGACGTCGACCCGCCCCGGCTGCTGGTGCTGCTCTTCGGCACGCACCCCAGCGCGACCCGCCGCATCGCCGCGGCCCGCGCCTGGCGGCCCGCCCCCTGAGGCCCCGGCCCGCCGCGCCGCCCGTCGGACGTAGACTCACGACAGCCGCCGCGGACAGCCGCCGGACGGCGCCGCCCGGACTTCCCGGCCCGGGTCACCGGCTTCGGAGCTAACGAGGGATCTGATCCATGGTAGAGGTTTCCCCCAAGGTCGTTGTCGTCGTGCCCACGTACAACGAGCGGGAGAACCTGCCCGTCCTCACCGGCCTGCTCGCCGACCTGGGCCTGCCGAACCTGCACGTGCTGGTCGTCGACGACAACTCGCCCGACGGCACCGGTGAGATCGCCGACAAGCTCGCCGAGCAGTCGCCCGACCGCGTCGGCGTGCTGCACCGCACCGAGAAGGACGGCCTCGGCCGGGCCTACATCGCCGGCATGACGCGCGCCCTCGACGAGGGGGCCGACGTGGTCGTCCAGATGGACGCCGACCTCTCGCACCCGGCCGCGGTCCTCCCGGCGATGATCGACACCCTGCTCACCGGCGACGCCGCGGTGGTGCTGGGCTCCCGCTACGTGCCGGGCGGTTCGACCGCGGCCGAGTGGCCGTGGCACCGCAAGGCCCTCTCGGCCTGGGCGAACTTCTACGTCAACACCATCCTGCGACTGCACGTGAAGGACGCCACCGCGGGCTTCAAGGCCTGGCGGGCCGAGACCCTGCGCGCGATCGACCTGCCGTCGGTGCACAGCAACGGCTACTCGTTCCAGGTGGAGATGAACCACCGCACGGTCCGGCGCGGTCTGCGGATCGTGGAGGTGCCGATTCGGTTCGAGGAACGGGTCGTCGGCGCGTCCAAGATGAGCCTCGGCGTGCAGGTCGAGTCGGCGCTCGCCCCGTGGAAGCTCCTCCTCGGCCGCAAGGCCTGACCACCCGCCGCCGAGCCGACCCGCCCCGCTCTGCACTGCTGATCCGCCCGGCTGTCCTGCCGGGTGCCGACCTGCGGCCCTGCCCGGCCGCGCTGCCGAGGCCCGGCCGGGCACGGGGAGGGGGAACCGGTGGAGCAGGCGGACGAGGACGCCCGGCCGCTCCTGCTGCTCGACGTGGACGGCCCGCTCGCCCCGTACCGGGCGGATCCGCGGAGCCGCCCCGAGGGCTGTGTCCCGCACCGGGCGGAGCCGGAGTTCCTGACCGCCCGCCGCCCGGGGACGCCCCCGGCGGACGTGGAGCCGCTGCGGCTGTGGCTGAATCCCGCGCACGGGCCCGCGCTGCTCGCCCTGCCGTTCCGGCTCGTGTGGTGCACCGCCTGGGCGGACGAGGCCAACACCTGGATCGGGCCGGCGATCGGGCTGCCGCGCCTGCCGTTCGTCGCCTGGCCGCGGAGGCACCACGGCGACCCGGACGGCCTGCACTGGAAGACCCGTCACCTGACCGCGTACGCCGCGGGCCGGCCGTTCGCCTGGGTGGACGACGAGATCGAGCCGGCCGACACCGCCTGGATCGCCGCGCACCACCCCGCCCCGGCGCTCACCCTCGCGGTCGACCACCGGCACGGACTGCAGCCGGAGCACGTCGCCGTCCTCGCCGACTGGGCCGCCCGGACGCCGTCGGTGCGCTGACCGCGGCCGCCGAGCCGACCCGCCCGGGTGTCCCGGTGTCAGCGGGTCGCCGCGGCCAGCGCGGTGAGGAAGCGGTCGCTGGTGGCGGGGTCGCGGACGGCGATCCGCAGCCAGTCCGGGCCCAGCCCCGGGAAGGTGTCGCCGCGCCGCACCGCGAAACCGGCGGCCCGCAGCCGGGTGCGGACGCCGTCGGCGCCGGGGAGCTCGACCAGCAGGAACGACGACCGCGGCTCGCCGTGCACCCGCAGGCCCGGGATGCCCGCGAGCCCGTGCAGCAGGTGGGCGCGGTGCCCG
Source organism: Kitasatospora sp. NE20-6 (assembly GCF_045862635.1). Lineage (NCBI taxonomy): Bacteria > Bacillati > Actinomycetota > Actinomycetes > Kitasatosporales > Streptomycetaceae > Kitasatospora > Kitasatospora sp. NE20-6. The sequence goes on from NZ_BPRL01000020.1 coordinate 79,969, forward strand.
GTGAGGGTGCGGGCGGCGTCCTCGGCCTCGGCGAGGGCGGCGGGCGTCGAGCAGGCCTCTGCGGCGGCCAGCGCCGGGGTGGAGACCGGCCACAGCGGCTGTGCGGCGGAGAGCGCGGTGAGGAGGCCGGCCGGGCCGAGCACGTAGCCGATCCGCAGCCCGGCGAGGCCCCAGGTCTTGGTGAGGCTGCGCAGCACGATCACCCGGCCGGGCAGGTCGCGGAGCCCGGCGAGGGCGGCGCTCTCGCCGGGCACGGTGTCCATGAACGCCTCGTCGACGACGAGGGTGCGCCCGGGCCGGGCGAGCGCGGCGACGTCCTCGGCGGGGTGCAGGACGGAGGTCGGGTTGGTGGGGTTGCCGATCACCACCAGGTCGGCCTGCCCGGGGACGGCGCCGGGGGTGAGCCGGAAGCCGTCGGCGGGCCGCAGCAGCACGCGGTGCACGGTGTGCCCGGCCTCCCGCAGTGCGGCCTCGGGTTCGGTGAACTGCGGGTGCACCACGCACACGTGACGTGGCGTCAGGACGCGTGCGAGGAGGACGAACGCCTCGGCGGCGCCGGAGGTGAGCAGCACCTCCTCGACCGGGCGGCCGTGCCGGGTGGCCACCGCGGCCCGGGCGGCGGTGCCGTCCGGGTAGGCGGCGAGGTCGGCGAGGGTCGCGGCGAGGCGGTCGCGCAGCCATGCGGGCGGGGTGCCGGTGCGGACGTTGACGGCGAGGTCGACGAGTCCGGCGGCGCGCACCTCGGCGTCCCCGTGGTGCCGCAGGTCGTGGCCGTCCTGCGGCCCGGGGGCGGCGGCGGGCGGGCGGCGGGCGATCGCCACAGTGGCGCGGGCGGACGCCTGCTTGGGCACGAGCAGGCTGCCGCCGGGGGCCCCGGCGAGGGCGGCGGCCTCGGCGACGCTCGGCGTGCCGACGGCGTCGCGGACGGCCGTGGAGGGGTGCGGCACGCCGACGGCCGCGAGGGCCGGGGCCGGATGGCCGGTGAGGGGGACGCCGAGTGCGCGGGCGGCCTCCCGCAGGCCGGGTTCGGCCGTGCGGATGTCGAGGGTGGCGAGCGCGGCGATGTCCGCGCGGTGCAGTCCGGCGGTGTCCAGGGCCGCGTCGAGCAGGTGCAGGATCTCGTCCGCGGTGGTGCCCGGGCGGGCGCCGACCCCGGCCACGAGCGGGCCGACCAGCTTCTCCACGCGTCCTCCGCACCCCGTCCGACCTGCCGGAAATCCCATCACGGGTGCGGCGCGCGGGTCAATCGCGACCGGTGTGAAGTTGGACGTACAACCTGTGCCGAGTTGTTCTCCCGTTCTTCATGTTCGCGGCAACGTCCCGGTCACGGCCGCCGCCCTAGGGTTCGGACCGCCCGCCCGGCCGCGGCCGGCCGGGCGCACCGTCCCCAACTGCAGCCCCTCGTACGGAGGAAGCATGATCGCCGCTCGGAGTCCGAAGCGCACCCGCCGCACCCTCACCGCCCTTGCGGGCGCTGCCGCCCTCGCCGCCGGTTCGCTCGGCATCTGGGCCGCCACCGGCGCCACCGCCCAGGCCGCCACCCTCCCGGCCCCCGACCACATCGTGGTCGTGGTGATGGAGAACCACGCCTACTCGCAGGTCATCGGCAGCTCCAGCGCGCCGTACATCAACAACACCCTCAAGGCCGGCGGGGCGAACCTGACCCAGTCGTACGGTCTGACGCACCCCAGCGAGCCGAACTACTACCAGCTGTTCTCGGGCTCCAACCAGGGCCGCACCGACGACAGCTGTGTGCCCGTCGGCTCGATGTCGGCGGCGAACCTCGCCTCCGAGCTGATCGCCGCGGGCAAGACCTGGGCGAGCTACAACGAGGGCCTGCCCAGCCAGGGTTCGACCGTGTGCAGCAGCGGCAACTACGCGCAGAAGCACAACCCGTGGTTCGGCTTCAGCAACGTGCCGACCAGCACGGCGAAGACCATGACGCAGTTCCCGACCGACTACACCACGCTGCCGAAGGTGTCGTTCGTCGTCCCGGACCTGTGCAACGACATGCACGACTGCTCGGTCGGCACGGGCGACACCTGGATCAAGAACAAGCTCGGCGCGTACGCGACCTGGGCCAAGACCCACAACAGCATGCTCGTCGTCACCTTCGACGAGGACAACCGCCTCTCCGGCAACCGCATCCCGACCGTCTTCTACGGCGAGCACGTCACCCCCGCCGCCTCCACCGCCACCACCTACAACCACTACAACGTGCTCCGCACCCTGGAGGACCTCGCCGGGCTGTCCGCGCACGCGGGCAACGCCGCCTCCGCCTCCGACATCACCGGCATCTGGAACTGACACCGTGTACGTCGCGGACTCCCGCACCGCCGCGAGCAGCACCGACAGGAGCCGCAGCACCAAGGCCGCCGTCGCCCCGGGCCCCCGCCCGGGGCGGCGCGCCGCCGTGCCCGGCACCGTCGTGGCCCTCGGCGCGGTCAGCCTCATCACCGACGTCTCCTCGGAGATGGTCAGCGCCGTGCTGCCGCTGTACGTGGTGGCCGGCCTCGGTCTCTCGCCGCTCGGCTTCGGCCTGCTCGACGGCATCAACAACGGTGTCGGCGCCCTCGTGCGGCTGGTCGGCGGGCACGCCGCCGACCGCGGCGACGGCCGGCACAAGACGGTCGCCGCGATCGGCTACGGCCTCTCCGCCCTCTGCAAGCCGCTGCTGCTGCTCGCGCACACCGTGCCGCTGATCGGCGCGGTGCTCGCCGTCGACCGCACCGGCAAGGGCCTGCGGACGGCCCCGCGCGACGCCCTGATCTCGCTCGCCACCGAGCCCGAGCACCGCGGCCGGGCGTTCGGCGTGCACCGGGCCATGGACACCACCGGCGCCCTGCTCGGCCCGCTGGTCGCCTTCGGGGTGCTGCGGCTCGCGGTCGACGGCTACGACGCGGTGTTCGCCGTCTCCGCGTGCATCGCCGCGCTCGGCGTGCTCGTGCTGCTGCTCTTCGTGCCGGGCCGCACCGGTGTCCCCGACACCGGGCCGGGGCCGTCGCTGCGCGACTCGCTGGCCCTGCTGCGGGTGCCGGCGCTGCGCCGCCTGACCGTCGTCGCGGTGCTGCTGGGGCTGACGACCGTCAGCGACTCCTTCCTCTACCTGCTGCTGCAGCGGCGGCTGGACCTGCCCGCGCACCTCTTCCCGCTGCTGCCGCTCGGCACGGCGGCGGCCTTCCTGCTGCTCGCCGTGCCGCTGGGCCTGGTCGCCGACCGGCTGGGCCGCCGCCGGCTCTTCCTGGCCGGGCACCTGGTGCTGCTGGCCGGGTACGGGCTGGTGCTCGCCCCGCTGCACGCCGGGTGGGTGGCGGTGGCCGTGCTGGTGCTGCACGGCTGCTTCTACGCGTCGACCGACGGCGTGCTGGCCGCGGCGGCCGCCGGCACCGTGCCGGCCGGGCAGCAGGGCGCCGGGCTGGCCCTGGTCGGCACCGGCCAGGCGCTGGCCCGGTTCGGCTGCTCGCTGGCGTTCGGCGCCGGGTGGTCGGTCTGGGGCGGGCACGCCGCGCTCGCCGTCGCCGCCGGGGGGCTGGCGGTCGCCGCCGTCGCCGCCACACTGCTGATCCGCCTGCCCGACCCCCGTGCCGGGGAGTCCCGTACCGCCGAGGAGCACGCCGCATGACCAGGACCGCCCGCCTGCTGACCCTGCTGGTCGCCGTCGTCCTGCTGGGGGCGGTCGGCACCGGGGCCGTGCTGCACGCCGCGGACCGTTCCGGCCGCAAGGACCAGGAGCAGGCGGGCGGCCCGGCGGTCACGCCGGGCCGTGTCGCGCTCGGCGCGGACGGCGGCCGCCGGCTGCTGTTCCGGTCGACGGCGTGGGGGCCGCACCGTGACGAGATCACCTCGGTGCCCGCCGACCGGCCGGACGGCCCGCGGACCGCCTCCGGCGTCGCCTGCCTGCGCTTCCACGCCGCCGCGGGCACCGGCATCTGCCTGCAGAAGGACGGTGACGCGCTGGCCGAGACGTACCGCGCGGTCGTCCTGGACGCCTCGCTGCACGAGCTGAGGCGCTATCCGGCGGGCGGCATCCCGACCCGCTCCCGGGTGTCGCCGTCCGGGCACCTCGCGGCGTGGACGGTCTTCGTCAGCGGCGACTCGTACGCGGGCACCGACTTCTCCACCCGCACCGCGATCGTCGACACCCGCGACTGGACGCTGTACGACAACCTGGAGAACTTCACCGTCGTCAAGGACGGCCGCACGTACCGCGCCCCGGACGTCAACGTCTGGGGCGTCACCTTCGCCGACGACCGGGGCTTCTACGCCACCGTCGCCACCGGCGGCCGGACGTACCTCGTGCGCGGCGACCTCGCCGCCCGCACGCTGACCACCCTGCACGAGAACGTCGAGTGCCCCTCGCTCTCCCCGGACGGCACCCGCATCGCCTACAAGAAGCGCGTCGCCGGGGCGTCCCCGGACGCCCCCTGGCGGCTGTACGTGCTCGACCTCGCCACGATGGCCGAGACCGCCACCGCCGAGCAGCGCAGCATCGACGACCAGGCGCTGTGGGCCGACGGCCACACCCTGCTCTACGCGATGGCGGGCGACTACGGCGCCGACCTGTGGACGGTGCCCGCCGACGGCTCCGGCACGCCCGCCGTGCTGACCCGTTCCGCACTGGCGCCCGCCTACCTCGGCTGACACCCCGGGCCGCCGTCCTCGCGGCGGCGGATCCCGCCGGGCCGCCCGGCCGTCCGCAGCCCGAATACCGCAGGACGCGTGTCCGGGCGATCCGCTATATTCGCGCCGCCGTCGAACGATTCGTGTCCGGCGTGCACGACGTCCAGGGAGCACCGCATGCCGTCCGACCCGTTCAGCCCGCAGCCTGACGGCGCGACGGGTCAGGACGACGCCTTCGCCCGCGCCTTCGCCGCACCGGCGGACCCGCCGCCCGCGGGCCCGCCGTACGGCACCGACCCCTACGCCGCACCGCCGCAGGCCGACCCCTACGCCGCACCGCAGGCCGGACCGTACGGCGCACCGCAGGCCGGACCGTACGGCGCACCGCAGGCCGGACCGTACGGCGCACCGCCGTACGGGGCCCCGGGCGCGCCCTACGCGGCCCCCGGCACCGTGCCCTACGCGGCCCCCGGCACCGTGCCCGGTACGGCCTGGAACGGCTGGCCCCAGGCGCCCGCCGGGCCGCCGACCGCCTTCAGCGGCTACGCCGTCGCCTCCTTGGTGATGGGCATCCTCGGCGGCGCCTGCTTCATGTGGGTCGGCGCGATCGCCTTCGGCATCGCCGCGCTGCGCACCGTCCGGCAGCGCAACGAGCGCGGCCGCGGCATGGCCGTCGCCGGCATCGTGCTCGGCTCGGTGTGGGCGTTCGTGCTGGCGGCCGTCCTCGTGGTGGCCGTCGTCCTCGGCGCCCGCACGCCGTTCTCCGAGGGCGGCGAGGACGAACTCGGCGGCCCGCAGAGCGGCCGCACCGAGGTCTTCGAGCTGAGGAACGGCGACTGCTTCCTCGACCCGGGCGGCGACACCGGGGACGACGTCCGCGACGTCGAGGTGGTCTCCTGCAGCGAGCCGCACGACGGCGAGGTGTACGGCATCGCCGACCTCGGCACCACCTCGTACAAGGACGAGGCCGCCCTGGTCGCCGACGCGGACAGCAGGTGCCTGCTCCGTCTGCGCGACTTCGCCCCGGACACCTGGGCCGTACCCGAGGACGCCGAGCTGTCGTACTTCCGGCCCGCCGAGCTCCGTGCGGTCGGCGGCCGGGAGCGGCACGTCACCTGCTTCCTCGGGACGGGCCCCGACACGACCGGCTCGCTCCGGCAGGCCGGATCCCTCACCGAGATCCAGACCGCCTACCTGCAGGCCGAGTTCGACGTCGACTACGCGCTCGCGCAGCAGCCGGGCAGCGACCCCGGCGCCGACCTGGGCGGCTACCGCAGCTGGGCCGTCCGGCTGGCGGTGGCGCTCGACAAGGAGATCGACGTCCTGCAGCACCGGAGCTGGGGCGGGGTCGCCTCCGAGCCGGCCGGCGCGCTGAAGGCGGAGCTGCAGCAGGCGCTCCTGCACGTCCGGGCCGCGGCCGCCGCCGACGACGCCGCCACCCTGGAGCGCGAGCTGGCGAAGGCCGACGAACACCTCGGGCCGGAGCGGGCCGCCGCCCTCCGTACGGCGCTCGACCTGACCGACACCGGTGGCCCGGTGGGGGGCCTCCGCAGCGGCTCCGGTGCGGGCCTGTCCACCGCGGCCCCCGTCGCCGACCTGCGCACCGTGGGCCGCCCGGTGGTCCGCGGGGGCGTCGCGGCCGTCTGACCCGGTCCGGTCCGCGGTCCTGCCTGCCCGCCGGGGCTCACCCGGCGGGCAGGCCCACGAGGTCGGCCATCTCCTCGACGGCGTGCGCGAAGAAGGCGTCCGCGGGGTCGAAGGAGCCGACGAAGTGGCCGAAGAGCTCGAAGCCGATCATGCCGAAGAGCTGGGTCCAGGCGATCGCGGCCCGGGCCAGCACCGGCTCGGGCAGTCCGGGGGCGAACTCCTCCCGGAGCCGGGCGAGCTGTTCGCCCAGCGGCCCGGCGAGGGCGCCCGGTGCCGCGCCGCCGGCCGCCGTGCGGGCCTCCGTCGCGGCCTGGTGGGCCACCCCGATGAGCGCGAGCGGCAGCCGGGCGGCCGGGGCGACGGTCTCCTGCGGCGCGCTGTAGCCGGGCACCGGCGTGCCGAAGACCAGGGCGTACTCGTGCGGGTTGGCCCGTGCCCAGGTCCGGACGGCGGTGCACAGGGCCCGCCAGCGGGCGCGCGGGCCGGTGTGGGCGGCGAGGGCCGCGTCGACGGTGTCGGCGAGGTCGGTGTAGGCGTCGACGATCAGTGCGGTGAGCAGGTCGTCGCGGCTGGGGTAGTACCGGTACAGCGCCGAGGAGGCCATGCCGAGTTCGCGGGCGACGGCGCGCAGCGACAGCCGCTGGGCGCCCTCGGAGGCGAGGTGGCGGCGGGCGGCGGTCTTGATCTCGCGGGTGAGCTCCTCGCGGGCCCGTTCGCGGGCGGTCCTGATGGCAGTCATACGGACAGACTGCCACAGATGGAAGCGATGCACCGAAACGAGAGCAGTGCTCTTGACCGGAAGTGCCGGGCGTGTCAGAGTCGTACCAGGACGAGAGCACCGCTCTCGAAAACGTCCGCCGCTCTCACTCTCCGGGGGTTCCGATGTCCGACACCAGCCGCTACGTGATGCCGACCGGCCGCCTCTCCGCGGCCCTGCTCTCCCTCTCCAACCGCACCGTCGCCGCCCTCACCCGGGCCGGGCTGAGCGTCTGGGGCTCCCGGGTCCTCGCGGTGCGCGGCCGCGCGAGCGGCGAGTGGCGCACCACCCCGGTCAACCTGCTCACCCTCGACGGACGGCGCTACCTGGTCGCCCCCCGCGGCCACACCCAGTGGGTGCGCAACCTGCGGGTCGCGGGCACCGGTGAACTCCGGCTCGGCCGCCGCGCCGAGCCCTTCGCGGCCGTCGAGCTCCCCGACGCCGACAAGCCCGCGGTCCTCCGCGCCTACCTGAAGCGCTGGAAGTTCGAGGTGGGCGTCTTCTTCGACGGCGTCGACGACACCGCCTCCGACGACGAACTGCTGCGCATCGCGCCCGGCTACCCGGTCTTCCGGCTCGCCGACGCGTGACCGCCCGCCGGGGCCCGGCCGGCCCTCAGCCTGCCGCCGCCGCCCGGACGAACCGCTCCGCCAGCTGCGGCGCCCCCGCCCAGTGCAGGTGCAGGTACGAGGCGTGCACCGGGCCCTGCACGAAACCCTCGGTCTGCGCACCCGCCGGGCCGCGCCACACCCAGGCGGGCTGCCCGCCCGCGCCCGGTTCGCACACCGTGCGGTGGAACTCGTGCCCCCGCACCCGGGTGCCGGCCGCGGCGAGCGGGCTGTCGCCGAGCGCGACCGCCTCCCGGTAGCCGAGGGTGAGGCGCTCGGTCATCCGGGCCGAGCCCGGCAGCACCCCGCACATCGGCCGGCCGTCCAGTTCCCGTCCCAGGTAGAGCAGGCCGGCGCACTCCGCGGCGATCGGCCGCCCGGCGGCCGCCAGCGCGCCGATCGAACGGCGCAGCGGCTCGTTGGCGCTGAGCTCGCCCACGTACACCTCCGGGAAGCCGCCGCCGACGACGAGCGCCGCCGTGCCGTCGGGCAGGGCAGGGTCGTGCAGCGGGTCGAAGGGCACCACCTCCGCCCCGGCGGCGGCGAGGAGCTCGGCGTTCTCGGCGTACGAGAACGAGAAGGCGGCGCCGCCCGCGAGGGCGATCCGCGGACGGCCCGGCACCACGGCGACCTCCCCGGCGGCCGACCAGGGGGCGGCGGCGAGCGGCGGTGCGGTGCGGGCCAGTGCCAGCAGGGCGTCGAGGTCGACCGAGGCGCCGACGAGCTCCCCCATGTCGCGGACCGCCCGCAGGGCGTCCGCGGACCGCTCCGCCGCCGGGACCAGCCCGAGGTGGCGCGACGGCGTGGCGACCGCGGCCGCGCGCCGGACGCAGCCGAGCACCGGCACGCCGGAGCCCTCCTCCAGGGCCTCGCGCAGCAGGTGTTCGTGCCGGTCGGAGGCGACCCGGTTGAGGATCACGCCGGCCAGCCGCACCTCCGGATCCCAGGAGGCGAAGCCGTGCACGAGGGCCGCCACCGAGCGCGACTGCGAGGAGGCGTCGACGACCAGCACCACGGGCGCCCGCAGCAGCTTGGCGACGTGCGCGGTCGAGGAGAGCTCCCCGCGTCCGGCGGCGCCGTCGAAGAGCCCCATGACGCCCTCGACCACGGCCACGTCCGCGCCGGCCGCGCCGTGCAGGAAGAGCGGGGCGATCCGCTCCTCGCCGCACATCCAGGCGTCGAGGTTGCGGCCCGGGCGGCCGGCGGCGAGCGCGTGGTAGCCCGGGTCGATGTAGTCCGGGCCGACCTTGTGCGGCGAGACCGTGAGGCCGCGCGCGGTCAGGGCCGCGACGAGCCCGGTGGCGACGGTGGTCTTCCCGGCACCGGAGGAGGGTGCGGCGACGACGAGGCGGGGGATGTTCAACGGTCTACCACTCGATGCCGCGCTGGCCCTTGCGGCCGGCGTCCATGGGGTGCTTGACCTTGGTCATCTCGGTGACGAGGTCCGCGAGTCCGGTGAGCGGTTCCTTGGCGTACCGGCCGGTGATCACCACGTGCTGGCTGCCCGGGCGGTCGCGGAGCACGGAGACCACCTCGTCGACGTCGACCCAGCCCCAGTGCATGGGGTAGGTGAACTCGTCGAGCACGTAGAAGCGGTAGGTCTCGGCGGCGAGGTCGCGCTTGACCTGCTCCCAGCCCTCCTTCGCCGCCTCCTCGCTGGACTCCATGCCGCGCTGCACCCAGGACCAGCCCTCGCCCATCTTGTGCCAGGCCACCGTGCCGCCCTCGCCGGAGGCGCCGAGCACGCGCAGCGCGTTCTCCTCGCCGACCTTCCACTTGGCGGACTTCACGAACTGGAACACCCCGATCGGCCAGCCCTGGTTCCAGGCGCGCAGGGCCATGCCGAACGCCGCGGTCGACTTGCCCTTGCCGGGGCCGGTGTGCACGGCGGTGATCGGCAGGGTGCGGCGCTGGCGGGTCGTCAGGCCGTCGTCGGGCACGGTCTCGATCTTTCCCTGCGGCATCAGGCGGCCTTTCGGAGGAGGTGGGCGGAACGGTGGTCGCGGACGAGGGCGGCCACGCCCTCGGCGCGCAGCTCGTCCAGGGTGACGGCGGGCCCGCCCAGCCGGGCGGCGAGCGTGTGCGCGAGGCCGAGCCGCACGTGCCCCGCCTCGCAGTCGATCACCACGCTCGCCAGGCCCTGGCCGGCGAGCAGCCCGGCGGCGCGGTCGGCGTCGGCGAGGGCGGTGCGGCCGCCGGTGGCACGGCCGTCGGTGACGACGACGAGCAGCGGACGCCGGTCCGGGTCGCGCATCCGCTCGACGCGCAGCACCTCGTGGGCGCGCAGCAGCCCGGCGGCGAGCGGTGTGCGGCCGCCGGTCGGCAGCTGCTCCAGGCGGGCCGCGCCGACCTCGACGGAGGAGGTCGGCGGCAGCGCCAGCTCGGCGCCGGCGCCGCGGAAGGTGATCAGGCCGATCTTGTCGCGCCGCTGGTAGGCGTCCATGAGCAGCGACATGACGGCGCCCTTCACGGCGCCCATCCGCTGCCGGGCCGCCATCGAGCCGGAGGCGTCGACGACGAAGAGCACGAGGTTGGACTCCCGGCCGCGGCGCACCTGCTCGCGGAAGTCGTCCTTGGCGAGCACCAGCGCCCGCCCCGAGCGTCCGCGGGCGTGCTGGTGCGGTGCGGCGGCCTGCAGGGTGGCGGTCAGGTGCAGCCGGCTCAGGTGCCCGCGGGGGCGGCGGGCGCGCACGGTGGTGCCGCCGTCGGTCTCGGCGGGGGAGCGCCGCCCCTGGGCGCCGCGGCCGGTGCCGGGCACCTTGAACAGCCGGGTCCGGTACGGCTCCGCGGCGGCCACCGGTGCGCTCTCGCGGCCCGCACCCGGGGCGGGGCGCTGCGCGGGCGGGGCGGTGTCCGGGGGGCCGTCGGCCGGGTCGGACGCTGCCGTGCCGTCGGGGGCGTCGCCGGGGGCCGGGGCACCGCCGTCCGGGCCGCCGCCGTCGGGCCCGCCGCCGTCCGGGCCGTCACCGTCACCGTCACCGTCACCGTCACCGTCGCCGCCGCCGTCGGGCCGCTGCGGGTCCTCGGGGGGCTCGGGCTGCTCGGCGTGCTCCTCCAGGGTGCGGTCGAGCTGCTCCTCGTCGAGGCCGGGTGCGTCGAAGGGGTTGCGGCGGCGGCGGTGCGGCAGGGCCAGCTGGGCAGCCTTGCGGACGTCCTCCTCCTCCACCCGGGTGCGGCCGGCCCAGGCGGCGAGGGCGACGGCGGCGCGCGCCATCACGATGTCGGCGCGCAGCCCGTCCACCTCGAAGGCCGCGCAGACCGCGGTGATCTGCCGCAGGGCCGCGTCGGTGAGCTCCACCTGCGGCAGCAGCTCCCGGGCGCCGGTGATGCGGTCGGCGAGCGCCTCCTCGTCCGCGGCGAACCGGGCGGCGAAGCCCGCCGGGTCGGCGTCGTAGGCGAGGCGGCGGCGTACGACCTCGGCGCGTTCGGCGGGCTCGCGGGTGGCGGCGATCTCCACGGTGAGGCCGAAGCGGTCGAGCAGCTGCGGCCGCAGTTCGCCCTCCTCCGGGTTCATGGTGCCGACGAGCAGGAAGCGTGCCGCGTGCCGCACCGACACGCCCTCGCGCTCCACGTAGGAGCGGCCCATCGCCGCGGCGTCGAGCAGCAGGTCGACCAGGTGGTCCTGGAGGAGGTTGACCTCGTCGATGTAGAGCACCCCGCGGTGCGCCCGGGCGAGCAGGCCCGGTTCGTAGGCCTTGACGCCGTCGGCGAGGGCCCGTTCCAGGTCGAGGGAGCCGACGATGCGGTCCTCGGTGACGCCGACCGGCAGCTCCACGAGGTGCGCGGGCCGGGTGTGCGCGGACCCGTCGGTGTGCGCGCCGTCCGGGCAGTGCGGGTCGGGTGCGGCCGGGTCGCAGGCGAACCGGCAGCCGCCGGCCTCGGCGATCGACGGCAGCAGACCGGCCAGGGCGCGGACCATCGTCGACTTGGCGGTGCCCTTCTCGCCGCGGACGAGCACGCCGCCGACCGCCGGGGAGACGGCGTTGAGCAGCAGCCCGAGCCGCAGGTCGGCCATGCCGACGATCGCGGTGAAGGGGTAACGGACGTCGGTCATCTGCACTCCATGCCTCCCGGCGCCGCTCACGGCGCACCCGGCGGGACGAACGGGAGGCCGGCCGGCGCCCCGCCCTCGATCAGCTTCCACAGCGCCTCGGTGTCGGCGTGCTCCTCGATCAGGTCGCCGAGCCGGTCGAGCCGTTCCTCGCGGGCGGCAGCGAACGACGTGTCCGGCGCGGGCACGAACGCCCGTCCGGCGAGGGCGGCCGCCTCGCGCAGCAGGGCCCGCCGGAAGCCGTCGTTCTCCAGCACGCCGTGCCAGGTCGTACCCCACACCGCGCCCGCCCGGCAGCCGTCGAGGGCGCGCCCGCGGCCGTCCGAGACGAACGCCTCGCCACCCTCGACGGCGACCACGCCGTGGTGGATCTCGTACCCCTCGACCCGCTCCCCGTACGCCTCGCCGACCGGGCGGGCGAGCACCTTCTCCCGGCCGAAGACGACCCGGGTCGGCAGCAGGGCGAGGCCCTCGACCGTGCCGGCCTTCGACTCGACCTCGTCGGTGATCTCCCGGGCGAGCATCTGGTAGCCGCCGCACACACCGAGCACCGGCAGGCCCGCCGCCGCCCGGGCGTGCACCGCGCGGTCCAGGCCGCGTTCGCGCAGCCAGGCGAGGTCGGCGACGGTCGCCCGGGTGCCGGGCAGGATCACGAGGTCGGCGTCGGCGAGCTCCTCGGGCCGGGTCGCCCAGCGCACCAGCACGCCGGGCTCCTGGGCGAGCGCGTCGACGTCGGTGAAGTTCGACAGCCGGGGGAACCGCACGACGGCGACCCGCAGCACGTCCGTGCCGTGCGGGGCGGCGACCGGGCCGCGTTCGGCGACGGTCGACAGGTCGAGCGAGTCCTCGGCGTCCAGCCACAGCCCGGGCAGCATGGGCAGCGTGCCCAGCACCGGACGGCCCGTCAGGCCCTCCAGCATCTCCAGGCCGGGCGCGAGGAGCCGCGCGTCGCCGCGGAACTTGTTGACGAACCAGCCCGCCACCAGCGCCTGGTCCTGCGCGGAGAGCAGCGCCAGCGTGCCGTACATCGCGGCGAACACCCCGCCGCGGTCGATGTCGCCGACGACCACGACGGGCAGGTTCGCGGCGGTCGCCAGGCCCATGTTGGCGATGTCGCGGTCGCGCAGGTTGATCTCGGCGGGCGAACCCGCCCCCTCGCACACCACCACGTCGTACCGGCCGCGCAGGTCGGCCAGGCACTCCAGGGCCCGTTCCAGCAGGACGGGCTTGCGCTCGCGGTAGTCGAGCGCGCCGACCTCCGCGACCGGCCGGCCGAGCAGCACGACCTGGCTGCGGCCGTCCGCACCGGGCTTGAGCAGCACCGGGTTCATCGCGGCCTCCGGCTCCACCCGGGCGGCCTGCGCCTGCATCGCCTGCGCCCGGCCGATCTCGGCGCCGTCCGCGGTGACGAAGGAGTTGAGCGACATGTTCTGCGCCTTGAACGGCGCGACCCGCACGCCCCGGCGGACCAGCCAGCGGCAGACCGCCGCCGTGACCACGCTCTTGCCCGCGTCCGAGGTCGTCCCCGCGACCAGCAGTGCCCGGCTCATCGGCCCACTCCTCCTGTCGTCCTGCGTGCACGGCCGCGGGCCCGGACGGCCCGGCCGGCGAGCGTGACGGCCAGCGCCAGCACACCGACCCGCCGGGAGAGCGCGCAGGCCCGTTCGATGTCGGCGGCGGCGACCGGCCGCAGTTCCGCGCCCAGGACGGGCCGGTGCTCGGTCCGTGTCCCGTACCGCAGCGTGCCCCCGAGACGGACGCCGAGGGCCCCGGCGAACGCCGACTCGGCCTGGCCCGCGTTGGGGCTGGGGTGGGCGGAGCCGTCGCGCCGCCAGACCTTCCAGGCGGCCCGCGGGTGCTCCGCCGCGGCGACGGCCAGCAGCGCCGTGAGCCGGGCGCCGGGCCAGCCGGCGACGTCGTCGAGCCGGGCCGACGCCCAGCCGAAGCGCGTGTGCCGCGGCGAGCGGTGACCGACCATCGCGTCCAGGGTGTTGACGGCACGGAAGGCCAGCAGCCCGGGCGTGCCGGCCAGGGCTCCCCAGGTGAGCGCGTTGACGACGGCGTCGGCGGTGTTCTCGGCGACCGACTCGACGACGGCGCGGGCGATCTGCTGCCCGTCCAGCGCGCTCGGGTCGCGGCCGCACAGGTGCGGGAGCCGCTCACGGGCGGCGGCGAGGTCGCCGGCCTCCAGGGCGCGGCCGATCGTGCGGGCCTCCCGGGTGAGCGAGGTGCCGCCGAGCACCGTCCAGACGGCGGCCGCGGCGAGCGCCGTGCGGGCCGGGCGGCTGCGCCCGAGGGCGCGTTCGGCGAGCACCGCCCCGGCGGTCACGGCGCCCACGCACAGCGCGGTGTACGCGGCGCCCGCCCCGCGGTGGTCGCGCCACAGGGCCCGTTCCAGCCGTCCGGCGGCGCTGCCGAACACGGCCACCGGGTGGCCCCGGCGCGGGTCGGCGAACGCGGTGTCGGCGAGGTACCCCGCGACGGCGCCCAGCAGATAGGGGGACGCCTGGGTCGGACGGCTCACCGCCCGGTTCCCCGGGCGGGGCGCAGCGGAGACCGCCGGGCAGCCTGCATGGCGTGCGTGTCCTCACTCAGGGTCCGCGCCCTGGATCGACGAACCGGCGGCGAGAGTCTCCTGGCTTCCGGGTCGGACACACCCCCGGGCCTTCCAACGGCCCTGTGGCGGACCGTCGTGACCATGTGTTCGGGCGTGCTCCCCGGTGACAGTGGCGGGACCGCGCCGGATTCGCACCGGCTTCCTCTGCATGCCTCCGTATGGCCCAGCGATATCACCACGCGCTCCGACCGGGAGTCAACCAAGCGTGCGGAGGGGTTGGTCACACACCGTCGCCGTCCGCGGGCCCCGCCGGTCCGTACGATCCTCCGGCCCCCGCACGGGGCCGGGCGCGGCCTGACGCCCGAACAGGTCGCCGACGGCATGGCCGCGCACGGGGTGCGGCTGCTGCCCGCGCACGTCCTCGCCCGGGGGAGCGGCGCGCTGCGGCCCTCCGAGGAGGAGTTCGTCGCGCCGGCCCGGGCACTGTGGTGCCCGCCCGTCCGGCTGATGAGCACGGGCCCCGCCTCGCTGCGCGACTTCCGGCCGGCCCGCGAGCTCACCCCGGCCGGGACGGCGCGGCGGACCGGGGAGCCGCCCCCGCGGCGGGCGCCCGCCCGCCGCTCGCCCGCCCGCCGGCGCCCGCCGACCGCTTCCGGGAGCTGCTCGCCGGGCGGCCCGGCGACATCCCGGTCCGGGCCCGCGCGGGGCGCCGCCGCCCGGACGGCCCGCCCGGGTGGCCGGAGGCCGCCTGCCGGGCGTGGACTGGGAGCGCCATGTCCGAAGCCAGCAGACCGGGGATGCCATGCGCAGCTGGGGAACCGCCACCGCCGTTGCTGCCGCCGTCGTCGGAGCCGGGGCCGCGGCCGTCCTCCTGGCCGGCCGTCGCGCCTCCGAACGGTCCGTCCGCCCCGGCTCCGCGGGCGGCGTCTTCGGGTCGGCCGGGGGCGTCCGCGTCCACCACGTGGGGCCGGACTCCGTCACCCTCACCCGCAGCGTCGAGACGGAGCGGCCCGGCCGCTACGCCCTGGAGTGGCCCGGCGGCGGGCACGCCGTCGTCGGCGAGGTGCTCGGCACCGCCCCGCAGAGCGTCACCCGCCGCCTGCTGTCGACCGGGGCCCCGCTCGCCGGCGGTGCCGAGGTGCGGGTGACCGCCCGCGTCGTGACCGGCGATCCGGCGTCCGCGCTCGGCCTCGACTTCACGGAGACCGCCGTCGACGGCGAGCTCGGGCCGCTGCCCGCCTGGCACCTGCCGGGCATGCGGGGGCTGTGGGTGGTGCTGGTGCACGGCCCCGGCGCCGACCGGCAGCAGGCCCTGCCCGTGCTGCCGCTGCTGCACGCACTGCGGCTGCCCGCGCTGGTCGTCACCCACCGCGGTGACGAGGGGGCGCCGCCCCCGCCCGACGGGCTGAGCCACTTCGGCGAGACCGAGTGGCAGGACGTGGACGCCGCCCTCCGCTTCGCCCGCGCCCACGGCGCCGACCGCGTGGTGCTGTACGGCTGGTCGCTCGGCGCCACCATGGCGCTGCACACGGCGGCCCGGTCGGCCTGGCGGGAGTCCGTGGCGGGCCTGGTGCTGGACTCGCCGGTGCTGGACTGGCACGCGACCGTGCGCCGCGAGGCCGCCCGGGCGGGCGTGCCGGCGCCGCTGGCGGAACTCGGCGCGCTGGCGGCCGAGGGGCGGACCCGGGTCGATCTGGCGGGCTTCGCCCGGCTCGCGGACGGCACCGACCTCCACGTGCCCGCGCTGCTGCTGCACAGCCCCGACGACGCCGTGGCGCCGTGGGCGGCCGCCGCCGGGCTCGCCGGCCGGCGGCCCGACCTGGTGAGCCTGCGGCCCGTCCCGGAGGGCGCGCACGCCGCCCTCTGGAACGCGGACCCGGACGCGTACACGGAGGCGCTGCGGCGCTGGCTGACGCCGCTGCTCTGAGGCGCCCGTCCGAGGCACCCGTCCGAGGCGCCCGCCGGGCCTCCACGACGGTTGTGCTCATGTCATATTTCGTGATCGTGAGCCCGGTTTGATGGCGGATGCCCGATCTCATCCCCCGTCCGCGGGTCGGACGTGCGAGCGCGCGTAGAACTCGATGTGACAGAAGGCCCCTGCGCGGGGAAGACTGCACGGCGTGACGTCTCGGAACCCGCGCGACCGTGATGCCCCGCTCCAGCCCGCGATCCGCACCGGAGCGACGGTGACCCGTCTGCCAGGAGCGGCCCGCCGAGCCGACAACGAGCAGCCGGGCGGACCCGCCCGCCGCCGCACCCCCGGGCCCAAGCCCGGCCGCGGCCGCGTGCCGGTGCCCGAGGGCTTCCCCGCACCCGCAGAGCTGGCCCCGCTGGCCCGCCGCATGCTCGCCGACGCCGTGCGGATCTCCCGCTGGGCCGGCGAGCTCGCCGAGGTCGACAAGCGCGGCGAGCTCCTGCCCGACGACGCGAGGGCCGCCGGCCGCGCCCTCGCGATGACCGTCGGCGCCGCCGCCAAGGCCTGGGGGCAAGCCCTGCTCGTCGGCCTGGTCGAGCTCCGCGACGCCGGAGCCGGGCCGGGCTGGCGCCTCAACGCCTGGGAGCACGACGACGAGGCGGTGATCCGCGGCTGGTCGGCACTGTTCGACGCCTGGACCCTCCTCGCGCCCGTGCCGCCCGCCGCCATGCGCGGCGTCTTCGCCGTGCTCGCCGGCCAGGCCGTCGACCAGGCGCCGCAGCTCCTCTCCTTCCTGCACCTCGTCGACGGCCCGGTGTCGGACGGCGAACTGCTGGAGCTGCTCCGCCGCGGCCTCGACGAGCGCCGGCACGGCGTCGTCCCCGGCGCGCTCGGGCTCTCGCCGGTGCCGCACGCGGCCTCCGCGATGTCCGCCGTCCGCGGCACCTGCCGCGACCCGCAGATCGACACCCCCACGGCCGCCGCCGACGCCGCCGCGGTCCTCGACTGGATGCTGGACGGTCTGGCCGCCGTCGGTGCCCTGGAGCGCCGTGACGAGGCCGCCGAGCTCTCCCCGCTCGGCCACTGGGCGGTGCGCGCCAAGCTGGAGGAGATCTGCACCGTCGCGCAGACCGCCGCCGGCCACATCGAGCAGAGCGCCCAGGAACTCCTGAGCGCCTGCGCCGACTACACCCCCGGCCCGGCCCGCGCCGAGTACCGGGCCTGGGTCGCCGCCCGCCCCGCGGACCGCGCGGTCGCCGAGCTCCTCGACGCCGCCCGCGGGGAGGACGCCCTCGTGCGCGGTCTCGCCTTCGAAGCCCTCCGGGTGGCCGGCGGCACCGCCGAGCAGGCCGTCCGCGCGGCCGTCGAGGAGACCGTCCTGCGGCCCTACGCGCTGCTCTGGCTGGCCGAGCGCTCCGACGAGGGCCCGGTGGCCCCCGCCGACGTGCTGGGCGCGGAGGACGCCGCCTGGCTGTGGGTGGACACCGCCGCCGCCGTGCTCGACCACGGCGACACCGCACTGCTCGTGCCGCACGTGGAGGGCGCCTCCGCGGGCGAGCCGGTACGGCTCTTCAACCGGGCCCGGCAGTCCGGGCACCCGCGGGCGGCGTCGGTGCTCACCGCGGTCTCCGGGGTCCACCCGGACCCGGCGGTGGCCCGGGCCGCGCGCCGCTCCGCGTTCGCCGTCCACGACGGCGGCGCGGGCCGCTGACCGCCGTGCCCGCCGCGCTTCCGGGCGGCGGGCACGCGCAGCAGGGCACGGCACAGACCGGACCGGCGCGGCGCAGACCGGACCGGCACAGACCGGCAGGGCACAGCGCGGCGGATACGCGGAAGGGCCCGGATCCTTGCGGATCCGGGCCCTTCCGTCGTGCTACGGGCCGGTCAGCAGCCGCGCGACTCCGCGCGGCGGGCGCGGACGTCGCCGACCTTCTGGCCGACCTTGCGGCGGATGACCAGCAGCGGCGCCATCGCGGCGAGCGTGATCTGGGCGACCGCGCCGATGTGCATCAGCGTGTTGCCGCCGGGCAGGCCCGTGGCCCACGCCGCGAGGCAGCCGATGGAGACGACGATCCAGCAGAGCGTCGCCGTGGCCAGCAGGCCCTGCGGCTTCGGGTACTCGATGCGGCTGACCATCAGGTACGCCACGCCGAAGATCATCAGCAGGCCCGGCACGAACGGCGGGTCGAGGAGCACGATGGCGATCACCGTCATCGCGCCCATCGGGCAGGGCATGCCCTGGAAGATCCCCGGCCGCATCTTGACGGCCGAGAACCGGGCGAGCCGCAGGACCACCGCCAGCAGGACGGTCAGCGCGATGAACGCCGAGAGCTGCTGGTTGCTGTCCGGCGACACGATGCCCCAGACCGCCACGAAGTACGCCGGGGCGATGCCGAAGCTGATCAGGTCGGCCAGGTTGTCCAGCTCCGCGCCCAGCGCCGAGGAGCGCAGCTTGCGGGCCACCAGGCCGTCGAAGAGGTCGCACATGGCGCCGATCAGCAGCAGCGTCACCGCGGTGGCGGCGCTGTTGCGGTTCGGCGAGGTGGTCTCACCGGTGAGGTGGGGCATCAGGACCCCGGTGGTGATCGAGTAGATCGCCAGGAAGCCGCAGACGGCGTTCCCCAGGGTCAGGAAGTCGGCGGTCGACAGGTGCTGCGGCGAACGGGGCGCCCGCAGCTCGCGGTCGCGCGCCCAGCGGCGGCGGCGGAACTCGGCGGCCTCGTCGTCGTCGAGGCCGACGAGAGTCTCAGGATCAGTCACGGTCAAGGCGCGTCACCCCGGCTGTGGTCTTCTGGCCGACCTCGACGCCGACCTCGACGCCGGCCGGCAGGTAGGTGTCGACGCGGGAGCCGAAGCGGATCAGACCGATCCGCTCGCCCTGCTCGACCTTGGTGCCGGCGTCGACGTACGGCACGATGCGGCGTGCGACGGCACCCGCGATCTGCACCATCTCGATGTCGCCGAGCTCGGTGTCGAAGTGCCAGACGACCCGCTCGTTCTGGTCGCTGTCCTTGTTGAACGCCGGGACGAAGCCGCCGGCGACGTGCTCCACGGACGTCACGGTGCCGGGCAGGGGAGCCCGGTTGACGTGCACGTTGAGCGGGCTCATGAAGATTGCCACCCGGGTCCGGCCGTCCGGCCAGGCGTCGATCGACTGCACCACGCCGTCCGCCGGGGAGATCACTCTGCCCGTGCCGATCTCACGCTCCGGGTCGCGGAAGAACCACAGCATGCCGGCGCCGAGGGCACAGGCCGGAACAGCCGCCAGGGCCCACTTGCCGTTACGCCGGGTGAGGGCGGTCGTCACGGCGGCGGTGGCCAGGGTCGGGGCGAACCAGGGGGTCGCGCCGCGTGCGATCGTCACGCGCGGACGCCGACCGGCCGTCGGAGCGGCGAAGGGATCGCCGTCCGGGACGGAGGTGTGAGGGGACGGGCTGATGGGCATCGAAGACCTTAGTCGCGGGGGATCATGGCCGCTGGACGGGGGCCACCGCGGGGATCGGGTACAAGGGGACGCTGTCCCGGTGGATGCTATCGGGACCAGGCGGTAGGTGGGCAAGCCGCCTGTTCATGGATATGCCGGGCATGGAGCCTAGCCATGCCTGCTGTGTATACGACCGTAGCCGAGTGCCGGTGGTTCCCCAAGGGGTCCGGCGTGGCGGGTGACCCACGTCTCACGTGGGCGGAGGGTGCGCCCGGCGCCGTGCGGGACGGCCCGTGCGCGGCTCCCGCGTCCGGTGTGCGGAGGCGGCCGTAAGGCGCGTACCTGCTGATACGCGCCCTACGGCCGCCTCCGGGCCTGCCGTGCCCCCCTGTCGGCTGACCAGGCCGGACGGCACGGCAGGGGGTCGTACGCGGGCCCGCACGCCCGCGCCCGACCATGCGGAAAGTCGGTGACCGGCGGGCTCAGTCGGCCAGCCGGTACTCCTCCAGCAGTCGGCGTCCGACGATCATCTTCTGGATCTCCGCAGTACCTTCACCGATGAGCAGCATCGGGGCCTCGCGGTAGAGCCGCTCGATCTCGTACTCCTTGGAGAAGCCGTAGCCGCCGTGGATGCGGAACGCGTCCTCGACGACCTCCTTGCAGTACTCGGAGGCGAGGTACTTCGCCATGCCGGCCTCAAGGTCGTTGCGCTCGCCGCTGTCCTTCTTGCGGGCGGCCATGACCATCATCTGGTGGGCGGCCTCGACCTTGGTGGCCATCTCGGCGAGCTTGAACTGGATCGCCTGGTGCTCGCAGATCTTCTTGCCGAAGGTGGTGCGCTGCTGGGCGTAGGAGATGCCCAGCTCGAAGGCGCGGCGGGCGACACCGCAGCCGCGGGCGGCGACGTTGACGCGGCCCACCTCGACGCCGTCCATCATCTGGTAGAAGCCCTTGCCGGGGACGCCGCCGAGGACGCGGTCGGCCGGGACGCGGACGTCCTGCAGCACCAGCTCGGTGGTGTCGACGCCCTTGTAGCCCATCTTCTCGATCTTGCCGGGCACGGTCAGGCCCGGGACGGTCGGGTTCGGACCGAAGCCGGCCGTCTTCTCGATCAGGAAGGTGGTCATGTTGCGGTACGGCGTGCTGCCGCCCTCGTCGGTCTTGCAGAGCACCGCGACGAGGGTGGACGTGCCGCCGTTGGTCAGCCACATCTTCTGGCCGTTGAGGACGTAGGAGTCGCCGTCCTTGACGCCCTTGGTGGAGATGGCCGCGACGTCGGAGCCCAGGCCGGGCTCGGACATCGAGAAGGCGCCGCGGATCTCGCCGGCGGCCATGCGGGGCAGGAAGTACTCCTTCTGCTCCTGGGTGCCGTGCGCGTTGATCATGTGGGCGACGATGAAGTGCGTGTTGACGATGCCGGAGACGGACATCCAGCCGCGGGCGATCTCCTCGACCACCAGGGCGTAGGTCAGCAGCGACTCGCCGAGGCCGCCGAACTCCTCGGGGATGGTCAGGCCGAACAGGCCGAGCTGCTTCATCCCCTCGACGATGGCGGTCGGGTACTCGTCCTTGTGCTCCAACTCCGTCGCGACCGGAATGATCTCCTTGTCGACAAAGTCCCGCACGGTGGCGAGGATGTCCCGCTGGATCTCGGTGAGGCCGTCGGTCTGTGCGAGGCGTCCCATCGTGCGGCTCCGTCTCTGGGTCGAGCGTGAGGGTGGGGGGAGGGTGTACGGGGCCCTGCCGGCGTGGCTGCGGCAGCAGGGCCCCGTGGGCCGGGTGGGGCGGTGGCCGATGACGGCGGCCTGCCCGTCCGGGGTCTGTCAGGCGCGCGGCTCGGGGCGGCCGGGCTGCTCGCCGCCGCGCGCCTGGGTGTACGTCACGGTCGGCACCATCACCTTGCGGCGGAAGATGCAGACCACGGTGCCGTCCTGCTTGTAGCCCTTGGTCTCGACGTACACGATGCCGCGGTCGTCCTTGGACTTCGACGGCCACTTGTCGAGGACGGTCGTCTCGCCGTAGAGCGTGTCGCCGTGGAAGGTCGGCGCGACGTGGCGCAGCGACTCGATCTCCAGGTTGGCGATCGCCTTCCCGGACACGTCCGGGACGGACATGCCGAGCAGCAGCGAGTAGATGTAGTTGCCGACGACGACGTTCTTGCCGAAGTCCGTCGTGCTCTCCGCGTAGTTGCTGTCCATGTGGAGCGGGTGGTGGTTCATGGTCAGCAGGCAGAAGAGGTGGTCGTCGTACTCGGTGACCGTCTTTCCGGGCCAGTGCTTGTAGACCGCGCCGACCTCGAACTCTTCGTAGGTGCGTCCGAACTGCATGGTGTCGTCCTCGGGTGTGTGATGCGAGCGGGCCGGCGGGTCGCCCCGGCGCCGGGTCGGGGCGCCGGGGGCGGGCCGGGCCCGAGGGATCAGCTCTGCGGGGGCTCGAACTTCGACGTGCGCTCCATGCCCGCCGCGCGGCCCTTGCCCGAGATGACCAGGGCCATCTTGCGGCTGGCCTCGTCGATCATCTCGTCGCCGAGCATCGCGGAGCCCTTGGCGCCGCCCGCCTCGGAGGTGCACCAGTCGTAGGCGTCGAGGATCAGCTCGGCGTGGTCGTAGTCCTCCTGCGCGGGCGAGAAGATCTCGTTCGCGGCGGCGACCTGGTCCGGGTGGAGCACCCACTTGCCGTCGAAGCCCAGCGCGGCGGCGCGGCGGGCCACGGCCTTGTAGCCGTCGGCGTTGCGGATCTGCAGGTACGGGCCGTCGATGGCCTGCAGGTCGTTGGCGCGGGCGGCCATCAGGATGCGCATCAGGATGTAGTGGTACGCGTCGGCGTCGTAGCCGGGCGGCTGCTCGCCGACGACGAGCGACTTCATGTTGATCGAGGCCATGAAGTCGGCCGGGCCGAAGATGATCGTCTCCAGCCGGGGCGAGGCGGTCGCGATCGCGTCGACGTTGATCAGGCCCTTGGCGTTCTCGATCTGCGCCTCGATGCCGATCTTGCCGACCTCGAAGCCCATGGTCTTCTCGATCTGGGTGAGCAGCAGGTCGAGCGCCTTGACCTGCTCGGCGTCCTGCACCTTCGGCAGCATGATGCAGTCGAGGTTGGGGCCGGCGCCCTCGACGACCGTGATGACGTCGCGGTACGTCCAGTGGGTGGTCCAGTCGTTGACCCGGACGACCTTGGTCTTGGCGCCCCAGTCGCCGTTGTTCAGCGCGTCGACGATGTTGTGCCGGGCGCTCTCCTTGACCAGCGGGGCGCACGCGTCCTCCAGGTCGAGGAAGACCTGGTCGGCGGGCAGGCCCTGGGCCTTCTCCAGGAAGCGCGGGTTGCTGCCGGGTACGGCCAGGCAGGAACGGCGGGGCCGGAGGCGGTCGGTGGTGGTCATGAGGGTGGTACGTCCTTCCCGGTCAGCTGCTCGCGTGGGTGCTCGCGGCCCACGGCTGGAGCCTGTTGGCGAGCCGGATCTCGTCGACGATCCGGCCGATGATGGTGGTGAT
The DNA here is from genome assembly GCF_045862635.1 of Kitasatospora sp. NE20-6. Taxonomy (NCBI): domain Bacteria; kingdom Bacillati; phylum Actinomycetota; class Actinomycetes; order Kitasatosporales; family Streptomycetaceae; genus Kitasatospora; species Kitasatospora sp. NE20-6. Next base: position 103,039 of record NZ_BPRL01000020.1, read on the forward strand.
GCCGAAGTCCTTCGGTGTGAAGACCGCAGCGACACCGGCGGCCTTCAGAACCTCGGCGTCCGCTGCCGGGATGATGCCACCGACGATCACGGGCACATCCTCCACCCCTGCACGCCGCAGGCGCTGCAGCACGTCGGGCACCAGCTCGGGGTGGGCGCCGGAGAGGATCGACAGCCCCACGCAGTGGACGTCCTCCGCCACGGCGGCGGAGACGATCTGCTCCGGGGTGAGCCGGATGCCCTGGTAGACCACCTCGAAGCCGGCGTCGCGGGCGCGGACCGCGATCTGCTCGGCACCGTTGGAGTGGCCGTCCAGGCCGGGCTTGCCGACGAGCAGGCGCAGCTTGCCGGTGCCGAGCTCCGCGGCCGTCGCGGCGACCGCCTCGCGGACGGCGGCGAGCTCGCCGCCGGGCTCGGCCGCGACGGCGACCGGGGCGCCGCCCACGCCGGTGGGTGCGCGGTACTCGCCGAACACGTCGCGCAGGGCGAACGACCACTCGCCGGTGGTCACGCCCGCGCGGGCGCAGGCGAGGGTGGCGGGCACCAGGTTGTCGGTGGTGGCCGCGGTGGCCTTCAGCCGCTCCAGGGCGGCCTGGGCGGCGGCCTCGTCGCGTTCGGCGCGCCAGCGCTCCAGGCCGGCGAGCACGGACCGCTCGGAGGCCGGGTCGACGACCATGATGGCCGTGTCGAGGTCGGCCGTCAGCGGGCTCTCCTCGGTGGTGTCGAAGCAGTTGACCCCGACGATCCTGTCCTCGCCGGCCTCGATGCGGGCGCGGCGGGCCGCGTGCGAGGAGACCAGGTTGGACTTCAGGTAGCCGGACTCGACGGCCGGGATGACCCCGCCCATGCCCAGCACCTTGGCGATCTCCGCCTCGGCGCCGGCCAGCAGCTCGGCGGTCTTGGCCTCGATCACCTCGGAGCCGTTGAAGATGTCGCCGTACTCCAGCAGGTCCGACTCGTAGGCGAGCACCTGCTGGATGCGCAGCGACCACTGCTGGTCCCACGGGCGGGGCAGGCCGAGGGCCTCGTTCCACGCGGGGAGCTGGACGGCGCGGGCGCGGGCGTCCTTGGAGAGCGTGACGGCGAGCATCTCCAGCACGATCCGCTGGACGTTGTTCTCCGGCTGGGCCTCGGTGAGGCCGAGCGAGTTGACCTGCACGCCGTACCGGAAGCGCCGCTGCTTGGCGTCCTCGATGCCGTACCGCTCGCGCGTGACCTTCTCCCACAGCCGGGAGAAGGCCCGCATCTTGCACATCTCCTCGACGAAGCGGACGCCCGCGTTGACGAAGAAGGAGATGCGGCCGACGACCTCGCCCATCCGCTCGGCCGGCACCTGGCCGGAGTCGCGGACGGCGTCGAGGACGGCGATCGCGGTGCACATCGCGTACGCGATCTCCTGGACGGGGGTGGCCCCCGCCTCCTGCAGGTGGTAGCTGCAGATGTTGATCGGGTTCCACTTGGGGAGGTTCGCGACCGTGTAGGCGATCATGTCGGTGATCAGCCGGACGGACGGTCCCGGCGGGAAGACGTGCGTCCCGCGGGACAGGTACTCCTTGACGATGTCGTTCTGGGTGGTGCCGGTGAGCTTGGCGACGTCGGCGCCCTGCTCCTCGGCGACCACCTGGTAGAGCGCCAGCAGCCACATCGCGGTGGCGTTGATCGTCATGGAGGTGTTGGTCCGTTCGAGCGGGATGCCGTCGAACAGGGTGCGCATGTCACCGACATGGCCCACCGGCACGCCGACCCGGCCGACCTCGCCGCGGGCGAGGACGTGGTCGGAGTCGTAGCCGGTCTGGGTGGGCAGGTCGAAGGCCACGGAGAGGCCCGTCTGACCCTTCGCCAGGTTCCGCCGGTAGAGCGCGTTGGAGTCGCTCGCGGTGGAGTGGCCTGCATAGGTCCGCATCAGCCACGGACGGTCGCGGTCCGCCATCAGATGTTCCGGAAGCGGTTGATCGCGTCGAGGTGCTTGGCGCGGAACTCGGGGTCGGAGACGCCGAGGCCCTCCTCGGGGGCGAGGCAGAGCACGCCGACCTTGCCCTGGTGCTTGTTGTGGTGCACGTCGAGGGCGGCCTGGCCGGTCTCCTCCAGGGAGTAGACCTTGGACAGGGTGGGGTGGATCTTGCCCTTGGCGACGAGGCGGTTGGCCTCCCACGCCTCGCGGTAGTTGGCGAAGTGCGAACCGACGATGCGCTTGAGCGACATCCACAGGTAGCGGTTGTCGTACTGGTGCATGAAGCCGGAGGTGGAGGCGCAGGTGACGATGGTGCCGCCCTTGCGGGTGACGTAGACGGAGGCACCGAAGGTCTCGCGGCCCGGGTGCTCGAAGACGATGTCGACGTCCTCGCCGCCGGTCAGCTCGCGGATCCGGCCGCCCAGGCGCTTCCACTCGCGCGGGTCCTGGGTGTTCTCGTCCTTCCAGAAGCGGTACGCCTCGGCGCTGCGGTCGATGATCGCCTCGGCGCCCATCGCCCGGCAGATGTCGGCCTTCTGGTCGTTGGAGACCACGCAGATCGGGGTGGCGCCGCCGGCCAGCGCGTACTGGGTGGCGTACGAGCCGAGGCCGCCGCTGGCGCCCCAGATCAGCACGTTGTCGCCCTGCTTCATGCCGGCGCCGTTCTGCGACACCAGCTGGCGGTAGGCGGTGGAGTTCACCAGGCCGGGGGAGGCGGCCTCCTCCCAGGTGAGGTGCTTCGGCTTGGGCATCAGCTGGTTGGTCTTGACGAGGGCCAGCTGCGCCAGGCCGCCGAAGTTGGTCTCGAAGCCCCAGATGCGCTGCTCCGGGTCCATCATCGTGTCGTTGTGGCCGTCCGAGGACTCCAGCTCGACCGAGAGGCAGTGCGCGACGACCTCGTCGCCGGGCTTCCAGGCGTTGACGCCGGCGCCGGTGCGCAGGACGACGCCCGCGAGGTCGGAGCCGAGCACGTGGTACGGCAGGTCGTGGCGCTTGGTGAGCGGGGAGAGCCGGCCGTACCGCTCCAGGAAGCCGAAGGTGGAGACCGGCTCGTAGATCGAGCTCCACACCGTGTTGTAGTTCACGGCGCTCGCCATGACGGCGACCAGCGCCTCGCCCGGGCCGAGCTCGGGGAGGGCGACCTCGTCCAGGTGGAGCGACTTGCGGGGGTCCTTGTCGCGGCTGTCGAGGCCCGCGAACATCTGCTCCTCGTCCTTGTGGAGCGTCACCGCCCGGTAGGACTCCGGCAGCGGGATCGCGGCGAAGTCCGCCGAGGTGCTGTCGGAGCTGAGGATCGCGTCGAGGATTTCGTTCATGGCTGCCTCCGAAGGCGTACCTGTGTGAGGGCACAGGGCGTCTGGGGGAGCCGGGAGCGGACACCGGCTTCGCTGAGGGTCTGTGGGTGGAAGGAAGCGACGGCCCGAGGTGTGGAGTGTCGCCCGGATGGTGCTGGCCCCCGAGGTCTGGGGACGCCGGACACGGCGCGCCGAGGTGGGGAGCCGCGGCGCCGCGACTGGTGAGTAACACGTTAATGGCACCCTGTGCCACGCGTAAAGACACCGGGTGTCACCAGTTCGAGTGATGTAAATCGCTGTTCGACGCCGGCCGGCCCGCCACGCGCGACGGCCCGCCCCGGAGATCCGGGACGGGCCGTGGAAACTGCTGTGACCTGCGGTGATGTGGGGTTCAGGCTGTTCGGGGGGTGCTGAGGGCGGACCTGATCGAGTCCAGGACGAGGTCGAGCGGGGCGTCGGTGCGGGCCACTGTGATGAGCACCTCACCCCCGGGGCTGGCGCTCAGGGCGCTCACCGCGGCCGCCTCCAGCGCCGAACCGCCCTCCCCACTGGCACCGGGTGCCACCACGGCACCCCGGCGCCGCACGCCGCTCGGCGGCGTCGCCCAGAAGGTGCGCCGGATGACCTCGAAGGAGTGGTCGAGCTGCGCCTCCACGTCACCCAGGCCGCCGGCCCGCAGCCAGCGCCGCAGCACGTGGTTGTGCGCCGCGACCACGGCTGCCGCGGACACCTCGGCGAGCATCGAGTCGTCGTCCCCGCCGTGCTGCCAGCCCGGCGGGATCTGCTCGGAGGCGTCGAACCGGCCCAGCAGGTAGCGGGTGAACAGCCGCTCGTACCGCGCCACGACCGCGATCTCCCGCTCGCGCAGCGCCGGCACCTGCCGGATCAGCTGGTAGCGCGCCACCGAGACGCCCGGCGTGGAGGCGTACATCCGCAGCACCTCCTTGATGCCGCGGCAGACCACGTCCAGCGGGTGCTCGTCCTGCTCGGCACTGGCCAGCAGGTCGGCGACCCGGATCAGGGTGTCGTCGTGGTCCGGGAAGATCGCCTCTTCCTTGGAGCGGAAGTAGCGGAAGAACGTCCGCCGCGCCACGCCCGCCTCGGCGGCGATCTGATCCACCGTCGTCTCTTCGTAGCCCTGGTTGGCGAACAGGTCCATCGCTGCCGATGCCAGCTCCTGGCGCATCTGCCGGCGCTGGGCCGCTGCGCGCCGGCTGCCTGCCCCGCCCTCGGCGGGGCGCGCGGTGTCCGCGGGTCCGCGCGACGGCCGGGCCGGCGCGGACGACTCTTCCCGATCCATGCCCGGAACGCTACACGTCCCCGGCGCCGCCCCGGCCGGCCTCACCCGCCGGACCGGTGCCACCGGCGGCACCGGCGCCGGCCGGGGCCAGCGCGGCGCGGCCCGGGCCGGGTTCCACACGGGCCCGCCGCCCGGTCCGACGGTGCTCCGAGGCGCTCTGCCCCCTGGCTCGGTGTTCATCTGCGACTCCTTGCAGCGACGGCGGCCGGTCGTGTCCGTGTGGTGCGGTGCGGCCGCCGCCGCGCGCCCGGGGGCTGCGCGGCGACGGCCCCGGGGTCAGCGCCGGGCGTGGTCGCGGAAGCCGCGGCCGGTCTTGCGGCCCAGGCAGCCGGCCGCGACCAGGTGCTCCAGCAGCGGCGCGGCGGCCAGGCCGGGCTCGCGGAACTCCTGGTGCAGCACCTTCTCGATGGTCAGCGAGACGTCCAGGCCGACGACGTCCAGCAGTTCGAACGGGCCCATCGGGTAGCCGCAGCCGAGCTTCATCGCGGTGTCGATGTCGTCGACGGTGGCGTAGTGCTCCTGCAGCATCCGCACCGCGTCGTTCAGGTAGGGGAAGAGCAGCGCGTTGACGATGAAGCCGGCCCGGTCGCCGCACTCCACCGGGTGCTTCCTCACCTTCGTGCACAGGTCCAGCACGGTGGAGGTGACGTCCGGGGAGGTCAGCACGGTCGAGACGACCTCGACGAGCTTCATGGCCGGCGCCGGGTTGAAGAAGTGCATGCCGATCACGTCGTGCGGCCGCGAGGTGGCGGTCGCGCAGCTGATCACCGGCAGGCTGGAGGTGGTGGTCGCGAGCACCGCACCCGGCTTGACGATCTTGTCGAGGGTGGCGAAGAGCTCCCGCTTGACCGCCAGGTCCTCGGCGACCGCCTCCACGACGAGGTCGACCCCGGCGAGGTCCGCGTAGCTGCCGGTCGCCGTGACCAGGGCGAGCGCCGCGTCCCGCTGCTCCGCGGCCAGCCGGCCGCGCGAGACCGAGCGCTCCAGCGACTTCGCGAGCTGCGCCTTGGCGCGGTCGGCCTTCTCCTGGCTGCGTGCCGCGAGCAGCACGGGCAGGCCCGCCTTGGCGAACACCTCGACGATGCCGGTCGCCATCGTGCCGGAGCCGCAGACGCCGACGCTCGCCACCGGACGGCCGGCGACCCGCGCCGCCCCGACCGCCGAATCCTCCGCGACGGCCCGCGACGAGCCGGGCGCGTCGTACGCGTAGAAGCCGCGGCCGGTCTTGCGGCCGAGCAGACCCGCGGCGACCAGCTGGCCCAGGATCGGGGCCGGCGCGTGCAGGCGGTCCCGGGACTGCTCGTACATCGCCTCCAGCACGGTGCGCGCGGTGTCGATGCCGATCAGGTCGAGCAGTGCCAGCGGGCCCATCGGCAGGCCGCAGCCGAGCCGCATCGCCGCGTCGATGTCCTCGCGGGTCGCGTAGCGCGACTCCAGCATCGCGGCGGCCTGGTTGAGGTAGGCGAAGAGCAGGCCGTTGACGATGAACCCGGCCCGGTCGCCCGCCGCGACCGGCTCCTTGCCGAGCTCGCGGGCGAACGCGGCGGCCTCCTCCGCGGCCTGCGGGGACGTCAGCACGGTGCGCACGACCTCGACCAGCTTCATGGTGTGCACCGGGTTGAAGAAGTGCAGGCCCAGCACGCGCTCCGGGCGGGCGGTGGCGGCGGCGATCCGGGTCACCGACAGTGCGGTGGTACCGGTCGCGAGCACCGTCTCCGGCGGGCAGATCCGGTCGAGCTCGGCGAAGATCTCCCGCTTCAGCTCCAGCTGTTCGGGCACCTCCTCGATCACGAGGTCGGCGGTGGCGGCGGCGTCGAGCCGGTCGCCCACGGAGATCAGGCCGAGCAGGGCGGTGCGCTCCGCGTCGGTCAGCCGCTCGCGCCGCACCGCACGTGCCGTGGCCTCCTCGATCCGGCCGAGGGCCCGGCCGGCGGCGTCGGCGTCGGCCTCGATGCCGATCACCCGGCGGCCGCTCTGCGCGATGGCCACGGCGATGCCGGCACCCATGGTGCCGAGACCGACGACGGCGACGGTGGGGAAGGGACGCTCCATTGTCCAGACTCCTTGAAATGGGGCCCCGCGCCGCTCTCCGGCGCGGCCGTGCCGCTCGGCGGCGAGCGTCGGCCGGTGCGCTGGAGGAGGGTGTGGCGGCGCGGGAGTGCGGGAGGGCGGGTACGGCTCCGCGCGGCACGGACCGGTCCGCTCCGGTCGTGCCGCGGGTGTGCCGAAGTGCTCAGGCGCGCTGAGGGAAAGGGCGGGTCGGCGCGTGAGTGCTGCGCCGTGAACGGCCCGGAGGGCCGGTGACCACACACCCGGGCGACCGCGTCATGCCGCGGTGCCGACCACGCCGGTGCGGCTCCCGAGGCCCGGCGCTGGTGCGTGCGGTCACTGTAGCGGAGTTACTGCCGGGTAGGAAGAGTGCTTCGGGCCCGGGGAAGGTCGTGCGCGTCGTAGCGTGGCCGCGCCGCCGGAAGGAGGAGACCATGACCGTCATGACGACGGATCGGCCCCAGATGGAACGTGACGCCTTCGAGGCCATCGCCATGACCGCCGCCCGGGAGGACGTCACGCTCGAACTGATCAACGGCAGGCTCGGAGTCAAGCCGGTGCCCGACGGCGACCACGGTGAGATCGTCATGTGGCTGTTGGAGCGCTGCCTGCAGCAGCGACCGGATCTCAACCTCTACCCCGAGCAGGGCCTCAAGGTGGAGAGCTGCCGCAGCGGCCGGGCCCGGCCCGACGGCGCGCTCGCCCCGGTGGGCACCTTCGCCGGCCAGGGCGAGTGGGCGGAGCCGCAGGGAGTGCTCATGGTCGTCGAGGTGACCTCCCACGACGCGGATGCCGACCGGCGGGACCGGGTGGAGAAGCCCGCCGCGTACGCCCGCGCGTACATCCCCGTCTACCTGCTGGTGGACCGGGACGCCCGGTCGGTGACGGTGTTCAGCGAACCGGAGCACGGTACGTACACCAGTGCGGTCACCCTGTCGTACGGCCACACCGTGGTGCTGCCCGAGCCGGTCGGCGTCACCCTCGACACCGAGGACCTCAAGGCGTACGTGCGCTGAGCGCGGACGCGGAACGGCCCGCCGGGAGATCCCCGGCGGGCCGTTCGTGCGTGCGGTGCGGCGTCAGTGCGCCATGACCGGGATCGCGTCCTCCTTGGCGACGCCCTCGCCGGAGGCGGACATGTCCGGCCTGCCGGTGTTGATCAGGATGCCGGCGGCCGCGGCGGCGAGCACCAGGATGCCGAACGACCACCAGATCGCGGTCGAGAAGCCGTGCACCATGCCCTGCAGCTGGAGCAGCTGCTGCGGGGCGCCGTCCTTGGCGTGCGAGGCGAGGTACGCGGTGGTGGCGCTGGCCGCGATGGTGTTGAGCAGCGCGGTGCCGATGGCGCCGCCGACCTGCTGCGAGGTGTTGACCATCGCGGAGGCGACGCCCGCGTCGCGCGGCTGGACGCCGTGCGTGGAGAGGCTCATGGCGGGCATGAACGCGGTGCCCATGCCGAGGCCCATGAGGATCAGACCGGGCAGGATCAGCGCCGGGTAGGAGCTGCCGACGTCGATCTGGGTCAGGATCAGCATGCCGATGGAGGCGGTCAGGAAGCCCGGCACCATGAGCAGCCGCGGGGCGACCCGGGTCATCAGACGGGCGCCGATCTGGGTCGAGCCGGTGATCATGCCCGCGACCATCGGCAGGAAGGCCAGGCCGCTGGTCACCGGGGAGTACCCGAGGACGACCTGCAGGTAGTAGGTCAGGAACAGGAACAGGCCGAACATGCCGATGATGGCGAGGCCCAGCGAGAGGTAGACACCGCCGCGGTTGCGCTCGGTGATGACGCGCAGCGGCAGCAGCGGCGCCGCGACCCTGCTCTCGACGACGGCGAACGCGCTCAGCAGCACGACGGCGGCGACGAAGAAGCCGATCGTGGTGGCGGAGGCCCAGCCGTCCGACTCGGCGCGGGTGAACGCGTAGACCAGCGAGACGAGACCGGAGGTGACGAGCAGCACGCCCGGGATGTCCAGGCGGTTGCGGTTGCGGCCGCCCGCGGGCTCGGTGATCACCAGGACCGCGCCGGCGATGGCGACGGCGGCGAACGGGATGTTGACGTAGAAGGTCCAGCGCCAGTTCAGGTACTCGGTGAGCAGGCCGCCGAGGATCAGGCCGATGGCACCGCCACCGCCCGCGATGGCGCCGTAGATGCCGAACGCCTTCGCGCGCTCCTTGGCGTCGGTGAACATCACGGCGAGCAGCGACAGCGCCGCCGGGGCGAGCAGGGCGCCGAAGACGCCCTGGAGGGCGCGGGAGCCGAGCAGCATCGGCGTGTTGACGGCCGCGCCGCCGAGGGCCGAGGCGAGCGCGAAGCCGACGAGGCCGACGGTGAAGGTGCGCTTGCGGCCCCACAGGTCGGCGATCCGGCCGCCGAAGAGCAGCAGCCCGCCGAAGGCGAGTGCGTAGGCGGTGATCACCCACTGGCGGTTGCCGTCGGAGATCCCGAGGTCGTGCTGCGCGGACGGCAGGGCGATGTTCACGACGGTCGCGTCGAGCACGACCATCAGCTGGGCCAGGCCGATGAAGGCGAGAGCCTTCCAGCGGCGCGGATCGGCCTGGAGGCCGGTGTCGGACATGGGGGTACCCACTAACGGTGCGAGGAGAGCGATGGGGACGGTCAGCCGGCGCGCTTCAGGTCGTCGAGCGACACGGGGCGGCCGGGAAGTGCTGAGGGTGCCGGTGCACGCAGGCCGTCCAGGAAGACCTGCAGGTGCCGGTGGAGGAACTGGTCGAGGTCGATGCATCCGGTGCCCGGGATCGGGCGGGTGAGCTGGGTGACACCGAGGAAGTAGTCGCCGACGCCGATGTCGGAGCGCAGCTGCCCGGATGCGTGGGCGCGCGCGATCAGTTCCGTGGTGGCCTGCTTCAGGCGCAGGCGGGCGCTCTCCAGCTCGGGGTCGTCATGGTCGATGTGGTCGGCGATCATCGGGCAGAGTGCGCCGATCCGCTCGTCCGCGGCGGTGTGCGTGAAACGGCTGAGCGCCTCGAAGGCGTCCGGCTCGTGGAGCCCGGCCTCGGCGTGTTCCAGCACCCGTGACAGGACGGACAGCGTGACGTGGTGCAGCAGGTCGCGGCGGTCGGCGAAATGACGGTACAGCGTCGCGTTGCCGACGCCGGCCCGGCGGGCGATCTCGTCGAGCGGAGCCTCCGCGCCGATCTCGACGAGCGTCTCCCGCGCGGCACCGATGATGCGCGCACGGTTCCGGCTGGCGTCCGCGCGGAGCCGCGGGCCGGCCGGACGGCTGCTGACGGTGGTCATGCGGACTCCTTCCCATTCCGGGGAGTCTCTCCCCGTTTGTGCGGACGATGGTCTAAACGGGGAAAGAGTCCCCGTTGATTCCCGATAGAACGTGAGCTGCGTCACACAGGGGGAATCGGCGCAAAGGACAAAGAATAATTCACCCGTGGGGGCGGCCGCCGCGGTGCGCCCCCGGCCCGCCGCGCACGACGGCGGCAGCATGGTCGCCATGGGCCCAGCACAGGACACCGCCGGCAGCACCGCACCGGGCGACCGCAGCACTGCCGCCCCGACCGCGGACGACCGGGCCGCGGACGCCCCGACCACTGCCGCCCCGACCGCGGACGACCGGGCCGCGGACGACCGGGCCGAGCAGGCGCACCGCGCCGCGGCCGGGCTGACCGCGGCCGGCATCGACGCCGTCGCCCTCGCCTGGGTCGACAACGCCGGGATCACCCGCGCCAAGGCCGTGCCGGTGGCACGGCTCCCGCACGCCGTCCGCCACGGCGTCGGCGCCTCCCCCTGCTTCGACTCCTTCCTCCTCGACGACTCGATGGCACCCGGCGGCGGCCCCGTCGGCGACCTCCGGCTCGTCCCCGACCTGGACGCGCTGACGCCGCTCGCCGCCCAGCCGGGCTGGGCCTGGGCCCCCGTCGACCGCCGCACCCAGGCCGGCGGGCCCCACCCGGGCTGCCAGCGCCTGTTCGCCCGCCGGGCCGAACAGGCGCTCGCCGCCCGCGGCCTGGAGGTCCTGGCCGGCTTCGAGACCGAATGGACCGTCGAGGAGCAGGACACCACGCGGGAGGCCGCGGACGACACGGGCGCCGCCTACGGCATGGACCGCCTCGTCGCCCGCTCCGACTACCTCCGCGCCGTGCTCCGCGCACTCACCGCGCAGCGGCTCGACGTGCTGCAGATCCACCCCGAGTACGCACCCGGCCAGTTCGAGGTGACGGTCGCGCCCGACACCCCCGTCCGGGCCGCCGACACCGCGCTGCTCGTCCGCCAGACCGTCCGGGCCGTCTCGGCGCGGCACGGGCTGCGGGCCTCCTTCGCCCCGGTGGTGGCCGAGGGCGGCGTCGGCAACGGCTGCCACCTGCACCTCAGCCTCTGGCAGGACGGCCGCAACCTCGGCAGCGGCGGGCCGGGCCGCCACGGCCTCACCGCCCGGGCCGAGGCGTTCCTCGCCGGGGTGCTGGAGGCGCTGCCCGCCCTGCTGGTGCTCGGCGCGCCCAGCCCCGCCAGCCGCCTGCGGCTCGTCCCCGGGCGCTGGGCCGGCCCGTACCGCTGCTGGGGGCTGGAGAACCGGGAGGCCGCGCTGCGCCTGATCACCGGCTCGGCGCCGGAGCAGGCCAACGCCGAGATCAAGTGCTTCGACGCGGCCGCCAACCCCTACCTCGCGGTCGGCGGTGTGCTCGCGGCCGGCCTCGCCGGCCTCGACGCGGGCCTGCGGCTGCCCGAGGAGGTGCCCGGCGACCCCGCGCTCGCGCACGGCGTCGAACGGCTGCCGCACGACCAGGCGGCCGCCCTCGCCGCCTACCGGGCCGACGGCGCGCTCCGGGCCGCGATGGGGGAGGAGCTGTACCGGGCGGTGCTGGCCGTCCGCACGGCCGAGACGGCGCTGTTCCACGGGCGCGACGACCGGGAGGTCATCGCCGCCACCCGCCGGCGGTACTGACCGGTGCTCGTCGACCAGCACTGCCACGGCGTGGCCGTCGCCGACCTCGACGAGGCGGGGTTCGGCGCACTGATCACCGAGTCCGACCGGCCGCCCGCGCCGGGCACCTCCCCCTTCGACAGCGCGATCGGGCTGGCGGTGCGGCGCTGGTGCCCGCCGCTGCTCGAACTGCCCCCGCTCGCCGGATCCGCCGCCTACCTGGAGGCCCGCCGGGCCGCCGGGGCGGACTCCGTGACCCGCCGGATGCTGGCCGCCGCCGGCTTCACCGACCTGCTGGTCGACACCGGCCTGACCGAGGCGGGCGGCCTGCCGCTGCTCCCGCCGGACGGGCTCGCGGCGCTCGCCGGCGCCCGGGTGCACGAGGTGGTGCGGCTGGAGTCGGTCGCGGCGACCGTCCGCTGCGCCGCCCCGGCGTGGCCGGAGGCGGTCGGCGAGGCGCTCGCCGCGGCGTGCGCGGGGGCCGTCGCGGTGAAGTCGGTGCTGGCGTACCGCTGGGGGCTGGACGTCCCGGCGGCCCCGCCGACCCGGGCCGAGGTGGTGCGGGCGGCCGGGGCCCGCACGGACGGGCCGGTCACCGACCCGGTGCTGCTGCGCCACCTGCTGTGGCAGGGGGTCGCCACGGGGCTGCCGGTGCAGCTGCACACCGGCTTCGGCGACCCGGACCTGCGGCTGCACCGGGCCGATCCGGCGCTGCTGGTGGATTTCGTGCGCGCGGTCGAGCCGTCCGGGGTGCCGCTGGTGCTGCTGCACGGCTACCCGTACCACCGGCAGGCGGCGTGGCTCGCGCAGGCGTTCCCGCACGTGTACGCGGACGTCGGCCTCACGCTGTCGTACGCCGGGCCGCGGGCCGCGGCGGTGCTCGGCGAGGTGCTCGAACTCGCCCCGTTCGGCAAGGTGGTGTTCTCCACCGACGCTTACGGCCTGCCGGAGCTGTACGCGGTCGGTGCGGGGCAGTTCCGGCACGCGCTCGCCGCGGTGCTGGACGGCTGGCTCGCCGACGGCGCCTGCACGGAGGCCGACGCGGCGCGGATCACCGGGCTGCTGTCCTGCGGCAACGCCCGCCGGCTGTACGGGATCTGACAGCCGGCGGGCGGGGTGGATCAGCCGATCGCGAGGAAGTGGTTGCGCAGGCCGACGCCGAAGTTGGTCGGCGTGCCGTCGTAGTTGCTGATCAGCGACGGGCCGGAGCCGCAGTCCCAGGTGTTCCACGTCCAGCCGAGGTAGCTCAGCTTCTTGGCGTCGAACCAGGCCATCACCTGGTCGATGAAGCCGTGACTGCAGGTGTTCTCGCCGATCTCACCGGCCACCAGCGGCACCTGGGCCGCGACCGGGGAGAGCGTCGAGTCCCAGCAGGACGCGGTGGAGCAGGTGTTGAAGTTGTACACGTGCCAGGCCGCGGCGAGGTTGCCGGTGGAGTCGGTCGGCTTGTAGGTCAGCCACTGGCCGAGGTCGTTCGAGTAGGCGAGGCCGCCGAGCAGGATGACGTTCTGGGCGCCGGTCGCGCGGACGGTGTTGACCAGCGTCTGGAAACCGCTGACCGGGTAGGAGATGCCGGGGCAGGCGCTGCCGCCGTCGCGCCAGCAGAGCCAGCCCTGGGTGGTGGACGACTCGGAGCGGTCCGGGTAGGGCTCGTTGAACAGGTCGAAGACGATCTGGGTGGAGCCCTTGAAGGTGTCGGCCACGGAGGTCCAGAACGGCACCGCGTTGGCGCCCGGCATCGGCTTCTGGCAGGTGGCGTTCACGTCGGAGCAGCCGGACGAGTTGCCGGTGTACTGGCCGCGGCTCCAGTGCATCTCGACGATCGGGGTGAGGCCTGCGCCGCGCAGGGCGTCGACCCATCCCTTGATCGCCGTACGGTAGTTGGCGCCGCCGTAGGCCGCGTTGACGTTGGAGGTGCCGAGCCAGCAGTCCTCGTTGAGCGGGACGCGCACGGCGTTGACGTGCCAGCTCTTGATGGCGTTGATCGCGGCGGTGTCCACCGGGCCGTCGAAGAAGCCGTAGCCCTGGACGCACATGAACTCGGTGCCGGAACGGTTGACGCCGTGCAGCGTGACGGCCGCGCCCGAGGCGTCGACCAGCTTGTTGCCCGAGACGTGCAGGGCGGGCGCCGTGCCGGTGCCGCCGCTGGGGGAGGCGGACGCGCTGGGCGAGGCCGAGGTGCTGGCCGAGGCGCTGGGGGAGGCCGAGGTGCTGGGCGAGGCGGACGCGCTGGGCGAGGCCGAGGCGGACGGCGACGGCGACGGGCTGGCCGACGTGGGCGAAGCGCCGTTGCAGGCAAGGCCGTTGACGGCGAAGGCGGTCGGCGCGGTGTTGGTGCCGCTGTAGGCGAAGTTGGCGCCGGCCGTCGCGTTGCCGCCCGCCGGGATGGTGGCGGCGTACGAGGGGTTGACGACGGTGACGTTCTTGCCGGACTGCGACCAGACGCCGTTCCAGCCGGTGCCGGAGAGCGTCTGGTTGCCGGCGTAGGAGTAGGTCAGCGACCAGCCGTTGAGCGCGGCGGTGCCGACGTTGTTGATCTTGACGTTGGCAGTGAAACCACTGCCCCAGTCGTTGACGGTGTAGTCGACCGTACAGGCCGTGGTGGCGGCCGACGCGGTGCCGGGGCTGATGACGGCCAGCCCGGCGGCGGCGGTCGCGACGAGCGCGGACCCGAGGGCCAGGGCGGTGCTGCGGAGGGACATTTCCGCTCCTCGTGAGAGTGCATTGTGGGCGCGCTCCCACAGGCCCGCCCAGAAACATAGCCAGCGGCAAGGGAGTTGCCAAGCCTCTCCGCTGCGCAATCTCTTGACACGCCCTTGGCGCTTCCTCATCCTTGGGAGCGCTCCCACAGAACCTGTACCGAATCGAGCGCGTGTGCATCGCCGCCTCGCCGTCGAATTCCCCCACCCGCAGGAGCCGTGAATGGCACCCCCCACCCCTTCCCGGACCACCAGGCTGTCCACGCTCGGCGTCTCCCTCGCCGTGCTCGCAGCCGGTCTCACCACGATGGTCGCGAACCCCGCCGTGGCCGCCGCGGTCCAGTGTTCCGTCGACTACTCCGTCAACGACTGGGGCAGTGGTTTCACTGCCAACGTCAAGATCAACAACGTCGGCACCGCCGCGCTCAACGGCTGGTCGCTGACCTACTCCTACGCCGGCAACCAGACGCTCTCCGGCACCGGCTGGAACGGCGTCTGGTCGCAGTCCGGCAAGAACGTCACCGTCGTCAACCCGTCGTACGCCGCCACCATCCCGGCGGGCGGCAACGCGACGGCCGGCGCCAACTTCGCCTACAGCGGCACCAACACCGCGCCGACCGCCTTCGCCGTCAACGGCCTTGCCTGCAACGGTGCCCACACCGCGCCCACCGTCGCGCTCACCAGCCCCACGGCCGGGGCGAGTTACGCCGCGGGCGCGACCATCCCGCTGGCCGCGAGCGCGAGCGCGGCCGACGGCGCCACCATCAGCAAGGTGGAGTTCTACGACAACACCACGCTGCTCGGCACCGCCACCAGCGCGCCCTACACCTTCAGCTGGACGGGCGCCGCCTCCGGCAGCCACTCCGTCTACGCGAAGGCGTACGACAGCCTGGGTGCCACCAGGGAGTCGACCCCGGCGGGCGTCACCGTCGCGGCCGGGCCGTCGATCACCGCGGTGCCGACCACGCTGTCCGTGACCCAGGGCAAGACCGGCACCTTCGCGCTCAAGCTGTCCTCGCAGCCCACCGCGAACGTCACCGTCACCACCACCCGCACCGCGGGCAACACCGGGCTCGCCGTCAGCGGCGGCGCGACGCTGACCTTCACCCCGTCCAACTGGTCGACCGCGCAGACCGTCACGCTGACGGCCGACGCCGCCTCCACCGGTTCGGCGACCTTCACCTCGGCGGCCACGGGCTACACCAGCTCCGTCGTCACGGTGACCGAGCTCGCGGCCGGCACCGGCGTCTACGACGACCGGTTCCTGCAGCTCTACAACAAGATCAAGGCTCCGGCCAACGGGTACTTCTCGCCCGAGGGCATCCCGTACCACTCGGTGGAGACCCTGCTCGTCGAGGCGCCCGACCAGGGCCACGAGACCACCTCCGAGGCCTACAGCTACCTGCTGTGGCTGGAGGCGCAGTACGGCCGGGTCACCAAGGACTGGACGAAGTTCAACTCGGCGTGGACGCTCATGGAAACCTACATGATCCCCACGCACGCTGATCAGCCGACGAACTCGTTCTACAACGCGAGCAAGCCGGCCACCTACGCCCCCGAGCACCCGCTGCCGAGCGACTACCCGTCGCAGATGGACAGTGCGGTCACGCCGGGCAACGACCCGATCGCGGCCGAGCTGAAGAGCGCCTACGGCACCGACGACATCTACGGCATGCACTGGCTGCAGGACGTCGACAACGTGTACGGCTACGGCAACTCGCCCGGCAAGTGCGAGGCGGGCCCGACCGACACCGGTCCGTCCTACATCAACACCTACCAGCGCGGCCCGCAGGAGTCCGTCTGGGAGACCATTCCCCAGCCGACCTGCGACAAGTTCACCTACGGCGGCAAGAACGGCTACCTCGACCTGTTCATCAAGGACACGAGCTACGCCAAGCAGTGGAAGTACACCGACGCCCCGGACGCCGACGCGCGCGCCATCCAGGCCGCCTACTGGGCCGACACGTGGGCCAAGGCCCAGGGCAACGGCACGCAGGTCGCGACCACCGTCGCCAAGGCCGGCAAGATGGGCGACTACCTGCGGTACTCGTTCTTCGACAAGTACTTCAAGCAGATCGGCAACTGCACCAGCCCGACCGCCTGCCCCGCGGGCAACGGCAAGACCAGCGAGCACTACCTGCTCTCCTGGTACTACGCCTGGGGCGGCGCCACCGACAGCAGCGCCGGCTGGTCCTGGCGCATCGGTGACAGCTCCGCGCACGGCGGCTACCAGAACCCGATGGCCGCGTACGCCCTGGTGAACAACGCCGCCCTGGCCCCCAAGTCGGCCACCGGCAAGACCGACTGGACCACCAGCCTCGGCCGCCAGGTCGAGTTCCTGCAGTGGCTGCAGTCCAGCGAGGGCGCGATCGCCGGCGGTGCCACCAACAGCTGGGACGGTGCCTACGGCACCCCGCCGGCCGGCACCCCGACCTTCTACGGCATGTCGTACGAAGAGGCACCGGTCTACCACGACCCGCCGTCCAACCAGTGGTTCGGCTTCCAGGCCTGGGGCGTCGAGCGCCTCGCGGAGTACTACTACGCGAGCGGTGACGCCAAGGCCAAGGCCGTGCTCGACAAGTGGGTCACCTGGGCGCTCGCGAACACCACGTTCAACGCGAACGGCACCTTCAAGATCCCGTCCACGCTGGCCTGGACCGGCAAGCCCGACACCTGGAACGCCACCACCCCGGGTGCCAACACCGGCCTCCACGTGAGCGTCGTCGACTACACCCAGGACGTCGGCGTCGCGGGCTCCTACGCCAAGCTCCTGGCGTACTACGCCAAGAAGTCCGGCAACGCCGCGGCGAAGACCGCCGCGCAGAAGCTGCTCGACGGCATGTGGGCCAACAACCAGGACGCCCTCGGCGTCTCGGTGCCGGAGACCCGGACGGACTACAGCCGGTTCAACGACTCCGTCTCGGTGCCCTCGGGCTGGACGGGCACCATGCCCAACGGTGACCCGATCAACTCGTCGTCCACCTTCCTCTCCATCCGCTCCTTCCTCAAGAACGACCCGGACTTCGCCAAGGTCCAGACCTACCTGAACGGCGGCGCCGCGCCGACGTTCACCTACCACCGCTTCTGGGCGCAGGCGGACATCGCCACCGCGCTCGCGACGTACGGTGAGCTGTTCAACTCCTGACGCACCGACAGGACAGGTGCCCGGCCCGACTGACAGCGGGCCGGGCACCGCCGTTTCCGTGTGTGCATTCCGTGTACGCCTGCCTCTTGCGCGTGACCGTGATCTTTCAATAGCGTCCGAACACTCACGTGCCCGCCGTCGAACACGGCGTGCACACCACGAAACTCGGGAGGGTCAACCCCTATGAGTGTTCCCCGGATACGCCGGACCAGGTCGGTGGCGCTGGGCATCGCCCTCGCCGCGGCGGGCACCCTCGCCCTGCCGTCCGCCACCGCATCGGCAGCCGGCTCCGCGGAAGCGCCCGGCCCGCTGCTCAGCTACGTCGTCAACACCAGGGCCGACCACGGCCACGTGAAGAAGGCCGAACGCGAGATCGCCGCACTCGGCGGCACCGTGGTGGTCTCCTACGAGCAGATCGGCGTCGTCGTCGCCCGTTCGACGGACGCGCAGTTCGCCACCGAGCTCCGGAAGTCGAAGGCCGTCGAGTCGGTCGGTGCCAGCCGCACCGCCGGCATCGTGCAGGCCAACGACGTGGAGGTGGCCGAACCGGCGACCGTGCCCGCGGCGGCCCCGGCCGACGGCTCCGAGCCGCTCTGGGCCAACCAGTGGGACATGCGCCAGATCGGCGTCGACAAGGCCCACGCCACCACGCTCGGCAGCCGCCGCGTCGTCGTCGGCATCCTCGACTCCGGCATCGACGCCACCCACGAGGACCTCGCCGCCAACGTCGACGCCTCGCTCTCCGCCTCCTGCATCAACGGCGGCAAGGCCGACACCTCCTGGCAGTCCTGGCAGCCCACCACCAGCGACCACGGCACCCACGTCGCCGGCACCGTCGCGGCCGCCAAGAACGGCAAGGGCATCGAGGGCATCGCCCCCGGCGTCCGCCTCGCCGCGGTCAAGGTCGTCGACGACGGCGGCTTCATCTACCCCGAGTACGCGATCTGCGGCTTCGTCTGGGCCGGTGAGCACCACTTCCAGGTGACCAACAACAGCTACTACATCGACCCGTGGCTGTTCACCTGCAAGAACGACCCCGACCAGGCCGCCATCACCACCGCCGTCAAGCGGGCGGTCGCCTTCTCGCAGCGCAAGGGCGTGCTCAGCGTCGCCGCCGCGGGCAACGAGAACATCGACCTCGCGCACAAGACCACCGACACCACCAGCCCGGACGACACCACGCCGGTGCCCCGCCCGGTCGACGGCTCCTGCCTCTCGCTGCCCACCGAGCTGCCCGGCATCGTCGCCACCTCGTCCGTCGGCGTGAAGGGCGACAAGTCCTTCTACTCCACGTACGGCTTCGGCAAGGTCGCCGTCGCGGCCCCCGGCGGCGACTCCCGCTACCAGCTGCCGGACACCCCGGACAAGAACGGCCGGGTGCTCTCGACCGTGCGCGGCAACCGGTACGCCTACATGCAGGGCACCTCGATGGCGTCCCCGCACGCCGCCGGCGTCGCCGCCCTGCTCGCCAGCACCCACCCGTGGGCCGGCCCGGACCAGCTGCGTGCCATGCTGCTGCACCAGGCCTCCGAGCACGCCTGCCCGACCGCGCCCTACGACCCGAGCGGCGACGGCGCCTGGTCCGCCGTCTGCGAGGGCGGCCTGCACGACAACGGCTTCTACGGGGCGGGCGTCGTGGACGCCGCCGCGGCCGCCCAGTGGTGGCGCCTGTGAGCCGTCACCACGGCTAGGTGAGGACACCTGCCCCGTCCGGGACGTCGCGCCCGGGCGGGGCAGCGTGGTTCCAGGGGCGGCGTGGTTCCCGGGGCCGGGTGGCTTCCGGGCCGGGTGGTTCCCGGGGCCGTAGGGTGACGGTGCGTCAGCCGACGTGCCGGCTCCAGTCGGCCTCGACCTGCGCCTTCCCGTGGCGGTTCGGCACCTGCTTGAGCCAGTCCGGACGGGCCGCCAGGGTGGCCGCCGCGCGGCGCGCCTCCGCCTCCCGCAGCTCCTCCGCGGTGGCGAACTCCGCGGGCAGCCACGCGGCGGAGCCGGCCGCCCGCTCCGCCAGGTGGGCGACGTACGCCGCCCGCACCGCGGCCGGCGAGTCGAAGCCCGGCTCGCCCGCGAGCCAGGCGTCCGGCACGAGCCCGACGACCTCGCGCAGCAGTTCCCCGGTGACCCGGGGCGCGAGTTCGGCGTCGGCGTCGGCGACGGCGGGCCGGTACGCGCCGAGCGCGTGCGCGCTCATCGGGTACGGCTTGAGCACCGACGCGGCCGCACCCGACCAGCGGTGGTGGAAGATCAGGCCGGCGCCGTTGTCGATCAGCCACAGCCGGCCGTGCCAGACCATGAGGTTGGGGTTGTGCACGGTGCGGTCGACGTTGCCGGTCAGGGCGTCGAGCCAGACCACCCGGCCGGCCTCCGCGGCGTCCACCGGCAGGCTGCCCGGGGTGAAGTCCCGGGCGCCGGGCAGGAGGTCCATGCCGAGGTTGAGCCCGGGGCTGCCCCGCAGGATGTCCTGGATCTCCGGGTCCGGTTCGTGCGCGGCGACCGCCGGGTCGAAGTCGACGAGCACCAGCGGCGGCACCCGCAGGCCCAGCCTCCGGGCCAGCTCGCCCACGACCACCTCGGCCACCAGCGCCTTGCGGCCCTGCGCGGCGCCGGTGAACTTCACCACGTACGTGCCCAGGTCGTCGGTCTCCACGACCCCGGGCACCGAGCCCCCGGCGCGGAGCGGGTCGACGTAGCGGAGGGCGGTCACCTGATCGAGCACACCGGCCAGCCTAACCCGGCCCGCCGGGGGTGAGCCTCGGGAGCGGCCGGGCCGGTGTGGTTGGCTTGGGCGCGATCGGCCGCCCTCCGCGGGAGGACGGCGGCGAAGTCCACCGAAGGAGAGCCCCCATGGGCAAGGTCCAGGCCACCACCGAGCGGGTCTACCAGGCCTCCCCGAAGCGGGTGTACGAGGCGCTGGCCGACTACGCCACCGTCCGGCCCCGGCTGCTGCCCGAGCAGTACAGCGGGTTCGAGGTCCGCGAGGGTGGTACGGGCGCGGGCACCGTGGTGCACTGGCGGCTGCAGGCGACGGAGAAGCGCGTCCGCGACTGCCTGTTCACCGTGACCGAGCCGCGTCCGGAGACGCTCGTCGAGACCGACGCCAACTCCAGCATGGTGATCACCTGGACGGTCACCGCGGCCGGCGAGGGCACGGCCCGGGTCGTGGTCGACGCGTCCTGGCAGGGGGCCGGCGGCGTCGGCGGCTTCTTCGAGCGCACCTTCGCCCCCAAGGGCCTGAACCGCATCCACGGCGCGCTGCTCGCCCGCCTCGCGGAGGAGGTCGAGTAGGTCCGCCGGAACGGACGAACGCGGGAACACCCGTACGGTGCGGCACGCCGTACGGGTGGTGCTTTTCACCGGGACGGGTGACGCCGGGGTCCGCGCCGGGGGCCCCAACCTAGGCTCACCGCCGTGCATCTGACGATCCTTCATGCATCCCAGCCGGTCGAGGGGGGCGTCGCCCGCGTGGTGGTGGACCTCGTCCGCGGCCAGCGCGCGGCGGGCCACCGCGTGCTGGTGGCGTGTCCGCCCGGCGGCCGCCTCGGCCCGGAGGCGGCCGCCGCCGGTGCCGAACTCCTCGACTGGCCCGCCGGCCGGTCCCCGGGCCCCTCCACCGCGGGCGAGGCGCTGCGGCTGCGGCGGATCGTCCGCGCGGCCGCGCCCGACGTGCTGCACCTGCACAGCGCGAAGGCCGGCCTGGCGGGCCGGCTCGCCGTGCACGGCACCGTGCCGACGGTCTTCCAGCCGCACGCCTGGTCGTTCGCCGCCGTCGAGGGCCGGCTCGCCGCCGCCGGGGTCCGCTGGGAGCGGTTCGCCGCCCGGTGGGCGGGGGCGCTGCTGTGCGTCAGCGAGCAGGAGCGTGCCGACGGGGTGTCCGCGGGTGTCGACGCCGCCTGGCGGGTGGTGCCGAACGGTGTCGACCTGGTCCGCCACGGCCCGGCCGGCGCCGCCGAGCGCCGGGCCGCCCGGGCCGCGCTGCTGCCCGCCGCCCCGGGCCTCGACCCGGACGCGCCGCTCGCCGTCTGCCTGGGGCGGCTGTGCCGGCAGAAGGGCCAGGACGTGCTGCTCGACGCCTGGCCGCAGGTGGCCCGGGCGGTGCCCGGCGCCGGACTCGTGCTGGTCGGCGGCGGCCCCGACGCGGCGGCCCTGGCGGCGCGGGCCCGCGCGCTGCCCCGGGTGCACCTGACGGGCGGCGTCGCCGACCCGCGGCCCTGGCTGGCCGCGGCCGACCTGGTCGTGCTGCCCTCCCGGTGGGAGGGCATGGCGCTGGCGCCGCTGGAGGCGATGGCGGCGGCCCGGCCGGTGCTGCTCACCGACGTGCCCGGAGCCCGGGAGTGCCTGCCCGCCGGGCAGGTGCCGGTGCCGGCCGGCGACCCGGCGGCGCTGGCCGGACGACTGGCCGGTTCGCTGGCCGATCCGGCCGGCTGCGCCCGGTACGGGGAGCTGGCCCGGGCGCACGTCGCCCGCCGGCACGACGTGCGGACGGTGGTGGCGCAGGTCGAGGCGGTGTACCGCGCCCTGCTGCCGGCGGGCTCGGCCGGACGGTCCGATTCCCGTGTCCCCCAGGGGGCCTGATCGTTTATCCGACTGTGCGTGCTTTCCGCGGGGCGGGCCGGTCGGGGCCGGCGGCCGGCGGGGGAGCCGTGCACCGGTCGTCCGACAGTCCGACGAATGAGCAGGTGGAACGACACGGCGCGCCAACTCGCCGTCCTGACAACGACGATCGCTAATGTCTGATTTTGCCTGTTTCGTACCTGTTCGGAGGGTTGGGCCGTGCCGTGCCCGCGCCGGGCCGGTGCGAGCCGGCCGGCCGCCCCGCGACGGCGGCTGCACAGCAGGGGAGTTCGCGCACCGATGACCATTGACCACGAGAGCGTGCCACGGCCGGGCGGGCCCCTGTCCGCCCGGCGGCAGCTCGGCACGGAGCTGCTCGAACGTCCCGCCGCCGCCACCCGGGCCCGTCCGGCGGCGCCCCTCGGCCGCCACCGGCGGCCCCTCCGCTCCCGGGCCGGCCTCCCGGCCGCCCTGCTCGGCTCCGACGTCCTCGCCCTCACCGCCGCCGTCGCCCTCACCGCCGGGGCCCGCCCGCCGGCCGCCGCCGCGGTCCTCCTCACCGCCCTGCTCCCGCTCTACGCCGCCGCCGGCCTCTACCGCACCCGCCTCACCGTCTCCGCCCTCGACGACCTGCCCGCCCTCGCCACCCGCGCCGCCGTCGCCGCGGCTTTCGCCGTGACCCTCGACGCCTGCCTCGGCTCCCGCCACCCGGCCGGCACCGGGTCCGCCCTGCGCCTCGCCGCCCTCCTCGCCGCCCACACCCTGCTGGCCTGCCTCGCGCGCGCCGTTGTCTACCGCCGGCTGCGCCGCGCCCGCCGCCGCCGGCCGAGCCCCACCCTCGTCCTCGGCGCCGGCCAGACCGCCCAGCGGATCGCCGCCGCCCTCCTCGACCACCGCGAGTACGGCCTGCGGCCCGTCGGCTACCTCGACTCCGGGCCCGCCCTGCTCGCCCCCGACGCCCCCCTGCGCATCCTCGGCGGCCACGACGCCGTGGAGAGCCAGATCCGCCGCAAGCGCATCCGGCACGTCATCGCCACCGAGGGCACCGCCGACGACGCCACGACCGCGGCCGCCCTGCGCACCGCCGTCCGGCTCGGCTGCCGGGTCTGGGTCGTGCCGCAGCTGCGCGAGTACGCGGCCCTCGGCCGCCGCGGCACCGACCAGCTGTGGGGCTTCCCCTGCCTGGCCCTCGCCCGCCCGGCCCTGCACCGGCCCGGCTGGCTCGCCAAGCGCGCCGTCGACGTCTCCGCCGCCGGCCTCGGGCTCCTGCTGCTCTCCCCGCTGCTCGCCGCCGTCGCCCTGGCCGTCCGCTGCGACACCGGCCCCGGCGTGCTCTTCCGCCAGCAGCGCACCGGCCTCGACGGCCAGGTCTTCACCCTCCTCAAGTTCCGTACGCTGCGCCCCGG
This sequence comes from Kitasatospora sp. NE20-6, assembly GCF_045862635.1. NCBI lineage: Bacteria > Bacillati > Actinomycetota > Actinomycetes > Kitasatosporales > Streptomycetaceae > Kitasatospora > Kitasatospora sp. NE20-6. The sequence goes on from NZ_BPRL01000020.1 coordinate 126,329, forward strand.
CAACGAGCACGAGTCGGCGACCCGCTGGAACATCTCGCACGACCACCGGATGGGCCCCGTCGGCCGCCTGCTGCGCCGCACCTCGCTGGACGAGCTGCCGCAGCTGTGGAACGTCGTCCGCGGCGACATGAGCCTCGTCGGCCCCCGGCCCGAACGCCCGTACTTCGTCATGCGGTTCGGCCAGGCCTACCCCGAGTACCAGGACCGCCACCGGGTGCCCGTCGGCCTCACCGGCCTCGCCCAGGTCAACGGCCTGCGCGGCGACACCTCCATCGAGGACCGGGCCCGCTTCGACAACCGCTACATCGAGAGCTGGAGCCTCTGGCAGGACACCAAGATCCTCCTGCGGACCGCCGCCCTCATGCTCCACCCGGACGGGAGCTGACGGTGGCCCTCCCGCTCCGCGCCGCCGCGCCCCTGCCGGTGCTCCGCCGGCTCCGCCTCCGCACCGGCCACGCCGCCGCGGCCACCGTGCTGCTGGTGTGCGTGCCCACCGGCGAGAAGGACGTCGCCGCGGCGGTGCACGTCACCCCGGCCGACCTCGCGTCGATGCTGCTCGTCACACTGGTCGGCGCCGACCTGCTGCGCGGCCGCACGGCCGGACCCGGCCGCCGGGTCTGCCTGCTGCTCGCCGGCATCGTCCTCGCCGCCGCCGCGGCGACCCTGCACTCCGTCGACCCGGCCGCCAGCATCACCGGCTTCGTGCGGCTGGTGCAGGTCTTCGTGCTGGTGCCCGCCGCCGTCGCCTGCGCCGTCCGGGACCGCCGCGACCTGCACCTGGTGCTCGGCTCGCTCGTCGCCGTGGCGCTCGTCGAGGGCGCGGTCGGCGCCCACCAGTACCTGACCGGCACCGGTGCCTCCTACACCGGCCGGCCGATCCGCGCGGTCGGCACGTTCGGTGCGCTCGACATCATGGCGATGTCGAGCGTGGTCAGCTTCGGCCTGCTCGCCGCCCTGGCCCTCGCCCTCGCCGAACGCGGCCCGCACGGCCGCCCGGCGCTGCGCCGCGGCCTGTACGCGGCCGCCGCGTTCCTCACCTTCCCGCTGGCGGTGTCCTTCAGCCGCGGCAGCTGGATCGCCTGCGGCTGCGCGGCCGCCGTCCTGCTGCTGCGCGCCGACGCCCGGCTGGCCGTCCGCGGCGCCGTGCTCGCCGCGGCGGCCGCCGTCGTGCTGGTCGGCGGCCTGGGCCTCGGCGCGTCCGGCGTCACCGACCGGCTCGGCAGCATCGGCGCCGTGCAGGCGGCCCCCGACCAGTCCGTCACCGACCGGTACGACCTGTGGTCGACGGCGACCCGCATCTGGCAGGACCACCCGCTGACCGGCGCCGGCCCGAAGGTGTTCCAGCAGCTGCGCGACGGCCACGCGCCGCTGCGGCTCTCCTCCGGCAGCGACGCCGAGGACTCCTCCATCGGCTTCCAGCGCGAACCCCTGCTCTCCCCGCACAACATGTACTTCCTGGTGCTCAGCGAGCAGGGCCTGCTCGGGATCGTCGCCTACGCCGGGCTGTTCCTCGCCCTGCTGGGAGGCTGTCTGCGCCGCGCCGCCGGCGCCGGGCTCGCCGCGCTGGGCCTGCTGGTCTGGGTGCTCGTCGACTTCCTCTACGCCGACATCGGCGGCACCACCACCGTGCTGACCTCGGTGCTGCTGGGCCTCGCCGCCCGTACCGCCTTCCCCGGCCCCGACGACGGGGAGACCCGGTGAGCGGGGGACGGTCGCGGCTGGCCGGGCGTCCGGCGGCCGGAGCCGTACCCGGGCCCCGGCACGCCGCGGGCCCCCGGCGCGGCGGGTTCCTGGCGCGCGCGTTCGGCATCACCGCGGTGCTGAGCGCGGCGGGTTCGGGCCTCGGCCTGCTCCGCGACCTGCTGCTGGCCCGCTACTTCGGCGCCGACCAGGGCACCGACGCCTTCCTCGTCGCCTGGACGGTGCCGGAGACCGCCGCGCCGCTGCTCATCGAGGACGCGATGTCCTTCCTCATGGTGCCCGCGTTCAGCCTGGCCCTCGTGCTCCGCGAGGAGCGCCGCCACGGCCCCGACCCGGTACGGGAGCTGGTGCGCGCCACGCTGCCCTGGCTGCTGCTCGGGCTGTGCGCGCTCGGCCTCGGCACGGCACTCGGCGCGGGCCCGCTGGTCGGCCTGCTCGCCCCCGGCCTCGCCGACCCGGCGCTCGCCGTCCGGCTCACCCGGATCACCGCGCTCACCGTGCTGCCGTTCGGCGTCGTCGGCTACCTCTGCTCGATGCTGCGCGCGCACCACGTGTTCACCGCCCCGGCCGGCATCTACGTCGCCTACAACCTCGGCATCCTGGCCGTGCTGCTGGGCGGCCACGCCTGGCTCGGCGTCGGCTCGGCCGCGGTCGGCGTCGCCCTGGGCGGCCTGCTGATGGCGGGCCTGCTCGCGGGGCCCGCGCTACGGCGGCTGCGGGCCGCCCCGGCGGCCCTGCGGACGGCCGGGGCGATCGGCGGCGGGCTGGTGCTGATCCCGTCGGCGATACTGCCCGTCGCCGCGTTCACCCTCACCCGGCAGGCCCAGGTCTTCATCGAGCGCTACCTCGGCTCGGGCCTGCCGCCGGGCACGATCTCGCACCTCAACTACGCCGCCAAGGTCTCCCAGCTGGCCATGACCGCGGGCATCCTGATCGTCACGGTGACCTTCCCGCTGGTCGCGCGGGCGCTCGCCGCCGGCGACCTGCGGGCCGCCCGCGACCGGGTCGAGAAGGACCTCGGCCAGGCCTCCGCCGTCGTGCTGCTGGGCACCGCCTTCCTGCTGGCCTGCGCACCGGCGGTGGTCGCCCTGCTCTTCCAGCGCGGCGCGTTCGGCCCGCACGACACCGCGGCCACCGCCCAGGTCATCCGGGTGTACAGCATCGGGCTGCCCGCCCAGGCGATGATCGGCGTGGTGGTGCGGCCGTACTTCTCCGTCCGCCCGGTGGTCCGCCGGGCCGGCGACGTGCCGCCCGCCGGCTCCCGCGGCCGGCTGCTCGACTGGTACCCGGTGGCCGCGATGGCCGTGGGCCTGCTCGTCACCGCCGGGGTGGGGCTCGCCGCCACCGCCCGCTTCGGCGCGCCCGGCCTGGCCGCGGGCAACGCGGCGGGCATCACCGTCACGGCCGTCCTGCTGATGCGGGGGCTGCTGCTGCGCGGCATCGCCCTGCGGCTGCGGCCGGTGCTCGCCGGCCAGGCGCGGCTGCTGGCGGCGGCCGGCGGCGCCGCCGCCGCGGGCGCGCTCGTCGCCGCCCGGCTGCCGGCGCCGCCGGCCGCCACCCTGCTGGGCGGCCTGACCGTCGCCCTCGTCTTCGCCGGGCTCGGCACGGTTCTCGGCGCCCCCGAGGTCCGCGGCCCCGTGCGCACCCTCCTCCGGGCCGCGGTCCCGGTCACCCAGGCTGCTGAGAGGAAGCCGCATGGACGCTGAACCCGCCCTCCGCCGGGGCCTGCCCGCCGACGCCGCCAGGACGGCGCCGTGGATCCTGATGTACCACTCGGTCACCTACGAGCAACACGACCCGTACCTGCTGACCGTGAGCCCGGAGCGCTTCGCCGCCCAGATGGCCTGGCTGGCCCGGAGCGGCCGGCGCGGCGTCGGCGTGCGGGAGCTGCTGCGGGCCCGGGCCGCGGGCCGGGCCGCCCGCCTGGTCGGCCTCACCTTCGACGACGGCTACGCCGACTTCGCCCGGCACGCCGTGCCGGTGCTGCGCCGGTACGGCTTCACCGCGAGCGCGTACGTGGTGCCCGACCTGCTCGGCGGGCACAACGGCTGGGATCCCGACGGGCCGCGCAAGCCGCTGCTCACCGCCGACGAGGTCGTCGAACTCGCCGCCGCCGGCTGGGAGATCGGCTCCCACGGGCTGTCGCACACGGCGCTCCCCGGCCTCTCCGCCGCAGAGCTCGCCGAGCAGGCGCAGGGCAGCCGGCGGGCGCTGGAGCACCTGGTCGGCGGTCCGGTCACCGGCTTCTGCTACCCGTACGGTGCCGTCGACCGCGCCGCCGCCGAGGCCGTCCGCGAGGCCGGGTACCAGTACGCCTGCGCGATCGGCCACAGCGAGCTCACCGGCCGGTTCGCGCTGCCGCGCTGCTACGTCGGCGACCGGGACGGCGGTCTGCGGCTGCTCGCCAAGCAGGGCCGGCACCACTGGCGGGACGCCGTCACCGGCCGGCGGGTCCTCGGCCCGCAGGCGGCCGAGCGGGAGGCCGTGCGGTGAAGGTCCTGCACGTCGTCACCGGGCTCGCCGCGGGCGGCGCGGAGCGCCAGCTCCACCTGCTGCTGCGCCACCTGCCGGACCGCCACGCCTGCGAGGTGGCCGTCCTCACCAACCCCGGCACCGTCGCCGACGCGCTGCGCGCCGACGGCTTCGCCGTGCACGACCTCGGGATGCGGGGCAACCGCGACCTCGCGGTGCTGCCCCGGCTCGCCCGGCTCGTCCGGTCCCGCCGCTACGACGCGGTGCACACCCACCTCTACCGCGCCGGGCTGTACGGCCGCCTCGCGGCGCGGCTGGCCGGGGTCCGCACGGTGCTCGCCACCGAGCACTCGCTGCACCCCGGGTTCATCGAGGGCCGCCCCACCGGGCGCGGGGTCCGCGCGCTGTACCTGGCCGCGGAGCGGCTCGGCAGCACGACCGTCGCGGTGTCCGGGCAGGTGGCCGCAGCCCTGCACGACTGGGGCGTGCCGCCGCACCGGGTGCACCTGCTGCCCAACGGCATCGAGCCTGCCCGGTACGTCCTCCCGGCGTCGGCCCGCGCGACCGCCCGGGCCGCCCTGGGCCTGCCCGCCGACGCGTTCGTGGTCGGGGCGGTGGGCCGGCTGGTGCCCGGCAAGCGGTTCGACGTCCTGGTGGAGGCCCTCGCCGGGCTCGCCGCCGGGCCGGGCGCCCGCGACACCCGGCTGCTGCTGGTGGGCGCCGGCCCCGAGCGCCGGGCGCTGGAGGCGCTCGCCGCCCGGCGGGGCGTCACCGGCCGCCTGCTGCTCACCGGCGAACGCGACGACGTCCCCGAACTCCTCGCCGCCATGGACGTGCTGGCCGCCCCGTCGATCGGGGAGACCTTCGGGCTGACCGTGCTGGAGGCGCTCGCGGCCGGGCTGCCGGTCCGCTACACGTCCTGTCCGGCACTGGAGGGCCTCGGCCCCGACGCGGCGCCCGGCGCCGTCGCCCTGCCCTGCACCGCGGCGGCCTACACCGCCTCGCTGCGCGAGGTGCGGGCCGCCGGGCCCGTCCGGCTGCCGCCGCCGCCCGCCGTGGGCCACTACGACATCACGCGGATCGCCGCCGGGCTCGCGGAGCTCTACGACCGGCTCGGCCCCGCCCCGGCCGGGCTCCGGCCGCCCGCCCGCCGGGCCTGACCCGCCACCCCCGAACGAGCCAAGGAGTCACCGATGTCCGATCCGCGCCGATCCGCCCCCGCCCTGCGCCGCTGGTGGCCGCTGGCCCTCGCCGTGCCGCTGGGCGCGGCGGCGGGCGCCGGGTACGCCGCCGTCGCACCCGTCGTCTACACCGCCAACTCCTACGTGGTGGTGGTCGCCCAGAGCCCGGGGGAGGGCGGCGCCGCGGTCAACTTCGCCCAGGCGTACGGGCGGCTCGCCGGGCAGCCGCAGGTGCTCGCCGCCGCGGCGGCGAAGACCGGCCGCACGGTCTCCGCCCTGGAGTCCGCGGTGCGCGGCACCACCTCGCCGGACGCCCCGGTGATCGAGATCACCGGCACCGGCCCCGCCGCGGCCGACGCGGTGAAGGCCGCCGACGCGGTCGCCGCCTCGCTGATCGCGTTCGCCGGCACCAGCGCCTCCGACACCGGCGTGAAGCTCGTCCCGCTGGCCCGGGCGGCCTCGCCGGACGCCCCGTCGTCGCCGTCCGCGGCGCTGGACACCGCGGTCGGCGCCGCGGCAGGCGTCCTCGTGGGGGCGCTGGCGGTGATGGCCCGGCGCCGGCCCGGCGCGGAGCCGGAGGCCGACGCGGGGGCGCCGCCCGTACCGGCGCAGCCGCGGGTGCAGCAACCGGCCGGGGCCGTCCGATGAGCACCACCGACACCCCGGCAGCGGTGCGGGCGACGGCACGCCCGGTGTGGACGGCCGAGGTGCACCGCACCGACGACGCGCTCGACCGGTTCGCCGGGGAGTGGGACGCCCTCGCCGCCCGCTGCCGCACCACCACGCCGTTCCAGCACGGCAGTTGGCTGCGTTCCTGGTGGCGGCAGTACGGCCGCCCGGGCACGCTGGTGCTCGTCCTGGTGCGCCGTGACGGCCGGGCGGTGGCCGCGGCCGCGCTGCGCCGCCGCGGCCCGTTCGGCGGTCTCACCAACCTGGGCGGCGCCCTCGCCGACTTCACCGACGTGCTGCTCGACGACGACTGCGCGGACGAGGCCGCCGCCGAGCTTGCCGCCGCCCTGCCGCTGGGCCGCCCCTGGCACAGCCTGGAGCTGCGCGAGGTGCCCCCGGAGGCGGCGGTCCACCGGGTGCTGGCCTGCCACCGCGGCACCGTCCGGCGCTACCCGGACTCGTTCTGCCAGACGCTGCCCGCCCTGTCGATGGACGAGCTGCTGCGCAGGCTGCCCGGCAAGACCGCGCAGCGCAGCCGGGTCAAGCTGCGCCGGATCGCCGCGTCGGGCGTCGTGGTCGACGCCGCGCCGCCGGAGGAGGTGCCGGAGGCGGTCGCGGAGCTGCTGAGGCTGCACGTGCTGCAGTGGCAGGAGCGCGGGGTCACCCCCGAGCACCGCACGGCCCGCTTCGCGGCGCACCTCACCGAGTCGACGACCGCCATGGTGGCGTGCGGCCGTGCCGCGGTGCACCGCTTCCGGCTGGACGGCGAGTTCGTCGCGGTCAACATCGTGGTGCTCTGCCCGTCCTTCGGCGGCCTCTACCTCTACGGCGCGCACCCGAAGCTGCGGGACCGCCTGGACATCGCGGGCCTGCTCTTCGGCGCCGCCCTGGACGAGGTCCGTGCGGCGGGCATCCCGCTGCTCGGCCTGCTGCGCGGCCAGGAGCCGTACAAGCAGCGCTGGCGTCCGGACGCGTTCCGCAACGAGCGGCTGGTGGCGGCGCCGCCCGGCCCGGCACCGGCCGCGGCCGTACGGGCGCTGCGGGTGCGGGCCCGGCAGGCGGTGGTGGGCGTGCTGACCGTCCGGCTGCCGCGGCTGAAGGCGGCGCTAACGGCGCGCCGGCTGTCCTGAGCCGAGCCCGCCGGGCGCGCCGGCGGAGCCCGTCATCAGCTGCTTGTACACGGTGGTGGAGCGGGGGTTGCGGGTGCAGCCCCAGAAGCCGTGCGGGCAGTAGTCGGTGACGGTCTGGTAGGCGGTGTCGTGGGTGCGCATCCACTCGGTCATGCGCCGCACGTACTCCGGGTTGTCGCCGTTGCGGAACAGCCCCCACTCCGGGTAGGAGACCGGCTTGCCGCGCTTCGCCGCGAACTCCACCTGGTCCTGCAGGCCGTAGGGCTCCGCGACCATGTCGTCGAAGGTCGCGCCGGCGGGCATGTCGTAGGCGTCCATGCCGACGATGTCGACCACGTCGTCGCCCGGGTAGCAGCGGGTCCACGGGATGGCGTCGAGGCCGCGGGTGGGGGTGAAGTCGAAGCGGAAGCGCTGTCCGGGAACCGAGCGCATGACGGTGACGATCCGCCGCCAGTACGCCTTCCAGGCGGCCGGGTCGGGCCGGCAGCGGGAGGTGTAGGTGGTGCCGTTCATCTCCCAGCCGAGGGTGACCACGGTGTCGCCGCCGCCGAACGCGACGAGCTTGCGGGCGAGTTTGAGGAAGTGCCGGTCGAACTCGCCCCGGTTGCCGCGGGCGAGCAGCTTCACCACCGCGCCGTCGGAGAGGTTGCCCTCGTTGGGCACCAGCATCGGCACGCCGAGCACCAGGCCGCGGTCGGGCCGGCTGAGCTTCCACTGCGACCACAGGCCGAGCACCTGGTTCTCGCCCTCGACGTCGGCCCAGCCGTTGCCGGCCAGGTAGGTGTGTCCGACCTGCACCCGGGCCCCGCCCAGCCAGGCGGAGAACTTCGCGATCTGCGGGATGTAGTCGTCCCAGGAGCCGACGAACGCCCCGAACGGCACCTCGTGCGGCGGCCGCACGACCGCCGGGTCCGGTGCGGCGCCGCGCGGCCGGACCCCGCGTGCGGCGTCGGAGGAGAACGGGTCGTGCCGCTCGGTCTGGCCGAGCGGTGTGCCGTCGGGCACGCTCGCGGTGGTCACCAGCAGCAGCAGCGCGCCGGCGGCCAGCGCGAGACGGCCGAGTCGCATGGGCACTCCAGGGGTGGACGGTGGGGCGTTCGCTCCGCCAGTAAAGCCCACAGGCCGTCAGAAACACCTCATATCACCCGAACGTGGCAGTTCGTACGGGCGGCCGCCGGGCGGTGCGGCGGTCGGCCCTGCGCGAAGGTGTCGCACCGGTCCGGGTCGCCGCCGCGGTGGCCCGCGGTGAACCACGCCTTGCGCTGCTCCGCGGAGCCGTGGGTCCGGCGCTCCGGGTCGATCCGTCCGGCACGGCTGCTGCACCTGCGCCGCGGTGCTCGGCCCGGCGCTCGCCGAGGTGCCGCCGGAGAGGCCGAGCGTGCTCGGGCCGACACCGGGGAAGACGGCCGGCAGCAGCACGATCAGCCCCGCCCGCCGCCGCCGAGGGCGACCTTGCCGCCGGAGAGGCCCCACCGGTCGTCGGCCTGCGAGGTGTCGAGGCCGCCCTGATCGTCGAACTGCATCCTGTACCACCTCTGTAACAGTCCGTCCCGGCCGCTGCCCGGCCACCGTGGCCGCGTGCCCCGTTCCCGGCCTCCTGACACCGCAGGTCGGCGGACCCGTGCCCGGCGGCGGCGTGACGAAGCGCACGTCCCCGGGTGGCCCGTATTCCGGCTGACGTACACGCGTACGGCGGGTACGCTCCGCCCGTGTCCTGGAAGCCGCTGCGAAGCCTGACCCGCCGCTCCGTGCTCCCCGCGCTGGCCGTGCTGCTGGTGCTCGGAGCCGGTGCCGCCGCGCACGCGAACCGCCCGGTGCCCTTCGGGGACCGGGTCGTCGCGGAGCCCGGCGCGGCCGTCGCCGGCCCCGTCGGCGCCCAGGCACTCACCACCGGCTCGCTGGACCTGAAGGTCGGTCCCGGCCTGGAGGCGTACGACCGGGTCACCGGCGGTCACGCCTGGTCGTACCGCCGGGAGGGCGCCACCGCGCTGCACCTGGCGATGGCGGGGGAGAACGCCGTGGTCGTCTGGGACGACGGCCTGGTCACCTCCGTCCGCCCGAGCGACCACCAGGTGCGCTGGCACCGGGCCGTGCCGGGCCTGGCCGACTGGCTGCGCGCCGAGGGCGAGCCCGGGGCGGACGAGCGCACCGAGGAGCAGGAGCGGGCCGCCGCCGCGCAGCGGGCCGCCGCCGCCCTGCAGACCGCGGTGGAGGACGAGCCGTGGGTGGCCGTGGTCACCCCGTCCCTCACCATGGGCTTCCGCGACCGCGACGGCGACCTCCGCTTCAACTCCCGCCCGCCGCAGGGCTGCTCGTACGACCCGCTGCGCGCGGTGCACACCGACGACGCGGTGCTGGTGCCGCGGGCCTGCCCGTCCGCGGGCACCACGGCCAAGCTGCTGCCCGGCGGCGTCAACGGCTTCCGGCTGTCCGGCCGCGGCTGGCAGATGAACGCCGGCCCGCAGGCCGTCCTGCGCCGGCTCGACGGTCACCGGGTCGTCGTGGAGGACGGCCCGGTCCTCCGCAGCCGGGTGTACGACACCCGCCGCGGTGCGCCCGAGACGCTGTGCTCCGCCGCACAGCTGCCGTTCGCCGCGGTCCCCCCGGTGGAGGGCTGTCCGCCGGTCTGAGCGCGGCCGGCGGCGCACGCCCGGAGGCAACCTCCGGGCGCCCGGTAGACTGGGCCGTATGGCTGTGTTCCCCGGGCAGTAGGCGCCGGCCGGCGGACTCGCGAAGCTCCGCCGCCCCGGCTTCACGCCTGCATCCCCGCCCCCGCCTGCACCATGCCCGGCCGCCGTGCCCCGCCCCCGTCCCTGGAGAGACCCAGCCGTGATTTCCGCGAACGCCCTGGAGCTGCGCGCCGGCGCCCGCGTCCTGATCGAATCCGCCTCCTTCCGTGTCGCCCCCGGCGACCGCATCGGCCTGGTCGGGCGCAACGGCGCCGGCAAGACCACCCTCACCAAGGTGCTGGCCGGCGAGGGACTGCCCGCCGGCGGCACCGTGACGAGGTCGGGCGAGGTCGGCTACCTGCCGCAGGACCCGCGCACCGGCGACCTCGACGTGCTGGCCCGCGACCGCATCCTCTCCGCCCGCGGCCTCGACACCGTGCTCAGGAAGATGCGCGAGAACGAGGAGCGGATGGCCACCGGCAAGGGCGCCACCCGCGAGAAGGCGATGAAGAAGTACTCGAGTCTGGAGACCGAGTTCCTCACCAAGGGCGGGTACGCCGCCGAGGCCGAGGCCGCCACCATCGCGGCCGCGCTCGGCCTGCCCGACCGCATCCTCGGGCAGCAGCTGCACACCCTCTCGGGCGGTCAGCGCCGCCGGGTCGAGCTCGCCCGGATCCTCTTCTCCGACGCCGACATCCTGCTGCTCGACGAGCCGACCAACCACCTCGACGCCGACTCGATCGCCTGGCTGCGCGACTTCCTCAAGACGTACAAGGGCGGCTTCATCGTGATCTCCCACGATGTCGAGCTCGTCGACACGGTCGTCAACAAGGTGTTCTACCTGGACGCCAACCGCGCCGCGATCGACGTCTACAACATGGGCTGGCGGCAGTACCAGCAGCAGCGCGAGGACGACGAGAAGCGCCGCAAGCGCGAGCGCGCCAACGCGGAGAAGAAGGCCGCGACCCTCAACGCGCAGGCCGACAAGATGCGCGCCAAGGCGACGAAGACGGTCGCCGCGCAGAACATGGCGCGCCGCGCCGAGAAGCTGCTCTCCGGCCTGGAGCAGGCCCGGGTCTCCGACAAGGTCGCCAAGCTGCGCTTCCCCGACCCGGCCCCCTGCGGCAAGACGCCGATGACCGCGGCCGGCCTCTCCAAGTCGTACGGCTCGCTGGAGATCTTCACCGACGTCGACCTGGCGATCGACCGCGGCTCGAAGGTGGTCGTGCTGGGCCTCAACGGCGCCGGCAAGACCACCCTGCTGCGGATGCTGGCGGGCGTGGAGAAGCCGGACACCGGTGAGGTCATCCCCGGCCACGGCCTGAAGGTCGGCTACTACGCGCAGGAGCACGAGACGCTCGACCCTGAGCGCACGGTGCTGGAGAACATGCGGTCCTCCGCGCCGGACACCGACCTGGTGCAGATCCGCAAGATCCTCGGATCGTTCCTCTTCTCCGGCGACGACGTCGACAAGCCGGCCGGTGTGCTCTCCGGCGGCGAGAAGACCCGTCTGGCCCTGGCCACCCTGGTCGTGTCCAGCGCCAACGTGCTGCTGCTCGACGAGCCCACCAACAACCTCGACCCGGCCAGCCGCGAGGAGATCCTCGGGGCGCTGCGCTCCTTCAGCGGCGCGGTCGTGCTCGTCACCCACGACGAGGGAGCGGTCGACGCGCTCCAGCCGGAGCGGATCATCCTGCTGCCGGACGGCGTCGAGGACCTCTGGAGCCCGGCCTACGTCGACCTCGTCTCGCTGGCCTGACCGGCGAGTAGACACCGGGTCAGCTCTCTGTCGTAGAAAGACCGGTCCGCGGGCGTGTCCGGGAATTCCGGTCCCCCTGGTTCTGTTGACGACGGCCCCACCGCCTGTACGCGGTGGGGCCGTCCGTTCTGATCAGCCCATTCACCCGGCGCGGCGGCCGGCCCCGGGGGCGCGTGCACCGAGGGTGAGCGCCCTTGTGCCGTCGGGACACCACCGGCAGACTGCGCTTTCCCGGTATCGACCTTGTCGAATGGGTGGCCAGGAGACTGGCTATGGGTGATCATGGGAATCTGACCGAGCACAGCTACGAGGAGGCACGGGTGGCCGAGACTCTGAAAAAGGGCAGCCGGGTAACAGGTGCCGCGCGTGAGAAGCTCGCGGCCGATCTCAAGAGGAAATACGACTCCGGGGCGAGCATTCGCGCGCTGGCGGAGGAGACCGGTCGTTCCTACGGCTTCGTGCACCGCATGCTCAGCGAGTCCGGAGTGATCCTCCGGGGCCGTGGCGGTGCGACGCGCGGCAAGAACAAGGCGACTGCTGCAGCGAGTTCCTGACGGTTCATCAGACAATTCGGCTCCGCGCCGGGCGGGCAGTCCCGGAGCGGCGGGTGCGCGGCGGTCCGGGGCGGAACAGCTGCGCCGGACCGCGCGGTGCGTGACGCGGCCGACAGCGAAGGACGGTACGGCGGCCGGGATTCCCGGGCCGCCGTTCGCTGTTTCCGGGCGGCACTTTTCGGCCGCACCCGGTTTTGTTACTCTCCAGTAGCCCTGCTGTCCCGCACTGGAGGTACCCTCATGACCGCTCCCGCCGTCGGCACCGACCCGCAGGACCGGGAGAAGACGGGCGTCCGCCTCGACGTCGAGGGTGAACTCGCCGTGGTGACGCTGTGTAACCCCGAGCGCCGCAACGCCCAGAGCCCCGCCCTGTGGCGCGCGCTCGCCGCGATCGGCTCCACCCTGCCCGGCACGGTGCGGGTCGTCCTGCTGCGCGCCGAGGGCGTCTCCTTCTCGGCCGGCCTGGACCGCCAGATGTTCACGCCCGAGGGCATCCCCGGCGAGCGCACCTTCCCCGAGCTCGCGGCGGCCCCGGACGCCGAGACGGACGCCGCCATCGCCGGCTACCAGGAGGCCTTCACCTGGTGGCGCCGCCCCGACGTCGTCACGATCGCCGCCGTGCAGGGCCACGCCGTGGGGGCGGGCTTCCAGCTCGCGCTCGGCTGCGACCTGCGGGTGGTCGCCGACGACGTGCAGTTCGCCATGAAGGAGACCGCCCTCGGGCTCGTCCCCGACCTGGGCGGCACCAAGCCGCTCACCGCGCTGGTCGGCTACGCGCGGGCGCTGGAGATCTGCGCGACCGGCCGGTGGGTCGGCGCGGAGGAGGCCGCGGCCATCGGCCTGGCCAACCTCGCCGTGCCCGCCGCCGAGCTGGAGGAGGCCGCCCGCGACCTCGCCTCCGCACTGCTCGCCGCCCCGCGCAACGCCGTCATCGAGACCAAGGCGCTGCTGCAGGGCGCCGCCGACCGCACGTACGACGAGCAGCGTGCGGCCGAGCGGGCCGCGCAGCACCGCCGGATGCGCGACCTCGCCGGCATCGGCGACTGAGCGTTCGCCTGCTCCTCCGCAGGGCCCGGACCACGGGGTGGTCCGGGCCCTCGCGCGTTCCGGGCCGTTCCGGGCCGTTCCGGGCCGGGAGCGACCGGCTCCGGCGCGCGGCTTGTGTGGCGGAATGTCAGAGTTGAGCTGATTTGCGATATAGCTGGAGACGCAACCACAGGAGACCCCGCCATGCCGCAGACCCCGACCCCCGCCGACCTGCAGAAGTCCGCCCACGCGCCCGACGCCGCCACCGACGCGTCCGAACGCGGCCGCACCGCCCTCGCCGTCGGCGTCGTCGAGAAGATCGCCGGAATGGCGGCCCGCGAGGTCTCGGGCATCCACGCCCTCGGCTCCGGCTTCTCCCGCACCTTCGGCGCCATGCGCGACCGCGTGCCCGGATCCAAGGCCGGTGTCGGCCGCGGCATCAAGGCCGAGGTCGGCGAGCGCCAGACCGCCATCGACATCGCCCTCGTCGTGGAGTACGGCGTGGTCATCCCGAAACTCGCCTCCGAGGTGCGGGAGAACATCATCCACGCCGTCGAGCGGATGACCGGGCTGGAGGTCGTCGAGGTGAACATCTCCGTCAACGACGTCCACCTGCCCGACGAGCCCGACGAGGAGGACGAGGAGGAGCCCCGCAAGGGCCGCGTCCAGTAGCGCACCGCGGCGGCCCCCGACCCGGGGCCGCCGCCGCACATCGCCGTACCTGTCGTACACCGCCGTACCTGTCGCAGCACCTGTCGCCGCAACGCGAGGAGAAGTGGATGAGCCTGGCCCTGGTCGGCCTGCTGGCCGGCATGGCCCTGGGATTCGCCGGGTACTTCGGCGGTTTCGCCGCCTTCCTGCTCGTCGCCGTGCTGGGGGCGGTCGGATTCGTCGTCGGCCGCCTGCTGGAGGGCGACCTCGACCTCGGCGACCTGGGCGATCTCCTGCGAGGCCGGGACCGGCGCCGCTGATGGCGGCCGCCGCTACCGCCGGGCCCCGTCGGGGCCGCCTGCGGATGGCCGACCGGGTCTACGCCCGGCTCGCCGAGCAGGCCGTCCGGCAGGCGCTCGCGGAGACCTGGGCGGCGCGTGCCGTCCGGGGCGTGCCGCCCAGGGCCACCGTGCTGGTGGTCGGCGGCACCGCGCGGATCACCCTGCACCTGGAGCTTCCCTACCCCGCGGACCTCGCCGAGCTGTCCCGCAAGGCCCGCCACGCGGCGGCCGACCAGGTCGTGGCGCTCACCGGCACCCCGGTGGTGGAGGTCTCCGTGCTCGTCGAACGCCTTGCACCGGCGGCCCTGCGGTGAGCGGCCCGCCGCTCCCGGGGCCCGGGCCGGACCCGCAGCCTGGCCCCGAGCCACAATCGGGCCCCGAGCCGCAGCCGGGCCCCGAGCCGCTGCCGGATCCCGGAGCGCAGTCCGCGTACGGGCCCGAGCCGCTGCCGGAGGACGACCGGCCGCGGCCGACCGCGCCGCCCGGCCCGTCCCGGCGGCCCCGGGCCGCGCGGACCGTCGCCACCGCGACCGTCGTCACCTGCCTGCTCGTGCTCGCCGGGGCACTGCTGTACGACGCCGTGGCCGTCCGCACCGGTCACACGGGCGGGCAGTGGCGGACGGACGTCACCCGGGACCTGGCGGACCGCCGGGTCGACGACCCCTGGGCGCTCGGCGTGGCGGGCGGGGCCGTGGTGCTCGGCATCCTCCTCTGGGTGCTGGCGTTTGCGCCGGGCCTGCGCCACTGGCTGCCGCTGCGGCGGCCGGGCGCGGCCGTCCACCGGGCCGGGGTCGAGGCCCTGATCGCGGCGCGGGCCACCGAGCTGCCCGGGGTGGAGCGCTGCACCGTCAAGGCGGGCCGCAGCAAGGCCCGCGCCACTGTCACCGGCATCGCCGAACCGGCCTTCGTGCAGCGCGAGTTGCGGGAGGAGCTGGCCCGTGTCCACCTCGCCGGCCCGTACCGGCTGGACGTCCGCCACCGGCTGTCACGCCCCGCCGACCCGGACGGCCGGCGGCACGGGCACCGGCGGCTCGCGCAGGAGGCGCCCCGATGAGCAGGTCCGCGGTCAACCGGACGATCCTGGCCGTCACCGGCCTCGCGCTGCTCGTCGGCGGGCTGGCGGTGCTCGCCGGCGGCCTCGACCTCTACCACCGGCTCGACGTCACGATGCCGCACGGCTGGCCGCTCACCAAGACCTACCAGCCGGTGCTCAGCGACGCCGAACGCCACAACTGGTCGGACCGGGACTGGTGGTGGCCGGTGGCGATCGCCGTGCCCGCCCTGGTCGTGGCCGGAGCCCTCTGGTGGCTTTACACCCAGCTGCGCCGCACCGGGCCGGGCACCGTCACCGTACCGGTGCCCGACGGCGACGGCACGGCGCTGCGACTGCGCACCCGGGCGCTCGCGGACGCCGTCGAGACCGAGGCCGTCGCGCTGCCGGACGTCGAGAAGGTCTCCGTGACGGTGGTCGGTACGGCGCGCCGGCCGTCGGTGCGCGCGGCCCTGCGGCTGGTGCCCGGCGGCGGCGTGGGCGACGTCGTGGACGCGCTCGACGCCGGGCCGCTGGAGAACGCCCGCACCAGCCTCGGGCTCGACGCCCTGCCGGCCGAGCTGCGGCTCAAGGTGTCGGCCCGGCGCAGGCGCGCCGGGCCGAAGCCTCCCCGGGTGGTCTGACGACTCGTCAGAGTCCGCGCAGGGCGCCGCCGTCGACCGGCACCATCACGCCGGTGAGGTAGGAGGCGGCGGGGGAGAGCAGGAAGGCGGCGACCTTGCCGAACTCCTCCGGGGTGCCGTACCGGCCGAGCGGGATCGCCGCGCTCGCCCGGGTGCGGGCGGCGGCCGCGTCGCCGCTCAGCGCGTCCAGCTCCCGGACGCGGTCGGTGTCGATCCGGGCGGGCAGCAGGCCCACGACGCGGATGCCGCGCGGGCCCAGCTCGTCCGCGAGCGACTTCGCGGCCATGGCGAGGCCGGGCCGCAGGCCGTTCGACATGCCGAGGCCGGAGATCGGCTCGCGGACCGACCCCGACAGGACGAAGCCGATCACACCGCCCTCGGTGAGGGCCTCCGCGGCGACCCGGGCGATCCGCAGCGCGCCGAGGAACACCGACTCGAAGGCGCCCCGCCAGGCGTCGTCGCCCGC
This sequence comes from Kitasatospora sp. NE20-6, assembly GCF_045862635.1. NCBI lineage: Bacteria > Bacillati > Actinomycetota > Actinomycetes > Kitasatosporales > Streptomycetaceae > Kitasatospora > Kitasatospora sp. NE20-6. Next base: position 142,622 of record NZ_BPRL01000020.1, read on the forward strand.
GCCGAGCACCGGTCCGGCGGCCGGGCCGCCGACGCTGATCAGCACCCCGTCGAGGCGGCCGAACCGCTCCTGGGCCGCCTCGACCAGGGCGGCCGCGGTCGCCGGGTCGCTGTTGTCGGCCACCACGCCGTGGGCGTGCCCGGGGCCGCCGAGTTCGGCGACGGCCGCCTCGACCGACTCCTTCGTCCGCCCGCTGACCACCACCCGGGCGCCGTCGGCGACGAGCTCGCGGGCCGAGGCGAGGCCCAGGCCGCGGGTCGCACCGGTCGTGACGTACACCTTCTGCTGAAGTCCGAGATCCATGGGGTCATCCTGCCCGGTCGGCGGCCCGGGCGTGGGGTCGGTCCCACCTGTCGGCGCCGGGTTGACGCGGAAGGGAAGGATAGGCAAACCTAACCGGAATCGAAGGTTCCTCTCGTGTTCGGAGCAGTGCCATGGCCCAGACCGACCGGCTCCTCCCTCCGCTCGGGCCGGCGGCCCGCTGCGCAGCGGTCTCCGCCGGCCTGTGCGCGCTGTGGGCCGGGAGCGCCTGGACGGCCGGGCAGGTGCACGTCCGGCCGGCCCTGCACACCGTCGCCCTCTTCGTGCACCTGGTCTCCCTGGTCGCCGGCTTCGGCGCGGTGCTCGCCATCGACTACCTGGGCGCGCTGTGGCTGCTCGGCCGCCGGACGCTCCGGCAGGTCGTCGAGGCCACCGCGCCCCTGCACGTGCCGGTCTGGGCCGGGCTGGCCGGCCTGACCGCGAGCGGCATCCTGCTGGAGCCCCGGCTGGAGTCCGGCCTCACCCAGGTGAAACTCGTCCTGGTGCTGCTGATCGCCCTCAACGGCGTCCAGGCCGGCACCCTGCACCGGCGGCTGCAGGAGCAGGGCGGAGCCCGCCCGCCGCGGCGGCTGCTCGTCCGCGGTGCGTGCTCCGCCCTGGTCTCCCAGATCGGCTGGTGGGGTGCGCTGGGCATCGGGTTCTGGAACACCCGGCACTGAGCCGCCGCCCGCGCGGCACGTCAGCCCACCGGCACGCCCGGGTTCGCCAGGCCGTCGCCGCCGGTCACGGTGTTGTCCGCGGTGATCGTGGCCGGGCAGGAGCCCGCCGCGTAGTTCGTGAGGTCGAAGGCGTAGCGGCCGGTGCCGGACGCGCCGGTCAGGTCGGAGCGGTTGGCCCGGAAGACGGTGCCGCAGCCCCAGCCCGCGTACTGGCTGTGCGTCTGGTAGCCGTCGTTGGTGGTGCGGGTGCCCGTGTTGTGCTCGACGACGTAGCCGTTGCCCTTCACGTCGACCCACGAGTCGTCGTAGTTCACGCCGGTGAGGCCGTTGCCGTCGAAGGTGTTGCCCGACACCAGGCCGCCGGTCGTGCCCTCCTTGAGGTCGATGTTCTCGCCGCCGATGTCGGGGCCGATCGTGTTGCCGATGATCTGCACGTGGTCGCTGTGGTCGGTCAGCGTGTTGGCGGTGCCGACGTACACGCCCTCGCCCTTGCCGTCGTGGGCCGTGCCGGTGTCGTGGACGGTCGAGCCGCGCAGCACGCCGTAGCTGCTCGACGTGCGGAAGTGCACGCCCTCCATGGTGGTGTGGTGCACGGTGACCGCGTCCAGCTCGACGTGGTCGGCCGCGTCCACCATGATCCCCTTCTGGGCGCCGGTGACGGTGACGCCGTGCACCGTCCAGTACGCGGCCCCGTCGAGGTGCAGGCCGTAGCCGCCGCCGGTGGAGGTGGTGAGCACCGCGTTCGGCGAGCCGGTGATCGTGATCCGTGCGGTGGCGGTGCCCGGGACGGTGGCCTTGAAGTTGCCGGTGTAGGTGCCGTCGGCGAGCCGGATCGTCCGGCCGGGCACGGCGGCGGTCAGCGCGGCCTGGAGCTCCTTGCCGGTGGACACGTCGACGGTGGAACCGCCGGTCGGCGTCGCCGTCGGGGTCGCCGTGGTCGTGGGCGTGGTCGTGGGCGTGGGCGTGGGCGTCGGGGTGGCGGTCGGCGTCGCGGTGGGGGTCGGGGTCGGTGTGCCCGGATCGCCGCCGGTCAGCGAGACGTCGTCCACGGCGTAGGCGCCCGAGCCGTACCAGCCGCTCACCGTGACGGTCACCGGGCCGGCCGAGGCGCCGGTGGTGAAGGTGCGGGTGAGCCTGGTCCAGGCGGTGCCGCCGGTCCAGGTGGAGGCGGAGACGCCGGAGCCGGAGGCGGCCAGCGTGACGTACGGGCCCTTCACCCACGCGGCCAGCGTGTAGGCGGTGTTCGGCTGCAGGGTGACGGTCTGCGTGCACGGCGCGAGGTCGCCGGCGCCCGGGGTGGCGACGAGGGCCCATCCGCCGCCGTGCGGTGCGGCGGAGTCGGCCTTCGAGGTGCCGGAGCAGGTCCAGCCGGTGAGCGAGCCGGCCTCGAAGCCGCCGTTGGTGAGGAGTTCGGCGGCGGCGGCGCCCGCGCGGTCGGGCAGCAGCGCGAGCGCGCCGGCGGCGAGGAGCAGGGGGGCGGCCGCGGCGAGGCCGCGGACGCGCAGGGACCGGTGCTGCGTCATGGGGGCGCTCCGTGTGAGGGGGTGAGAGCGTGCCGGAAGAACGGTCGCCCCACACTTTGGACTAGACCATTAAGGCCGTCAACCCCGTCGGCCCCCGCCGGTCCAGGTCAGCGCTCCCGCCAACCCCCGTCCGTGCCGGGCCCGTTGCCCGCCGGCCCGGTCAGGCCGCGGCGAGCTCCTCGACGGGCGCCGCCGCCGCGAGCGCCGCCGCCCGCTCCTTCTCCTCGCGGCGGGCCAGCACGACCAGGCCGACCGGCACCAGGGCGGCGAAGAGCCACCACTGCACGGCGTACGCCATGTGCGGGCCGATGTCGGAGTGGTTCGGCTCCGCGAGCAGGGTCGGCGAGTCGCCGGCGGCCGGCACCGAGGAGGCCAGCTCCAGGTAGCCGCCCAGCACGGTGGCGCCGGTGCGCCCGGCCTGCTTGGTGCTGTCGATCAGCTTGAACTGCCGGTCCGGCAGGCCGCCGCGGTCGCGGATGCCGCTGCTCGCCGTGGTCTCGTCCGCCCGCATCCACCCGGTCGCCGTGACCCGGCCGGCCGGCGGCGCGGCCACCACCGGGTAGCTGGTGGCGTCGGCGCCGGACTCCACCCAGCCGCGGTTCACCAGCACCGAGCCGCGGCCGTCGGCCAGCACCAGCGGCGTCACGACGAAGTACCCGATGCTGCTGCCGCCGGGCTCGGTGCGCCCGCGGATCACGAACTCGTGCGCGGTGTCGTACGTGCCCACCGCCGTCACCCTGCGCCAGGTGAGGTCGCCCGGCACCGTGAAGCCCGGCGTGGAGAGCGAGTCGAACGCGACCGGCGGCGCCTTCAGGTTGTGGGCGATCAGCGCGTTGCGGGCCACCCGCGCCTCGTGCCGGTGCAGCTGCCAGAATCCCAGCCGGACCATCGCGGGGATCAGCAGCAGCGCGACGAGCGTGATGACCGCCCATCGCCGGGACAGCAGAAATCGGTACACACCCGGCACGCTACGCCCTAGACGTCCGCCGCCCGGACACCGGGGTGGGGGGCGACCTCGCGGAGCAACTGGAGGAAGGCGTCCTCGCCGACCACCGGGGTGCCGAGGTCCCGGGCCTTGCGGGCCTTGCCGCTCCAGCTGCCCGGTTCGTTGGTGACGAGCAGGCTGGTGAGCCGGCTCACCGAGGTCGCGATGTGCAGCCCGGCCTCGACGGCGCGGTCCTCCAGCAGCTCGCGCTCGGTGGCGGTGTCGCCGGTGATGGCCACCCGCATGCCCTGCACCAGCGGCGAGCCGTCCGCCCACCGCCCCGGGTTCGGGTACGGGCAGGCCGGCCGCTTGCGGCTCGGACGGTACGAGGCCGACCACGAGCCGCGGGCCGGCGCGGGCGGGTCGCCCTCGCCGAGGTCGGTCACCGCGACACAGGTGGTGAGCGGCAGCGTCAGACCCACCTGCCGGGCCAGCTGCAGGCTCGGCCGGAACGCCTCGGCCAGCACCCGGGCGTCGTCGAGCGCGTTGTGCGCCTGGCGCTGCTGCACGCCGAAGTGCGCGACCAGCGAGGACAGCTTGCCGTTCGGCAGCGGCAGGCCCAGGTCGCGGGAGAGCACCATGGTGCAGAGCCGCTGGTCGACCGGGGCGCTCAGCCCGGCCCGGGAGAACTCCCGCGAGAGCATGTTCCAGTCGAAGAGGGCGTTGTGCGCCACCATCACCCGGCCGCGGAGCTTCTCCGCGAGCTCGCCGGCGATCTCCGGGAAGGACGGCGCGTCCGCGAGCATCGCCGAGGTCAGGCCGTGGATCCAGACCGGCCCCGGGTCGCGGTCCGGGTTGACCAGCGTGTACCAGTGCCCGGTCACCTCGCCCTGCGCGTCCAGCTGGTACACACCCACCGACACGACCCGGTCGGAGCGGCCGAGCCCCGTGGTCTCGACGTCGACGACGGCGAACCCGGCGTCGGACTCGGCGGCGGGACGGGGGGCCGGGAACGGCGTGGGCCCGGCCGGGCCGTCCCACGGGGACTGGATCGCATGCATGGTGCACCACTCTAAGGCCGGGCGGCCGCCGCCCAGGGCCGATCGCCGCGGGCGGTGACCCGCACCGCGCGGGAATAGAGTGGTCGTCGGAGCAGTCGTACAACCTCTCGACCTGCCCCTGGTCGTCAGCACCCCGACGAGACCCCCCTCCCGTGAAGGACACCCCATGCGCGCCACCGTGATCCACGGCCCCAACGACATCCGGATCGAGGAGGTGCCGGACCCGGTGCTGCGCAAGCCCACCGACGCGATCGTCCGGGTGGTCAACGCCTGCATCTGCGGCAGCGACCTGTGGGCGTACCGCGGTGTGGCGGCCCGGGCGGCGGGCCAGCGGATCGGCCACGAGTTCCTCGGCGTCGTCGAGGAGGTCGGCCCCGCGGTGACCGGCTTCCGGCCGGGCGACTTCGTCGTGGCGCCGTTCGTCTGGTCGGACGGCACCTGCGACCACTGCCGCGACGGCCTGCACACCTCCTGCCCCGAGGGCGGGTTCTGGGGCGAGGTCGGTTCGGACGGCGGCCAGGGCGAGGCCGTCCGCGTGCCGTACGCCGACGGCACGCTCGTGCAGCTGCCGCGGGAGACGGCCGGCGAGGAGAAGCTGCTGCCCGGCCTGCTGGCGCTCTCGGACGTCATGAGCACCGGCCACCACGCGGCGGTCTCCGCGGGCGTGCGGCCCGGCGCCACCGTCGCGGTGGTCGGCGACGGCGCGGTCGGCCTGTGCGGCGTGCTCGCCGCGCAGCGGCTCGGCGCCGGCCGGATCATCGCCCTGGGCCGGCACGAGGCCCGTACCGCGATCGCCCGCGCCTTCGGCGCCACCGACGTGGTCGCCGAGCGCGGCGACGCCGCCGTCGAGGCCGTGAAGGAGCTGACCGGCGGTCAGGGCGCGCACGCCGTCCTGGAGGCCGTCGGCACCGCCGAGTCGATGCGCACCGCGATCTCGATCGCCCGCGACGGCGGCGCGGTCGGCTACGTCGGCGTGCCGCACGGCGGCAGCGCCGGCGTCGACCTCGGCCAGATGTTCGGCCGGAACGTGTCGTTGTGCGGCGGGGTCGCCCCGGCCCGCGCGTACATCCCCGAGCTGCTGCCCGACGTGCTCTCCGGCGCCATCGACCCCGGCCTCGTCTTCGACCGCACCGTGGGCCTCGACGGCGTGCCGGACGGCTACCGCGCCATGGACGACCGCTCCGCGCTCAAGGTGCGCATCGCGCTCTGAAAGGGGCGCGCACCGCGCTCCGGAAGGGGCGCGCCGCGCGCCGCACCACGCCCGGACCGAGGGGCGGGGGGCGGCGCGGCGGGGGCCCCCCCGCGCGGGGGGGGGGGGGCGCCCCCCCCCCCCCCCCGCCCGCCCGGGGGGGGGCCCCGGCCCGCGGGGGCCCGCCCCTCGGTCGTGCGCGGACACTTTTCGGCCAGATCGGGCGGTGCCCGGACCCGATCGTGCGCAGACGCTGTCCCGCGCCCGCGCGGTGGATCTAGCATGCAGCCGCACCGCACCTGTGATGCCCCTCACACCCCAGCGATCCACCCGTGCACCCGAAGACGTCAGGAGACACCGAGTGGACACCCCACCGGCCCCCGGGGCCGCCGCAGAGGTCCGACGCATCGAGGAGAGCGAGGAGTTCCGCGGCCTCAGGTCGGCCTTCCGCAGCTTCGCCTTCCCCGTCACCGCCGGATTCATCGTCTGGTACCTGCTCTACGTGCTGCTCTCCAGTTACGCGCCCGCCTTCATGGCCACCAAGGTGATCGGCCACATCAACGTGGCGCTGGTGCTCGGCCTGCTGCAGTTCGCCTCCACCTTCGCGATCGCCGCCTGGTACGCCCGCTACGCGGACCGCCGGCTCGACCCGCCGTCCGAGGCCATCCGTACCGCCCATGCGCCCGCCGCCGTCGACGCGCCCCGGGAGGCCGCCGAATGAACGCCCTGGCCAGCGCCGCGAGCGACCACCGCGGCATCACCATGACCCTCTTCGGCGTGTTCGTGCTCGCCACGCTCGGCATCACGATCTGGGCCGGCCGGCAGACCAAGGACGCCGCCGACTTCTACGCCGGAGGCCGCGGCTTCACCGGCTTCCAGAACGGCCTCGCCATCTCCGGCGACTACATGTCGGCCGCCAGCTTCCTCGGCATCGCCGGGGCCATCGCGCTCTTCGGCTACGACGGCTTCCTCTACTCCATCGGCTTCCTGGTGGCCTGGCTCGTCGCCCTGCTGCTCGTCGCCGAACCGCTGCGCAACTCCGGCCGCTACACCATGGCCGACGTGCTGGCCTTCCGGATGAAGCAGCGTCCGGTCCGCACCGCGGCCGGCGTCTCCACCATCGTCGTGTCGATCTTCTACCTGCTGGCCCAGATGGTCGGCGCGGGCTCGCTCGTCGCCCTGCTGCTCGGCGTCAGCGGCGACGGGGCCAAGCGCTGGACGATCGTCGCGGTCGGCGCCCTCATGGTGATCTACGTCGCGGTCGGCGGCATGAAGGGCACCACCTGGGTGCAGATCGTCAAGGCCGTGCTGCTGATCGCCGGCACCGCGCTGATGACCGTCCTCGTGCTCGCCAAGTACCACTTCAACCTCTCCACCCTCCTCGGGGCGGCCTCCGAGGCCAGCGGCAAGGGTGCGGCCTTCCTCGAACCCGGGCTGAAGTACGGCACCACCGGCACCACCAAGCTCGACTTCCTCAGCCTCGGCCTCGCGCTCGTGCTGGGCACCGCGGGCCTGCCGCACATCCTCGTGCGCTTCTACACCGTGCCCACCGCCAAGGCCGCACGGAAGTCCGTGCTCTGGGCGATCGGCATCATCGGCGGCTTCTACCTGATGACCCTCGCCCTCGGCTTCGGCGCCGCAGCCATCGTCGGCCCGACGGCCATCAAGGCCTCCAACGCGGCCGGCAACACCGCCGCCCCGCTGCTCGCCCAGGAACTCGGCGGCGGCGCGGGCTCCACCGGCGGCGCCATCCTGCTGGCGGTGATCTCCGCGGTGGCCTTCGCCACCATCCTCGCCGTGGTCGCCGGGCTCACCCTCGCCTCGTCGGCGTCCTTCGCCCACGACCTGTGGGCCAACGTGATCCGGCGCGGCAAGGCCTCCGAGAAGGAGGAGGTGCGCTCCGCCAAGCTCGCCGCCGTGGCGATCGGCGCGGTCGCCATCGTGCTGGCGCTGTTCGCCGACAAGCTGAACGCCGCCGCCCTGGTGGCGCTCGCGTTCGCCGTCGCCGCCTCGGCCAACCTGCCGACCCTGCTCTACTCGCTGTTCTGGAAGCGCTTCACCACCGCCGGCGCGGTCAGCTCCGTCTACGCGGGCCTGATCAGCTCGGTCACCCTGGTGATTTTCTCCACCGTCGTCTCCGGCGGCAAGAACTCGCTCTTCCCGCACAGCGACTTCCACTGGTTCCCGCTGGAGAACCCCGGCCTGGTCTCCATCCCGATCGGCTTCCTCGCCGGCTGGATCGGCACCCTCCTCTCCAAGGAGCCCGCCGACCCGGAGAAGTACGCTGAACTGGAGGTGCGTTCGCTCACCGGGCTCGGAGCCCACTGACCGGACGGCCCCCGGACGGACACCGCCGCATCGTTAGACTGGCCCGGCCCGCCCGCACAGGCGGCCGGGCCACCCGGCTTTCAGGGGAAGGGCGCCGCCATGCTGCTCGACACCTTCGGCCGTCAGGCCGTCGACCTGCGCGTCTCCCTCACCGACCGCTGCAACCTCCGCTGCACGTACTGCATGCCCGAGGAGGGCCTGCAGTGGCTGGCCAAGCCCGACCTGCTGACCGACGAGGAGATCATCCGCCTGGTCGGCATCGCGGTGCGCGACCTCGGCGTGCGGGAGGTCCGCTTCACCGGCGGCGAACCGATGCTGCGCCCCGGCCTGGTCGGCATCGTCGAGGCCTGCGCCGCGCTCGAACCCCGCCCCGAGCTGTCGCTCACCACCAACGGCATCGGCCTCGCCCGGACCGCCGACACCCTGAAGCGGGCCGGCCTCGACCGGGTCAACGTCTCGCTCGACACCCTCGACGAGGACGTCTTCCACACCCTCACCCGGCGCCGCCGCCACCACGACGTCCTCGCGGGCCTGGCCGCCGCGGAGGCCGCCGGCCTCAGCCCGGTCAAGCTCAACGCCGTGCTCATGCGCGGGGTCAACGACCACGAGGCCGCCGACCTGCTCGCCTGGTGCATCGAGCACGGCTACGAGCTGCGCTTCATCGAGCAGATGCCGCTCGACGCCCAGCACGGCTGGGACCGCTCGCAGATGGTCACCGCCGAGGAGATCCTCGACCTGCTCCGCACCCGCTTCGCGCTCACCCCCGAGCCGGCCGCCGCCCGCGCCGCCGCCCCCGCCGAACGCTGGCTGGTCGACGGCGGGCCCGCCCGGGTCGGCGTGATCGCCTCCGTCACCCGGCCGTTCTGCCGGGCCTGCGACCGCACCCGGCTCACCGCCGACGGACAGGTGCGCAACTGCCTCTTCGCCACCGGAGAGACCGACCTGCGCGAGGCGCTGCGCTCCGGCGCCCCCGACGAGCGGATCGGTGCCCTGTGGCGTGCGGCGATGTGGGGCAAGAAGGCCGGGGCGGGCATCGACGACCCGGAGTTCCTCCAGCCCGACCGCCCGATGTCCGCGATCGGCGGCTGACCGGCCCGGACGGTGATTCCCTGCCGCCGGAGGGTCGTCGGGGCACGCCGCCGTCCGCCGGCAGGGCCGGTGCCGGGGCCGGGCGTCCTCAGCCGGTGAAGCCGTCCAGCGGGACGACCTCCTTGAGGAAGCCGCGCACCCCCAGGAACTGCGTGAGGTGCTCGCGGTGCTCGTCGCAGGCCAGCCAGGTCTTGCGGCGGTCCGGCGTGTGGAGCTTGGGGTTGTTCCACACCAGCACCCACACCGCCGCGCTGCGGCACCCCTTGCCGGAGCAGGCCGGCGGGCCGTCGGGGCCGTCGGTGCCGCCGAAGAGGCCGAGCGGAGGGGTGTTCATGCGATGCCGTCCTGTCGGGTGCTGCCGGAGTGTTCACGGCCAGTCTCGCACCCGCCGGGCAGCCGCCCGTACGCGGACATGACGACGCCGGGCAGCCACGGGGGGAGCCGCCCGGCGTCGGTCTGTCGCTCCGACGGGGGATGCGGAGCGCGTACGCAGTATGTCACGGCCCAACCCCCGCGTGGCTAGGTCTTTCATGATTAATCTGAGCTTCCACTGAGCCTTCTGCCGGGCGAACCGCGGCAGAACAGGACGTAACGGGTGATCGCTCCGGGTGCGACTCAGTCGGTCCGGACGTCGCCGTCGGTGCCGGTCGTGCCGGTTGTGCCGCCGGGGCCGCCGGGCGCTCCGCCCGTGCCGTCCGCGTCCGGGGCGTCCGCGGGGCGGGCGGAGCCGGCGCCCTCGGGCCGTCCGCCGCCGCCCCGGCCGCCGGGGCCGAGCATCAGCGGGGTCTGCGGCGACACGTCGAACGTGCTCGGCAGTCCCGGCGCGCGCTCGCGGCCGGCGTTGGCGATCAGCACCGCGAAGTACGGCATCAGCACGGCCGCGCCCAGCGCCGCGAACGCCACGAAGCGCTGGACGTCCCACAGCACCACCGCCAGCAGCACGCACACGGTGCGGACGAGCATGGAGATCACGTACCGCCGCTGCCGCCCGCGCACGTCCTCGGTGAGGCTGCTGCGTGCTCCGGTGATCCGGAAGACCTGTCCGTTGCCGGGGCTCTTCGCCATCTCCAACCGCCTTCGTCCGTGCGCGTACCCTCCCACGGGTGCGGCCCCGTTCACGGTACGCCGTGCCGGGGCCGCACCGGGGTCCGGGGGCTCAGACCGTGCGGAGGTACTGCGCGGGCACCGCGTCGGCGAGCCAGACACCGTTCGCGCTGACGCGGAACTCGTGGCCGTCGGCGGCCATCGCGGCGGCGTCCACCACCAGCACCACCGGGCGCCCGTGGCGCGAGCCGACCCGCACCGCGGTCTCGGTGTCCACCGACAGGTGGACGTCCCGGCGGCCCATCGGACGGAGCCCCTCGCGGAGGACCGCCTCCAGGACCCGCCCGGTGGTGCCGTGGTACAGCACCGCGGGCGGGTCGGAGGGGGGCAGGCCGAGGTCGACCTCGACGGAGTGCCCCTGGCTGGCCCGGATGGAGAGGCCGTCCTCGGAGAACGCGAAGCGCCGCTTGTTGTTCGTCGCCACGACGTGGTCCAGCTCGGCCCGGCCGACCCGTGCGCCGTGCCGTGCCAGGGCGGCGAGCAGGGTCTCCACCCCGACCCACCCGGCGTCGTCGAGCGTGATGCCGACGGACGCCGGATCGTGCCGCAGGATGCGGGACAGCCGTTTGGAGATCCTGACCGTCTGCTTCTCGTCCACTTCTTCCGTTCCCCCTCCGCGGGCCGGACCTCCTACGAGGCCTGGCTGACCGAACTCATGTTGAAGCCCGCGACCCGCACCGGCGGCATCGCGGCGCGCGTGAACCAGTCGCCCCACTCGCGGGGCAGGCAGCGCTCGGTGCGGCCGACCTCGGTGATCCGCCCGAGGATGTCGACCGGCGACTCGTTGAACCGGAAGTTGTTGACGGCGCCCACCACTTCGCCGTTCTCCACCAGGTAGACGCCGTCCCGGGTGAGGCCGGTGAGCAGCAGGGTGGCCGGGTCGACCTCGCGGATGTACCAGAGGCAGGTGAGCAGCAGGCCGCGCTCGGTGCGGGCGATCATCTCGTCGAGGGTGGGCGCCGCGGCCTGGTCGGCGGTCTCCAGCACGAGGTTGTCGACCGGCGGGTGCAGCGGCAGGCCGGTGAGGGCCGCGGAGTGCCGGGTGGTGAGGAGGTTGACCAGCTCGCCGTCGCGGATCCAGTCGGTGGGGGTCAGCGGGTGGCCGTTGTCGAACACCGAGTCGCTGTCGCCCGAGGCGTGCGCGAGGACGAACGGCGAGGCCTCGATGCCGGGCTCGGCCGGGTCGGAGCGCAGGGTCAGCGGCAGCGGGCTGAGCCGCTCGCCGATCCGGGTGCCGCCGCCGGCCTTGGAGAAGACCGTGCGGCCCTCGACCGCGTCCCGGCCGCCGGACGACCAGCTGAGGTAGACCAGCAGGTCGGCGACGGCGGACGGCGGCAGCAGCGCCTCGTAGCGGCCGGCGGGAAGGTCGACCCGCTTGGCGCCCCAGCCGAGCCGGCGGGTGAGGCCGGCGTGCATGGCGGTGACGTCGACGTCGGTGAAGTCGCGGGTGGCGGCGCCGGCCCAGGCGGAGCCGGTGAGGTCGGCGGTCTTGGCGTTCAGCTCGACCGTGCCGGTGGGCTGGTCGTGGCGCAGCCGCAGGCCGGTGGACGTGCCGAGGTAGCTGCTGGTGACCTCGTGCCGGGCGAAGCCGTAGAGGAGTTCGCCGTTGGCGCGGGCCCGGGCGAACGCCTCGCCGAGGGCGGGGGCGAACGCGGAGAACACCTCGGCGGAGGTCTCGGCGGGCGGCGCCGTGAAGTCCGCGGAGGCCGGCCGTGCCGGGATCAGCGGCTTGGCGTCCTCGGCGGGTCCGGCGGAACGGGCGGCGTCCTCGGCGGCGCGCACCAGGCCCTCGACCTCGTCGAGGGTGACGGCCTCCCGGGAGACCACGCCGGAGGCGGTGCCCTCGGCGCCGTCGACGGTGGCGATCACGGTGAGGCGGCGCCCCCGGGTGACGCCGTTGGTGGTGAGGCCGTTGCCGGCCCAGCGGAGGTTCGCGGTGGAGTCCTCGTCGGCGATGACGACGGTGCCGTCCGCCCGGGAGAGCTCCAGGGCGCGCTCGACCAGCTCGTGGGGCTTGATCCCGCTCATCAGTGACCGGCCTCCTGCTGCGTGTTGAGCACGTTGACGTTGCGGAAGAGAGCGGACGGGCAGCCGTGGCTGACCGCGGCGACCTGCCCGGGCTGGGCCTTGCCGCAGTTGAAGGCGCCGCCGAGCACGTACGTCTGCGGGCCGCCGACGGCGCTCATCGAGCCCCAGAAGTCGGTGGTGGTGGCCTGGTAGGCGAAGTCCTTGACCTGCCCGGCGAGGCGGCCGCCGCGGATCGCGTAGGCGCGCTGCCCGGTGAACTGGAAGTTGTAGCGCTGCATGTCGATCGACCAGGAGCGGTCGCCGACGATGTAGAGGCCGTTCTCGACCTGGGAGATCAGCCCCTCGGTGTCCGGGCCGCCGGCGTCGGGCTGCAGGGAGACGTTGGCCATCCGCTGCACCGGCACGTGCGCGGGGGAGTCGGCGAACGCGCAGCCGTTGGAGCGGCCGAGGCCCTTGAGCTTCGCCATGGCGCGGTCGAGCTGGTAGCCGACCAGGGTGCCGTCCCTGACGAGGTCCCAGGACTGCGTGGCGACGCCCTCGTCGTCGTAGCCGATGGTGGCGAGGCCGTGCTCGGCGGTGCGGTCACCGGTGACGTGCATCAGGCCGGAGCCGTACGCGAGCGAGCCGAGCTTGTCGAACGTCGCGAAGGAGGTGCCCGCGTAGGCCGCCTCGTAGCCGAGGGCACGGTCCAGCTCGGTGGCGTGGCCGATCGACTCGTGGATGGTCAGCCACAGGTTGGACGGGTCGACCACGAGGTCGTAGCGGCCCGCGTCGACGGTCGGGGCCTTCATCTTCTCGGCGAGCAGCGTGGGCAGCTCGGCGAGTTCGGCGTCCCAGTCCCAGCCGGTGCCGCGCAGGTACTCGAAGCCGCGGCCGGCCGGCGGGGCGATGGTGCGCATCGAGTCGAAGGCGCCGGTGCGCTCGTCGACGGAGGTCGCCTCCAGCCACGGGTGCAGCCGCACGCGCTGCTGGGTGGTGACGGTGCCCGCGGTGTCGGCGTAGAACTTGTTCTCCTGCACCGTCAGCAGGGCCGCCGTCACGTGCGAGACGCCGTCGGCGGCGAGGAGCCGGCTGCTCCAGTCGGCGAGCAGCGCGGTCTTCTCCGCGTCCGGCACGTCGAAGGGGTTGACCTCGTACGAGGACAGCCACACCGCGTCCGCGTGGACGGGCTCGTCGGCGAGCTCCACGACGTCGTGCGAGCCGGCCGCACGGCTGATCCCCCCGGAGAGGCGGGCCACCGCGACGGCCTGCTCGGCGACCCGCGCGGCGGCGTCGACGGTCAGGTCGACACCGGCGGCGAAGCCCCAGGCCCCGTCGAGCAGCACCCGGACGGCGAAGCCCAGCTGCACGGTGTCCGAGGTGCCGGAGGGCCGGGCGTCACGCAGCCGCCAGGCGGCGCTGCGCACCCGTTCCAGCCGGAAGTCGGCGTGGGTGACGCCGAGTTCTCGGGCCCGGCCGAGCGCGGCGTCGGCGAGCGTGCGCAGCGGATAGCCGAGGAACAGCGGGTCGACGGCGCGGGGTGTGGGCGGCATCGGGCTCCCTGGGTCGTACGGTCGGGGTCGTCGGGTGCCCCGCGCAGGGGCACCCGATCGCATCATGGCCCGTCGCGGGGTTTGCGGGCCAGCGGATTACCACACGGCGTGTCAGCCCGGGTTCGGCGGGGCGCCGATGCCGTCGTGCGGCACCGGCCGCGGCCCGTGCACCATCCGTACGCGGAACCGCTCGGGCGCGGGGCGGGAGCCGCCGCAGAACGTGCCGATGCCCTTGCCCACCCCGGCGGGCCGCGACCGCCCCGCCCCGGGCCGCCGCCCCGGGCCGCCGCCCCGGGCCGTCGCCCCGGGGAACCAGTGGCGGGACGTCAGGCGATCGTCTCCCACCAGCCGTCGAGCTCCTGCGGCTGGTCGACGTCGACCCGCTCGCCGGGCCGTGGCACGACGAGCGGCACCGCCTGCGCCTTGGCCTCGACGAGCAGCCGCTCGACCGGCTCGGACCACGGGTGCAGGCCGAGGTTGAAGGTGCACCAGTGCACCGGCACCAGCAGGCCCGCGCGCAGCTCCCGGTGGGCGCGGACGGCGTCCTCCGGCGTCATGTGGATGTCGGCCCAGGCCTCGTCGTACGCGCCGATCTGCACCAGTGCGGCGTCGAACGGGCCGTGCTGCTCGCCGATCGCCGCGTAGCCCTCGAAGTAGCCGGAGTCACCGGTGTAGTAGACCTTGCGGCTCGGGCCGGCGATCACCCACGAGCCCCAGAGGGTGGTGTTGCGGGTGGTGCCGCGGCCGGAGAAGTGGTGCGCCGAGGTGAGCGTGAGGGTGAGGTCGCCCAGGGTGCAGGTCTCGTCCCAGTCGAGCTCGATGATCCGGTGCTCGGGCACGCCCCAGCGCCGCAGGTGGCTGCCGATGCCGAGCGGCACCAGGAACGGCGCCGACTGCAGGGTGACCAGGCGCTTCACGGTGGCCATGTCGAGGTGGTCGTAGTGGTCGTGCGAGATCAGCACGGCGTCGACCGGCGGCACCTCGGCCAGGTCGGACGGCACGGGGTGCAGGCGCTTCGGGCCGACGTGCGCGGAGGGCGAGCAGCGGTCGCTCCAGATCGGGTCGAGCAGCACCCGGCTGCCCTGGATCTCGACGAGCACCGAGGCGTGCCCGTACCAGACGATCTCGACGCCCTCGGCGGCCGCGGCGCCGTGCTGCGGGCGGACGGTCGGCACCGGCAGCGCGGGCACCCGGCCCTCGCGGTCGAAGAGCATCCGGCGCACGGTCTCCGAGCTGGGCGTGCCGGGGGCGGCCGCGCCGGCCACCTCGGACGGGGCGTTGTGGAAGACGCCGTCGCGGTACTGCGGGGAGCGGCCGATGCGCTCCTCGCGGGCGCCGTCGGGGCGTCCGCCGAATGCCGCGGGCAGGTCGCGCAGGGCCCATGCGGCGGCCCCCACGGCCGCGGCGAGGGCGGTGAGCGTCAGCAGGCGGCCGCGCCGCCCGGTCGTCCTGGGGGGCTGTGCCTCGGTCATCCGTGCTCCCGCTTCCTTGTCACCGACCGTGTGCCGGGCCTCGCTCCGCGCGCCGCGCGTGATGCGTACGCCCAGAGGGCAACGGGTACGGCGGTGTCGGTTGTTCCCGCACGGGGGAGCCATTGTCGGGATGTCACAGTTCCCGCCGGACGGACCTGTGGGACGTCGATTCGTCGCGGGCCGACGGGGACCGATAGCGTCACAGTGCGTACGCGTCACGGCGTACCGCAGCGGCCCGGCGGCCACCGGCCGCCTCCCGACGGGCCCAGCCAACCAGGGAGAGAGGTGGATCGTTGAGCCGCTCGGTTCTCGTCACCGGAGGCAACCGGGGCATCGGCCTCGCGATCGCCCGCGCCTTCGCGGAGGCAGGCGACAAGGTCGCCATCACCAGCCGTTCGGGCGACGTCCCGGCGGAGCTCGCCGCCCACGAGGTGATCGCCGTCAAGTGCGACATCACCGATGCCGCCCAGGTCGACGCGGCCTTCGCGGAGATCGAGGAGAAGCACGGCGCGGTCGAGGTGCTGGTCGCCAACGCCGGCATCACCAAGGACACGCTGCTCCTGCGGATGTCCGAGGAGGACTTCACCTCCGTCGTCGACACCAACCTCACCGGCACCTTCCGCGTGGTCAAGCGCGCGGCCGCGAAGATGCTGCGCGCCCGCAAGGGCCGCGTCGTGCTGATCTCCTCGGTGGTGGGCCTCACCGGCTCGCCCGGCCAGGCGAACTACGCGGCCTCCAAGGCCGGCCTGGTGGGCTTCGCCCGCTCGCTCTCCCGCGAGCTGGGTTCGCGCAACATCACGATCAACGTGGTCGCGCCCGGCTTCGTCGACACCGACATGACCGCGGTGCTCAGCGACGAGCGCCGCAAGGAGATCGTCGCCGGGGTGCCGCTGGGCCGCTACGCCCAGCCCGCCGAGGTGGCCTCCGCGGTCCGCTTCCTCGCCTCCGACGAGGCCGCATACATCACCGGAGCCGTCGTTCCCGTCGACGGCGGATTGGGCATGGGGCACTGACCATGAGTGGAATCCTTGAGGGCAAGCGCATCCTGATCACGGGTGTGCTGATGGAGTCGTCCATCGCGTTCCACACCGCGAAGCTGGCCCAGGAGCAGGGTGCCGAGATCATCCTCACCGCGTTCCCGCGGCCGAGCCTGACCGAGCGCATCGCGAGGAAGCTGCCGAAGCCCGTGAAGGTGCTGGAGCTGGACGTGTCCAGCGACGAGCAGCTGGCGGGCATCGCGGAGCAGGTCCGCGAGCACCTGCCGACCCTCGACGGCGTCGTCCACTCGATCGGCTTCGCGCCGCAGGACGCGCTCGGCGGCAACTTCCTGAACACCCCGTGGGAGTCGGTCGCGACCGCGATGCAGGTTTCGGCGTTCTCGCTGAAGTCGCTGACCATGGCGCTGCTGCCGCTGATGCAGGACGGCGGCTCGGTGGTCGGCCTGACCTTCGACGCGCAGTTCGCGTGGCCGAAGTACGACTGGATGGGCCCGGCGAAGGCCGCGCTGGAGGCGACCAACCGCTACCTGGCGCGTGACCTCGGGGAGCGGAACATCCGCTGCAACCTGATCTCGGCCGGCCCGATCGGGTCGATGGCCGCGAAGTCCATCCCGGGCTTCGGCGAGCTGGCCGACACCTGGAACCAGCGCTCGCCGCTGAAGTGGGACCTCAACGACCCGGAGCCGGCCGGCCGCGGCGTCGTCGCCCTGCTGTCGGACTGGTTCCCGAAGACCACCGGCGAGATCGTGCACGTCGACGGCGGCCTGCACGCCATCGGCGCCTGACGTCCGCCGCCCGCGGGGGCGGCCACGGCGGCGCGGGGAGCCCGGCTCCCCGCGCCGCCGTTCGCGTGTCCGGGGGCGGCGGGGGCGGCGGGGGCCCGGGGGAGCGGCGCGGTCAGCCGGTGGTGTCGAGGGCGCCGCAGGCACCGATGGCCCGGCCCGCCTCGGCGGAGGCGCGGACGGCGTCCCCGGCGCGGACGGCGTCGAGGATGCCGTCGTGGGGGACGTACCGCTCGGGGACCAGCTCGGGGCCGACGTCGCGCCGCAGGTGGGCGCGCATGACCTCGCCGAGGTCGGCGTAGACGGCGGCGATCACGTCGTTGTGCGCGGCGGCCACCACGGCCTGGTGGAAGGCGGCGTCGGCCTGGACGAACGCCTCGGGGTCGCCGGACCCCCAGGCCCGGTCGCGCCGGTCGAGGGCGCCGGAGAGCAGCTCCAGGTCGGCGGCGGTGCGCCGGGCGGCGGCGAGCCCGGCGGCGGACATCTCCAGGCTGGCGCGGAGTTCGGCGACCTGCTCCTGCGCGGCGTCGGCGAAGCGGCGGTGCATCACGCCGGCGAGTTCGCTGGTGGCCTGCACGTACGTGCCGGAGCCCTGCCGGATGTCGAGCAGGCCGTTGTGCGCGAGGGCGCGGACGGCCTCGCGGACGGTGTTGCGGGCGACCCCGAGCTGTTCGACCAGTTCGGCCTCGGTGGGGATGCGGGAGCCGACCGGCCACTCGCCCGAGGTGATCTGGGCGCGCAGCTGTGCGATCACCTGATCGGACAGCGGTGTGCGGCGGGTGGTCGACAGTGCCACGGGGACTCCTGATTCTGTGTCGGGGGCCTCAGACCCTAGCCGTTCCGGGCTTCGGCCGTGTTCCGCCGAACCGGGTGCACCAATTCATCCCATCATTCTATGATGGGCCCATGTCGACCGCAGCAGGGCCTGCCGCCCCCACCCGCGCCGAGGCCCCGCCGTCCGCGCCCGCCCGCCCCCGGCTCCTCGGCTGGCTCCTCGCCGCCGCCGTCGCCCTCGCCGCGGTCAACCTGCGGCCCGTGGTCACCAGCCTCGGCCCGCTCCTCGACGACGTCCGGGCCGACCTCGGCATGAGCGCGGGCGTCGCCGGCCTGCTCACCGCGGTCCCCCCGCTCTGCTTCGCCGTCTTCGGCCTCGCCGCCCCCGGCCTCGCCCGCCGGATCGGCCCGATCGCCGCGATCGCCGCCGGCACCGGGGCCGTCACCGTCGGCGTGGCCGCCCGCGCCTTCGCCGGCGGCACCGCGGCCTTCCTGCTCCTCACCGCCGTCGCCCTGGCCGGCGTCGCGCTGGCCAACGTGCTGCTCCCGGTCGTCATCAAGCGCTACTTCCCCGACCGGGTCGGCCCGATGATCGGCCTCTACTCGATGGCCCTGTCGGTCGGCACCGCCGTCGCGGCCGCCGCCACCGTGCCGCTCACCGGCGCCCTCGGCGGCAGCTGGCGGGCCGGCCTCGGCCTCTGGAGCGTGCTCGCCGCCGCGGCCCTCGTCCTCTGGCTCGCCCTCGCCCTGCGCCACCGCGAGGGCGGCGAGAGCGCCGGTCAGGCCCGGGCCCGCCGACTGCCGATCGCCCGCTCCGGCACCGCCTGGGCGCTCGCCGTCTTCCTCGGCCTCCAGTCGACCGGCGCGTACGCCACGATGGGCTGGCTCCCCAAGATCTACCAGGACGCCGGCGTCCCCGACGCGACCTCGGGCATCCTCCTCGCCCTCGTGATGGCCGTCAGCGTGCCCGCCTCCTTCGTCCTGCCCAGCCTCGCCGTCCGCCGCGGCGACCAGCGGCTGTTCGTCGTCGTGCTCGGCCTGTGCGGCATCGCCGGCTACACCGGCCTCGCCCTCGCCGCGGGCACGGCGTCCTGGCTGTGGGCCTGCCTGATCGGCCTGTCCATGTGCGCCTTCCCGCTGGCACTCACCATGATCGGCCTGCGCGCCCGCACCCCCGGCGGCGTCGCCCAGCTCTCCGCCTTCGCGCAGGGCGTCGGCTACCTCATCTCCATCCCCGGCCCGATCCTGGTCGGCGGCCTCTACCAGGCCACCGGCCGGTGGTACCTGCCCCTCGGCCTGCTCGCCCTGCTGCTGCTCCCGCAGATGCTCGTCGGCAGCCGCGCGGGCCGCGACCGCCACGTCGAGGACGAGGTGCCGGCCGCCGCCGTCCCGGCCTGAGCCCGGTCCCGGCCCGACCCCGCCCTGAGCCCGACCCCGGTTCCGGCGCGCAGCCGTCCGGATGCGACACTCGGCCCATGCCAGTGCTCGAACCGGATCCGCAGGACGGCCAGAAGAAGCTCCTCCAGCTCATGGGGGTGATCGCCGGCGTGGTCGTGCTCGTCGCCGTCGTCGCGATGGTCGCCGCCCGGATCGGCTGACCGCCGCCGGGCCCGGCGGCACACCCGCGGGTGGCGCCGACCGGGACCACGCGCCCGGCGGCGCATTTTCTGCAAAGCTCTAGGGGTATGAGCGCCGACACACCCCGAAGGATCATCGTCTTCCGTCACGCCAAGGCCGACTGGCCGAACCAGGTGCCCGACCACGACCGGCCGCTGGCCGACCGCGGCCGCCACCAGGCGCCGGAAGCGGGCCGCTGGCTCGCCGACTCCGGCATCAACCCCGACTACGTGCTCTGCTCCTCCTCGTTGCGCACCCGCGAGACCTGGAAGCTCGCCGCGCACGAACTGCCCAAGCGGGCCCGGCGCACGGTCTACGAGGACCGCGTCTACGAGGCCGCCCCCGGGGAGATCATCGCGGTGATCCAGGAGACCCCGGACGAGTTCGCCGACCTGATCCTGGTCGGCCACAACCCCGGCGTGCTCGGTCTCACCCAGGTCCTCGCCGGGGACGAGGGGGACCGCGACGCGCTCAACCGGCTGCGCCTCACCAGCTTCCCGACGTCCGCCGTGGCGGTGCTGAGCTTCGCGGGCCCGTGGAAGTCCGTCGAGCCGGGGGTCGCCAAGCTGGAGTCGTACCACACGCCGCAGGACTGACCGCGGCGGAGGCGCGGGGGGCGGCGGGAGAGCTCCGGCCCCCGCCGCCCCCGCGCCGCCGGGTGCGTCAGTCGCCGGACGGTGCGGTGCCGCCGTCCAGCTCGTCGGCGGCCTCGACCTCGTCACGGGTGATGCCCAGCAGGTAGAGCACGGTGTCGAGGAACGGCACGTTCACCGCGGTGTGCGCCGCCTCGCGGACCACGGGCTTGGCGTTGAAGGCCACGCCCAGGCCGGCCGCGTTCAGCATGTCGAGGTCGTTGGCGCCGTCGCCGATCGCGACCGTCTGCGCCAGCGGCACCCCGGCCTGCTCGGCGAACCTCGCCAGCCAGCGGGCCTTGCCCGCCCGGTCCACGATCTCCCCGGTGACGCGCCCGGTGAACTTCCCGTCCGCGACCTCCAGGGTGTTGGCCGCCGCGAAGTCCAGCCCCAGCTGCTCCACCAGGTGGTCGGTGACCTGGGTGAACCCGCCGGAGACGATCGCCACCTGGTAGCCGAGCCGCTTCAGCGTGCGGATCAGCGTGCGGGCGCCCGGGGTCAGCCGGACCTCGGAGCGGACCTTCTCCACCACGTCGGCGTCCAGCCCGGCCAGCAGCGCCACCCGGGCCCGCAGCGACTCGGCGAAGTCCAGCTCGCCGGCCATCGCCGCGGCCGTCACCTCGGCGACCTTCTGCTCGCAGCCCGCGTGCGCGGCGAAGAGCTCGATCACCTCGTCCTGGATCAGCGTCGAGTCGACGTCCATCACGACCAGGCGCTTCGCCCGGCGGTGCAGGCCCGCGCCGACCACGGCGATGTCGACGCCCAGCGCGGACGCCGCCGGGGCCAGCCCGGCCCGCAGCTGCTCGGTCGGCAGGCCGGAGACGGCCAGCTCCACCGCGGTCACCGGGTACTTCGCGAGCCGGAACACCCGGTCGATGTTGCCGCCCGCCTCACTGATGCGGCCCGCCAGCGCGGCCACCGCCTCCGCGGTCAGCGGGTGGCCGAGCACGGTCACGTGCGAGCGGCCCTCACGGCGGGGCCGGTTGTCCCCCGTGCCGGAGATGACCTCGGCCTGGAGCTTCAGCGACTCCGCCCAGCGGTGCACGGTCACCCGCAGCCCGCCCTCGGCGCCCGGCGAGTCCGGCGGCGTCACCAGGACGCACAGCGTTATCCGGCCACGGGTGACGACCTGCTCGATGTCGATCACGTCGACGCCGAACCCGGCGAGCGTCGCGAACAGGCCCGCGGTGATGCCGGGGCGGTCCTTGCCGAACACCTTGACCAGCAGGGTGCGCTCGTCGTCGGTCCGCGGCTGCGGGGCGGGGAGGGGCTCTGCGGCCGGATCAGTCACGTTCATGGTGCCTCCCACGCTACCGGGCCCGTCCCGGGCGCCACGTCCCGCGTCCGCACGGTGGGACGACGGCGCAGGTCCGCCCGGCGGCCCGGTTTCGTTGCCGGCCGGTCACAACAGGCCCGGGTGACTTTCAGGTACGGCGGCGGGGCTGGAATGATTCCCCCGTCAGATCACAGGCACGACTCCCCGGGCGGGGAGCCAATCGGGGGACCGAGAGAGCGGGGCAGCGGACAGTGCCGCAACTCGTACTGGAGCTCAACGGGCAGCAGCGCGTGCTGGATCCGGGCCGCGCGTACACCATCGGACGCGACCCGGCCTCGGACTTCCCGTTCGACGACGCGCGGGTCTCCTGGCGTCACGCCACCATCTCGTTCGACGGCACCGCGTGGCAGCTGGTCGACCACGGCTCCACCAACGGCACCTACACCGCCGGCGCCCGCACCCAGCACGTGCCGCTCGCGCCGGGCGCCGTCGTCCACCTCGGCAACGCCCAGAACGGGCCCCGGCTCGCCTTCTCGGCGCCCGTCGCGGCCCAGCCGCACGCCGCCGACCTGCACTCCGCCGCCACCAGCCGCGCCCAGCCCGGGCAGCTCGCCCAGCAGCCGTGGGCCCCGCAGGAGCCGCCGGTCCACCAGGAGTGGAACACCCCGGCCCCGCAGCCCGCCGTGCCGCAGCAGCCCTTCGCCCCGCAGCAGCCCTTCGCCCAGCAGCCGCACGTGCCGCCGCAGGCCCAGCAGCCGTCCGTGCCCGGCGGGCTCGGCAACCCCACCGTGGTGCGCAACCTCACCGCGGGCATGCGCACCATCCGCATCGGCCGCGCGCTCGACAACGACGTGGTCGTCTCCGACCTGCAGGTCTCCCGCCACCACGCCGAGCTGCGGCAGCTCGCCGACGGCCGCTGGGAGATCGTCGACCTCGGCAGCCACAACGGCATCTTCCTCAACGGCCAGCCGGTGCAGCGCCAGCTGATGGGCCCGCAGGACCGCCTGACCGTCGGCCACTCCAGCTTCGTGCTCGTCGGCGACCAGCTGCAGGAGTTCGTCGACACCGGCGAGGTCACCTTCTCCGCCCGCCACCTGACCGTCGAGGTCGACTTCAAGGGCGGCAAGAAGGTCCTGCTGAACGACGTCTCCTTCTCCGTGCCGGAGAAGTCGCTCGTCGCCGTCATCGGCCCCTCCGGCTCCGGCAAGTCGACCCTGCTGCGCGCCCTCACCGGCTACCGCCCCGCCGACCGCGGCGAGGTGCTCTACGACGGCCACAACCTCTACCAGCGGTTCGCCGAGCTCCGCTCCCGCATCGGCCTGGTGCCGCAGTCGGAGATCCTGCACAAGGAGCTCACCGTCCGCAGCGGCCTCAAGTACGCCGCCCGGCTGCGCTTCCCCGGCGACACCGAGGCCGCCGAGCGCGAGCGCCGCATCGACGAGGTGCTGTACGAGCTGCGCCTCGACAAGCGCGCCGACAACCGCATCACCGCCCTCTCCGGCGGCCAGCAGAAGCGCGTCTCCGTCGCCCTGGAACTGCTCACCAAGCCGTCGCTGATCTTCCTCGACGAGCCCACCTCCGGCCTCGACCCGGGCATGGACCGCGAGGTCATGCAGACCCTGCGCGGCCTCGCCAACGACGGCCGCACCGTGCTCGTGGTCACCCACTCGGTCGCCGAACTCGCCCTCTGCGACCGGCTGCTCGTCATGGCGCCGGGCGGCTCGGTGGCCTACTTCGGCCCGCCGTCCGAGGCCCTGCACTTCTTCGGCTACGAGACCTGGGCCGACGTCTTCCAGGCGTTCGAGAACTACCCCGACCACGACTGGGCCGGCCGCTACCGCGGCTCCGTCCACTACCGGCAGTACTCGGCCGACGTCGACGCCCCGGTGCACCACGCCACCCCGAGCGTGCCCGCTGCCCAGGTGCGCCCGCCGAAGCCGCAGAGCTGGGGCTCCCAGCTGTGGACGCTGATCCGCCGCTACCTCGCGGTGATCGCCTCCGACAAGGGCTTCATGCTGCTCTCGCTGCTGCTGCCCCTGGTGCTCGGCGGCGTCTCGGCGTTCATCCCCAGCGACTGCGGGCTCGTCGCCTGCGCCAACGGCCGCAACGACATCGCCCGCATGATCCTCCTGGTGGTGGCGTTCGGCGCCTGCCTCTCCGGCTCCGCGAACTCCGTCCGCGAACTCATCAAGGAACGCGCGATCTACGAACGGGAACGCGCCACCGGCCTCTCCCGGTCGGCGTACCTGGTCTCCAAGATCGTCGTGCTGGGCCTGGTCAGCTTCGTCCAGGGCGCCGTCATCTCCGCGATCGCCTTCAAGGTCCGCGAGCTGCCCGCCGAGGGCCTGCTGCTCACGAACTTCCCCGCGGTCGAGATGGCCATCGGCGTCATCCTGCTCAGCTTCACCTCGATGATGGTCGGCCTCACCATCTCGGCCCTGGTGAAGACCTCCGAGAAGACCATGCCGCTGCTGGTGATGTTCGCCATCGTCCAGATGGTCTTCACCGGCTCGATCTTCCAGGTCTTCGACAAGCCCGGCCTGGAGCAGTTCGCCTGGCTGATGCCCGGCCGCTGGGGCCTCGCCGCGAGCGGCAACACCCTCGACCTGGCCCACACCTCCGCGGTCAGCTACACCAACCGGGTGCCGCTGATCGACGGCCTGTGGGAGCACTCGATCGGCCACCTCTTCCTCAACTGGTTCGCCCTGATGGTCATCTCCACCGGCCTCGCCCTGCTCGTCCAGCGCCTGCTGCGCCGCCACGAGCCCGAGGTCATGCAGAAGGGCTGACCCGGCACCGCACCGCACCACCGCACCGCCACGACGGGCGGCACGACGGGCGGCACACCCCCGGCACGGGGGAGTGCCGCCCGTCGGCGTACACCCCTGGTCCTACACCCGCCGACCCATGACCCGCCCCCGCGCCCGGCGGTAGCGTGGGCACCATGCCGCCCGAGGAACCCGCCCCCGCCTGCGATCCCTGCCTCGGCGGGATCGAGGCCATCAGCACCGCCGTGCTCGCCATGAGCGGCCACCTGGAGGTCCGCGAGGTCCTGCGGCGCATCACCGCCTCCGCCCGCTCGCTGCTCGGCGCCGAGTACGCGGCCCTCGGCGTGCCCGACGACCACGGCGGCTTCGCCCAGTTCGTCGTCGACGGCGTCACCGACGAGCAGTGGCGCGCGATCGGCCCGCTGCCCCGCCAGCACGGCGTGCTCGCCACCATGCTCCACGAGACCACCCCCACCCGGCTCGCCGACGTCCGGCAGGCCCCCGCCTTCGAGGGCTGGCCCGCCGCCCACCCCGACATGACCGACTTCCTCGGCATGCCCATCGTCGACGGCGGCGAGGTCCTCGGCGCCGTCTTCCTCGCCAACAAGGCCGGCGGCTTCACCGCCCACGACGAGGAACTGCTGCGCATCCTCGCCGCGCACGCCGCCCTCGCCCTCGCCAACGCCCGCCTGTACGAGCGCAGCCGCGAACTCACCCTCGCCGGCGAACGCGCCAGGATCGCCCACGACCTGCACGACGCCGTCTCGCAGAAGCTCTTCTCGCTGCGCCTCACCGCCAAGGCCGCCGCCACCCTCGTCGACCGCGACCCCGCCCGGGCCCGCGCCGAACTCGCCGAGGTCGCCCGGCTCGCCGCCGAGGCCGCCGACGAACTGCGCGCCGTCGTCGTGGAGCTGCGCCCCGCAGCCCTGGAGGAGGACGGCCTCACCGCCACCCTCGCCTCCCAGGTGCAGGTGCTCGACCGGGCGCACACCGCCGCCGTCACGTTCGGCGCGCAGCACGTCCGGGCGCTGCCCGCCGCCCAGGAGGCGGCGGTGCTGAGGGTCGCCCAGGAGGCGCTGCACAACGCGCTGCGGCACTCCGGCGCGCAGCGCGTCGAGGTGTCGCTCACCGGCACCCCCGCCCGCGGCGCGGTGCTGCGGGTCGCCGACGACGGGCACGGCTTCGACCCGGACACCGTCCGGCGGGCCGGCCGCCACCTGGGCCTGGTCTCGATGCGCGACCGCGCGGCGTCCGTCGGCGGCACCCTCACACTGGAGTCGGCCCCCGGCAGCGGGACGGTCGTGGAGATGGAGGTTCCCGGTGCCTGACGGCTCCGCACCGATCCGGGTGCTGCTCGTCGACGACCACCAGGTGGTGCGGCGCGGACTGCGCACCTTCCTGGAGGTGCAGGACGACATCGAGGTGGTCGGCGAGGCCGCCGACGGCGCCGACGGCGTCGCCCGCGCCCAGGAGCTCGCCCCGGACGTCGTGCTGATGGACCTCAAGATGCCCGGCGTCGACGGCATCGAGGCCCTGCGGATGCTGCGCGACCAGGGCTCCCGCGCCCGCGTGCTGATCGTCACCAGCTTCACCGAGCACCGCACCGTCGTGCCCGCCCTGCGCGCGGGCGCCGCCGGCTACGTCTACAAGGACGTCGACCCGGAGGCGCTGGCGGGGGCGATCCGCTCAGTCCACGCCGGGCACGTGCTGCTCCAGCCCGAGCTCGCCGAAGCCCTGCTCTCCGACGACGGCCCGCGGCCCGCCCAGGGCCGCGGCGGCACCCTCACCGAGCGCGAGCGCGAGGTGCTCGGCCACATCGCCGACGGCCGCTCCAACCGGGAGATCGCCCGCAGCCTGCACCTGTCGGAGAAGACGGTGAAGACGCACGTCTCGAACATCCTCATGAAACTCGACCTGGCGGACCGCACCCAGGCCGCCCTGTGGGCGGTCCGCAACGGCGAGGCCTGAGCCCCGCCGCGCTCAGCGCCGCTCCTCGTCGACCAGCGCGTTGTACGCCGCCGTCTGGGCCCGGCGCGCGGTCCGCTCCAGCGGCGCCAGCACCTCCCGGCGGGCCGCCATCTCGGACGCCGACACGGCGGCGCCGTGCCCGCCCGCGGCGATCGACAGCAGCGCCCCGACCTGCCGCGCCGACTGCAGCACCCGCACCGCCCGCGGCGGGTAGCCGGGTGCCAGCAGTTCGTCGTGACCCCGCCGCCGGTACGCCTCCAGCGCCCGCAGCGCCTCCGGTCCGGCGCCCGCCACGTCCAGCCGGGCGAGCAGCACGGTGGCCTGCCGCAGCCCCTCCGCGAGTTCCCGCTCGGCCTCGTCCAGCGACGGCACGTCGGCGGGCGGACCGTCACCGACCGCCGAGCAGCGCCACAGCACCGTCGCCGAGCGGTCCCCGGCCGGGCCGAACTCCGTGACCTCGGGCACGAACCCGATCGGCGCCCCCACCGCGAGCACCGCCTCCCCGGCCACCAGCGCCGCCGCGTTGAAGGCCGCCGGGCCGGTGAGTCCCAGCGGGTGCCCCGCGGCCGGCAGGGCCAGCCGCAGGCCCTTCACGCCCATCACCCGGAGCCGGCCCATGGCCCAGGTCAGCGCGTGGAGCTCGCCGTCGGCGTCGCCGGGCAGCCCGGTGACACGGTGCGAGTCGTCGTGGCCGAGCACGGCCGTCGCGGCGTCGTCCGGTGACGCGGCACCGGCGAGGAGGGCGTTGCCCCAGGCGGTGAGCCGGGCCGAGCGCGGCTCCTGGAAGGGATCGGCGGCAGGTGTGGCGAGCATCCCGCCAGCCTACGGACAACTCCTCCATCCGCGTGGCGTAGGTTTGCCCTGTGCTGCGTGCCGCGCACCCCGTCCCGCCCCGCCGGACCGGTGGGAGTACGCTGCCCGCTCGCACCGACCGAGACACGAATGGACCGCACCCAGAGGCCGATGCCGCCGGCCCCCGGACGGCCGACATCTGCAGTAGGGGAAGGCGTAGGCATGAGTGACGTGCTGGAGCTGGTGGACGTATCCGTGGTCCGGGAGGGGCGCGCGCTGGTCGACCAGGTCTCCTGGTCGGTCGCCGAGGGCGAGCGCTGGGTGATCCTCGGCCCGAACGGAGCCGGCAAGACCACCCTGCTGCAGATCGCCTCCACGTACCTCTACCCGACCACCGGCACCACCGCCGTCCTCGGCGAGAAGCTCGGCTCCGTGGACGTCTTCGAGCTGCGCGCCCGGATCGGTCTCGCCAGCGCCGCCATGTTCGACAAGCTCCCCGGCGAGCAGACCGTCCTGCAGACGGTGCTCACCGCCGCCTGGGGCATGACCGCCACCTGGCACGAGCAGTACGAGACCAGCGACGAGGTCCGCGCGCTCGCCCTGCTCGACCGCCTGGGCATGTCCGGCTTCACCACCCGCCGCTTCGGCACCCTCTCCGAGGGCGAGCGCAAGCGCACCCTCATCGCCCGCGCCCTGATGACCGACCCCGAGCTGCTCCTGCTCGACGAGCCGGCCGCCGGCCTCGACCTCGGCGGCCGCGAGGACCTGGTGCGCCGCCTCGGCGCGCTGGCCCAGGACGCGTACGCGCCGTCGATGGTGATGGTCACCCACCACGTCGAGGAGATCGCGCCGGGCTTCACCCACGTGCTGATGATCCGCCAGGGCAAGGTGCTGGTCGCCGGGCCGATCGAGACCGAGCTGACCGCCCGCAACCTCTCGCTCTGCTTCGGCCTGCCCCTGACCGTGGAGCGCCACGGCGACCGCTGGTCCGCGCAGGGCCTGCCGCTCGGCTGAGCCCCCACCCGGCCCGCCGGTCCAGGGGGCCGGACGGGCCGGGCGCCACGGCGGCCTGAACCACTGAACTCCGCTGAACCACGGGGCATCCGCACGTACGACCGGTTTCCGCCCCTCCACCTGCGGGAAGCTACGCGTCGTAAGCACTCCCCTCCCTAGGATGGCCCTGTGGACAGCTGGATCTGGTGGCTCCTGGCCGCCGTCGGCCTCGGCATACCGCTGGTGCTCACCGCGATGCCGGAGTTCGCCATGTTCGCGATCGGTGCCGGTGCCGCCGCCCTGACCGCGGCGATCGGCGGCGGGGTGGTGCCGCAGTTCCTCGTGTTCGTCGCGGTGTCGGTCGCCCTGCTGGTGTTCGTCCGCCCGATCGCGTACCGCCAGCTGCAGAAGGGCCCGACGGTCAGGACGGGCATCGAGGCGCTCACCGGCGCCACCGCAGTCGTACAGGAGAAGGTCGACGGGGAGGGCGGCCGGATCAAGCTCAACGGCGAGATCTGGTCGGCCCGTGCGCTCAACCCCGGCAGTGTCTACGAGCCGGGGCAGCAGGTCGACGTCGTCGAAATCCAGGGCGCGACCGCCCTGGTCGTCTAGGGGAGAAACGTGGAACCCGTCCTCATCGTGCTGGTCGTCCTGGTCGTGGTGGCCTTCATCGCGCTGATCAAGACGATCCAGGTGATCCCGCAGGCCAGCGCGGCGATCGTCGAGCGCTTCGGCCGATACACCCGCACGCTGAGCGCGGGCCTCAACATCGTGGTGCCGTTCATCGACACCATCCGCAACCGCATCGACCTCCGCGAGCAGGTCGTGCCCTTCCCGCCGCAGCCGGTCATCACCTCCGACAACCTCGTCGTCAACATCGACACCGTCATCTACTACCAGGTGACCGACCCGCGGGCCGCCACGTACGAGGTCGCCAGCTACATCCAGGCCATCGAGCAGCTCACCGTCACCACGCTCCGCAACATCATCGGCTCGATGGACCTCGAATCGACGCTCACCTCCCGCGAGGTCATCAACGCCGGCCTGCGCGGCGTCCTCGACGAGGCCACCGGCCGCTGGGGCATCCGCGTCAACCGCGTCGAGCTCAAGGCGATCGAGCCGCCGACCTCCATCCAGGACTCGATGGAGAAGCAGATGCGCGCCGACCGCGACAAGCGCGCCGCGATCCTCACCGCCGAGGGCGCCCGGCAGGCCCAGATCCTGCGCGCCGAGGGCGAGAAGCAGGCCGCCGTCCTCCAGGCCGAGGGCGAGGCGCAGGCCGCCGTGCTCCGCGCCGACGG
Organism: Kitasatospora sp. NE20-6; assembly: GCF_045862635.1. Lineage (NCBI taxonomy): Bacteria > Bacillati > Actinomycetota > Actinomycetes > Kitasatosporales > Streptomycetaceae > Kitasatospora > Kitasatospora sp. NE20-6. Next base: position 171,754 of record NZ_BPRL01000020.1, read on the forward strand.
TGAGGCCGCCGCCATCCGTACGGTCTTCGAGGCCATCCACGAGGGCGACGCCGACCAGAAGCTCCTCGCCTACCAGTACCTGCAGACCCTGCCCGAGCTCGCCAAGGGCGACTCCAACAAGCTGTGGATCATCCCCAGCGAGATCGGCGACGCCCTCAAGGGCATCGGCGGCGCCTTCAACGGCATCGCCGGCGGCAACGGCACCCCGCCGGCCTCCGGACCCCGCCCGGTCGACACCGAGAGCAAGGGCGCCGCCCGCCCCCGCGTCGAGACCCGCGAGTACCCGAAGATCGACCCCGAGTGACCCGGCGCCGACCCGGCGCCGACCCGGCGCCGACCTGACCTGACCGGCTCCGGCCCGTGACCCTCCCGCCGCGGAGGGACACGGGCCGGAGCCGTGTCACATCCGGGCGGGCTGCGTCGTCCCCCTCACATGAGAATCGCCATTGTCGGAGGAACGGGCACGCTCGGACGACGCGTCGCCGAAGAACTGCGCACCCGCGGCCACGAGGTCCGCATCCTCAGCCGCCACGCGCCGGACCACCCGGTCGACCTCACCACCGGAGCCGGCCTCGACACCGCCCTCGCCGGCTGCGACACCGTGGTCGACGCCAGCAACAGCCGCGGCTCCGCCAGGGCCGCCGAACGCACCCTCGTCGCCGGCACCCGCAACCTGCTCGCCGCCGAGCAGCGCGCCGCCGTCGGCCACCACGTCTGCGTCTCCGTCGTCGGCTGCGACCGGGTGCCCGTCGGCTACTACCGGGTCAAGACCGCCCAGGAACGCACCGTGACCGAAGGACCGACCCCGTGGACGGTCGTCCGCGCCGCGCAGTTCCACGAACTGCTCGGCGAGGTCTTCACCCTCCTCGGCCGCCTGCGGGTGCTGCCCGTGCCGCGCGTCCGGCTGCAGAGCATCGCCTGCGCGGAGGCCGCCCGGGCCGTCGCCGACGCCGCCGAGCGCCCGCCGCGCCTCGGCCGGATCGAGGTCGTCGGCCCCGAGCCCGCCGACGCCCGCGAACTCGCCCGCACCTGGCGGGCCGTCACCGGACGCCGCGCACTCCAGCTGCCGGTGCCGCTGCCGGGCGGCGTCGGACGGGCCCTGCGCGCGGGAGCACTCACCACCGACCGGCCCGACGTCCGCGGCACCGTCCCGTTCGCCGTCTGGCTGACGGGGGAGACCGCCGGCCGCTGACACCCCCGCCCCCGGACACCCCCGCCCCCGGACACCCCGCCCCCGGACGCCCCGCCCCCGTTCCGCCCGGGGAACGGCCGCACCGGGGGAACGGCCGCGCCCGGAGCGGCTGTGTCCGGTATCACGGAACGGACCGGTCCGCACACACCCGGCCTCCGGCATGATCCTTGCTGACGCACGAAGGAGGACGGGACGGATGACGCTCTGGGAGGGCCTCGCGGTGCTGCTCGCCGGCATCGGCGCGGGCACCATCAACACCATCGTGGGCTCCGGCACGCTCATCACCTTCCCCGTGCTGCTCGCGATCGGACTTCCCCCCGTCACCGCCAACGTCTCCAACACCCTCGGCCTCGTCCCCGGCTCCGTCAGCGGCGTCATCGGCTACCGCCGCGAACTCGCCGGCCAGCGGACCCGCCTCCTGCGCCTCGGCGCCGCCTCCCTCGTCGGCGGCCTCACCGGCGCCTGGCTGCTCGTGCAGCTCCCCAGCTCGGCGTTCGACGCGATCGTCCCCGCCCTCATCCTGATCGCCCTCGTGCTCGTCGTCATCCAGCCGCGGGTCGCCCGCGCGATGGCCGCCCGCCGCGCCGCGGACGCCGGCCCGCCCCCCGAGGCCGGGCCGCTGCTCCTCACCGGCGTCCTGCTGTCGGGCGTCTACGGCGGCTACTTCGGCGCCGCCCAGGGCGTCCTGCTGCTCGCCCTGATGGGCATGCTGCTCCAGGACGACATGCAGCGGATCAACGCCACCAAGAACGTCCTCGCCCTGATCGTCAACGGCGTCGCCGCGGTGTTCTTCCTCTTCGTGGCGGAGATCGACTGGACGGTCGTCCTGCTGATCGCCGCCGGCTCGGCCGCCGGCGGCCAGATCGGCGCCCGCGTCGGACGCCGCCTGCCGCCACCGGTGCTGCGCGCCGTCATCGTGGTCGTCGGCCTGGTGGCCGTCACCCGCCTCCTGCTCACCTGACCCGCCGCCGGCCCGACCCGGAAGGAACCCCCGTGGCCCTGGAGATGCGCCCGATCTGCGAACGCTGCGCAGTGTCGCTCCGCCCGGACGCCGCCGCCTTCCTATGCTCCTACGAGTGCACGTTCTGCCCGGACTGCACCGGGGCCATGGCCGCCACCTGCCCCAACTGCGGCGGCGAACTGGTCCGCCGGCCGCGCCGGGCCACCGCAGACCGCCCCGACGGGAGCTGACCGATGAGCCGAAACCGGCTGACCGAGGACGAGATCAACGCCGCCCTCGCCGACCTGCCCGACTGGCACCGGGAGGGCGGCGCGATCGTCCGCACCGCCGAGACCGCCGGCTTCACGACCGCGATCCGGGTCGTCGACACCGTCGCCGTCGCGGCCGAGGAGCTCGACCACCACCCCGACATCGACATCCGCTGGCGCACCCTGCGCTTCGCCCTCTCCACCCACAGCGCGGGCGGCCTGACGGGCCTCGACACCACCCTCGCCGCCCGCATCGACGAGATCCTCCGCAGCACGGCCTGACGGCCGCTCAGGCGGGCCCGGCCGACGCTCCGGCCGGGCGCCGTCCGGGCCGTGAGATGCTGGCCGCTGGCAGCAGCAGTCGGGACGGACGGATTTCATGGCTCAGGACCCTCCCCGGACCTACGACCAGGGGTACCCCCACGACGGTGCCGGGCAGCAGCCCGACGGCGGCTACGACCCTCAGCAGCAGTGGTACCAGCCGCAGCCGGACGTGCCCGCGGACCCGTGGGCCACCACCGGCGGGCAGCAGCCGTACGCGGCCGCCGGCGACCAGCAGGCGTGGCAGCAGTACCAGCCGACCGCGTCCTGGGACGCCCCGCAGACCGCCGCCCCCGCCGGCACCGACGCGTACTACCCCCAGCAGGGGTACTACGCCACCGGCTACGAGCAGCAGCCCGCGGCCGACCCGTACGCGCCGGCCTACACCGACCCGTACGCTGCCTACACCCCGTACGCGGCGGACCCCGGGACGGCCGCCGCCGACACGGCGCAGCAGGTCCCCGAGCCGCCGCTGCACGCACCGGCCGGCACCGGCCAGGGGTACGGCGGCCAGCAGGCGTACCAGCCCTACGAGGCGTACGAGCCCTACGAGGCGTACACCGAGCCGGCGCAGGGCCCCGACGCCCAGGGCCCCGGCGATCCGCAGGGCCACCCGCCCTTCCCGCCGGCCGCACCGCAGTACGCCGCGTCGGACCAGGACACCCCGGACCCGGCGGAGAGCGCGCCGCCCGCGCGGCCCTCGCTCGCCGAGCGCGCCCGGTCGGCCGCGTCCGCGGTGGTCTCGGCGGACCACGGCCCCGGCCGCCGCACCCTGATGATCCGGGCGGGCGCCGGCGTGGCCGCGCTCGCCGTCCTCGTCACCGCGGGCATCCTGGCGACCGGCGACGACGACCCCGACCGCGGCGGCGCGGGCACCGGCACCGCGTCCGGGCCGTCCGTCACGGTCGCCCACGCCAAGGCCTGGACCGCCAAGCCGACCGAGGCGTCCGCAGGCGCCGACGACACCCTGGTCGGCAGCTGGATCACCGCCGACGCGGCCGTCCGCGCGGACGGCACCGGCGTGCACGCCTACGCGCTCGCCGACGGCACCCCCGCCTGGTCCGTCACCGCCCCGACCGCCGGCGCCGCACCCTGCGGGCTCTCCGCGACGGTCGGCAGCACCGGCCTCGGCGGCGTGCTCTTCCGCAGCGGCACCGACGCCAAGAGCCCCTGCACCGCACTCGCGGTGGTCGACACGAAGACCGGGAAGACCGCCTGGACGAAGACCCTGTCCGACACCGAGAACGGCTACGACGCCAAGGTGTCCGTCCTCGGCGACACGGTGGTCGCGGTCGGCGAGGACAAGGTCTACGCCTGGGCCGCCGCCGACGGCAAGGACCTCTGGCAGTACACCGGGCAGGGCAAGTTCTGCAGCCTCTCCGGCGGCGGCTCCGGGGCCACGGTCGTCCTGCACAGCAGCTGCGCAGACAGCACCCCGGTCGACCAGGCGGTCGCGCTGAACGCCGCCGACGGCAAGGTCACCTGGTGGCGCGGGCTCAACAACAAGCCCAAGACCGTGACGGTGCTGTCCGCGGAGCCCGCCGTGGTCGCCACCAGCGGCGAGACCCCGGCCGACGACCGGATCTTCGCCTGGAGCGCCACCGGCGACCCGGCCGCCGAGATCCCGGTGACCGGCACCGCCGGACGCCTGGACACCGCCCGCGGCTCCTTCGACGTCGCACCGACGGTCTACTTCCACGAGCACACCATGGTCACCACCGTCGGGCCGGCCGGGGGCGGCGTCGCCACCGCGGTCACCGCCTACGACCTCACCACCGGCAAGACCGTGTGGACGACCGCCGTCGCGGAGAAGCGCACGTCACGCGCGGTCGGCGTGGAGAACGGCACCGGCCTGCTGCTCGCCGTCGACGCGCGGCTCGACCAGCCCGCGCACATCAGCCGGTTCGCACTCGCCGGGGGCCAGGAGACGCAGGGCGGGGCGTTCCCGCAGGACACCGGCTCGCTGCTGACCTCGGGACGGGTGCTCAGCGGCGGCGGCAAGGTCGTCGTGCTCCCCGAGCACTCGGCGAACTTCGGCACCGCCACGGGATTCCAGGCCAAGGGCTGATCCGGCGGCACGTCCACGGCCGGCCCGTCCCCCGATCGGGCCGGCCGTGGACGTCCCCGCCCGTCCGCCGGGCGTCAGGCGGTGGCGGGCAGCCAGGCGGCGAGTTCGCGCATCTCGGTGTCGCGCAGGCCGAGGGCGAGCATCAGCGTCGCCTCCGGGGTCGGCTCGAACGGGCGCCGCAGCAGTTTCATCCCGGCCTGCTCGGGTGTCCGGTCGGCCTTCCGCTGGTTGTCCTCGGAGCAGGCCGCCACGGTGTTGAGCCAGCTGTCGGCACCGCCGCGCGAGCGGGGCACGAGGTGGTCGACGGTGGTCGCCCGTCGCCCGCAGTAGGCGCACAGGTGCTGGTCGCGGACGAGCACACCGCGCCGTGACCACGGAGCGCGTTGTCGGAACGGCACGCGGACGTACCGGTTCAGCCTGATCACCCGGGGCACGGGTACGGCGACCCCGGTACCGCGGACCATCCGGAGCGGATGCGCGTGCTCCACGACCGCCTTGTCCTGCAGGACCAGCACGACGGCGCGCTTCAGGGACACCGTCGTCAGCGGTTCGTAGCTCGCGTTGAGCACCAGCGTGTTGCGCATCGTTCCGGCCACCTCCCTGCGCGGCCGCGCCCCGTGGGCACGGCCGGACCCGTCACTGCCGCCCCGCGGCGGTGGGTCCACTGTGAACGTCCGGGGCCGGTGCAACAACGGAATTTCCGTCCGCGCCGTGGCCGCCCGGAAACTCGCTGGCCCGATGCGCGTACTCTCTAGAACGCTGGAGCCGTCCAGGCTCGGGCCCACATGCCGGGCCCGCACCGACGCCGGGACGCGACCGAAGGAGAAGCGTGACCGTGACGGACATCGTCGACGAGCTGCGGTGGCGTGGGCTGATCGCCCTGTCCACCGACGAGGACGCACTGCGCAAGGCGTTCGCGGACGGCCCGGTCACGTTCTATTGCGGCTTCGACCCGACGGCGCCCAGCCTCCACCTCGGCAACCTGGTGCAGATCCTCACCATGCGCCGGATCCAGCAGGCCGGAAACCTGCCGCTCGGCCTCGTCGGCGGCGCCACCGGGCTGATCGGCGACCCGAAGCCCAATGCCGAGCGCGTGCTCAACGACCCCGAGACGGTCGCCGGCTGGGTCGATCGCCTGCACGGCCAGATCTCGAAGTTCCTCGACTTCGAGGGCGAGTACGCGGCCCGCATGGTCAACAACCTGGACTGGACGTCCGGCATGTCGGCCATCACGCTGCTGCGCGACGTCGGCAAGTACTTCCGCGTGAACAACATGATCGCGAAGGAGGCCGTCGCCCGGCGGCTCAACTCCGACGCCGGCATCAGCTACACCGAGTTCAGCTACCAGATCCTCCAGGGCATGGACTTCCTGGAGCTGAACCGCCGCTACGGCTGCACCCTGCAGACCGGCGGCAGCGACCAGTGGGGCAACCTCACCGCCGGCACCGACCTCATCCGCAAGGCCGAGGGCAACTCGGTGCACGCCGTCGCGACCCCCCTGATCGTCAAGGCGGACGGCACCAAGTTCGGCAAGACCGAGTCCGGCACCGTCTGGCTCGATCCGGAGCTGACCACGCCGTACGCCTTCTACCAGTTCTGGCTGAACGCGGACGACCGGGACGTCCCGACCTTCCTGCGCATCTTCTCCTTCCGCTCGCGGGAGGAGATCGAGGAGCTGGAGCGCGAGACCGCCGAGCGCCCCGCGGCCCGGCTCGCCCAGCGGGCGCTGGCGGAGGAGCTCACCACGCTGGTGCACGGGGCGGAGCAGTACGAGCGCGCCGTCGCCGCGTCGAAGGCGCTGTTCGGCCAGGGCGACCTCGCCGACCTGGAGCCGGCCACGCTGGCGGCCGCCCTCGCCGAGGTGCCCAGGGCCGAGGTCGCCGAGCTGCTGCCGATCGTCGACCTCCTCGTCGAGACCGGCCTGGCGCCGAGCCGGTCCGGGGCCCGCCGCACCATCAAGGAGGGCGGGGCCTACCTCAACAACGCCAAGGTCGCCGACGAGGAGGCCTCGCCGGCCGCGTCGGACCTGCTGCACGGCCGCTGGCTCGTCCTGCGTCGCGGCAAGCGCAACCTCGCCGCCGTCGAGGTCCGGCCCAGCTGACGTCAGTCGGCCGAAAATGCGCGGTGGTTGAGCAGCCACGACACCCCACAGGGGCCGGATCCAGCCAGATCCGGCCCCGCGTGTTTGACGCTCGTCATCCGGTGCCCTAACGTTGGACGAGTCGCCGAAACCGGTCGTGACCGGGTGGCGGACCCCCAAACTCTGATGAGCGACCTGTCGCGCACCTATTCGAGAAATCGACCAGGAAATGCGGACCGAATAACTCTGCTAGAGTCGGGGAGTGCCGAAAGGCAAGAGCAAATCCGATGAAAGAGTCTCCGGTAAACGGAGCGGAAAGCATCTGATAAGCTCGGAACACGAAAGAGCGAAACACCCGGAGGGTCCGCTGGAAGGCGGTCCGAAGGAAGTGTCCGTTCCTTGAGAACTCAACAGCGTGCCAAAAGTCAACGCCAGATATGTTGACATCCCCGGCCTCGGACTTGTTCCGGGGTTGGAGATTCCTTTTGTAGTACAAAAAACACAGCGAGGACGCAGTGCGCGGGACTTCCTATTCCGGGGGTTGCCGTGCCGCTCTGCGCGGGTGTGAACCCGATTACGGGTCATCATTCACGGAGAGTTTGATCCTGGCTCAGGACGAACGCTGGCGGCGTGCTTAACACATGCAAGTCGAACGGTGAAGCCCTTCGGGGTGGATCAGTGGCGAACGGGTGAGTAACACGTG
>NZ_BPRL01000021.1:0-179124 GCF_045862635.1 Kitasatospora sp. NE20-6
GGGGGGGGGGCCCCGGCGCCACCGGGTCAGTGCGAGAGGCTCTTCTTGGCCTCGGTGAGGGCCTTCTCCCAGGCCTCCGTGGTGGACGACTTCTTCTGCTCGACCAGGCCGAGGGCGTTGCCGAACGGCACGCGCACCTGCTGGTCCTTGGTGCCGCGGAAGCTCGGCTTGAGGTCGCTCGCGGACGCGGCGAAGATCTGGCCGGTCGGTGCGTCGCCGAAGTACGGCTGCTTGGTGCCCTGGACGGCCGGGTCCTTGAGGACGTCGGTGAGCGAGGGCAGCGAGCCGGCCGGGCCCTGGAAGATCGCCTTCTCGGCCTCGGGGGAGGTCAGGAAGGCGGCGAGCTCGGCGGCCTCCTTGACGTGCTTGCTCTGCTTGGGGACGGTGAGGAACGAGCCGCCCCAGTTGCCGCCGCCGCCGGGCACCGCGGCGATGTCCCACTTGCCGGCGGCCTCCGGGCCGGCCGCGGACTGGATGAGGCCGGTCATCCACGCCGGGCAGGTCATCGTGGCCATCCGGCCCTGCTTGATGCCCGCGTTCCACTGCTGGCTGAACGGCTGGAGCGAGGCCGACAGGCCCTTCTCGACGGCGCCGCCGGTGGCGTCGAAGAACTGCTTCACCTTCGGGTTGGTGTCGCCGATGTAGGCGTCGGAGCCGTCGAAGAAGCCGAACTCGGTCTGGTTCATCATCGCGGTGAAGACGTTGCCCGCGGAGTCGAACCACGCGTGGTCGGCGACCTTGGAGCGGAAGGTCTCGCCGGTCTTGAAGTACGCGTCCCAGGTGGGCCACAGCTTGGCGACCTCGGCGCGGTCGGTGGGCAGGCCGGCCTGCTGGAAGAGGTCCTTGCGGTAGCAGATCGCCAGGCCGCCGACGTCGGTGCCGTAGCCCATGACGAAGTCGTCGCCCGCGGTGGCCTGCGCCCACTTGTAGGGCAGGTAGGCGTCCTTGCGGTCCTTCGCGCCGTACTCGGCGAGGTTGGCGAACTTGTCCTTCACCTCGCGGAACTTGGGCATGTAGCCCTCCTCGATCGCGACGATGTCGGCCGCGCCACTGCCCGAGGACAGCTGGGTGGAGAGGCTGTTGTGGTGCTGGTCGAGCTGGGAGAGCCGCTCCTTGACCGTGATGTTCGGGTGGGACTTCTCGAACTCCGCGATCAGCGGCTTGTAGCCGAAGTCGCTGAAGGTCGCGACGGTCAGCGTGATCTTCCCGCCGGCGGAGTCGCCGGACCCGCTCCCCGAGGAGCACGAGGTGGCGAGCAGGGCGGTCGCTGCGGCGACGGCGGCGATCGTGAGGGATCTGCGGGCACGGGGGGAACCCATGGCGAGCCTCCGGAAGGGGCGGGAGAAGGGTGGGGGAGGCGCCGGATCCGGCCGGTCCGACCGGCAGCGGCGCCGTGCACAACCTGCCGTTCATCGAAACTTGGTGTCAACTGTTTCGATACAAGTTTCGGAGCAATTGGCAGGTCGCAACTGGGTTAAGGCCGTGTCGTAGCCGGATTCCTGTTTCGGAGTGACGTGCTGCGAGCTGCGAAAACGGACGAATGTTTACGACACTGTTGACGCGAGGATTCGAAGGTCAGCACCATTCGAGGCCCACCCACCGGAACGCCAAGGAGCACCTCCATGCGCCCCCTCCGCAGAGCAGGGCTGGCCGCCGTCGCGGCCTTCGCCGCCGCGGCCGCCGTCCTCGCCGCGCCGGCCCTGCAGCAGCCCGCCCAGGCCGCCGTCAGCGCCCGCAACCTGCCCGCCGACGGCAAGATCCTGTCGATCATGGGCCAGGACAGCGACACCCTCGCCCAGTACAAGACCGACGTCGTCGACAAGGCCTCGCTCAACGCGCCCAAGCCCGGCGGCGTCACGCTCTACACCAACCTCGTGCTCGGCGGCACCCCCGAGCCGCTCGCCGGCATCGTCGGCCCCGCGGACTGGGGCGCCGGCCGCGTCGACTTCAACTCCACGCTCGCCGCCTACCCCGGCTCCTCGCTCGCCGTCGGCCTGTACCTCTCCGACGCCACCAGCGGCTGCAACAACCAGCCGCTGCGCGCCGTCATCGGCCGCAACGACGCCGACGTGACCGCCGGCAGCCCCAGCCTGATCAGCCAGTACCGTGCCAAGGTCGACCAGATGGTCACCTCGCTCAAGGGCTACAACCGCCCGGTCTACCTGCGCATCGGCTACGAGTTCGACGGCCCGTGGAACTGCTACAGCGCCGACTTCTACAAGCAGGCGTTCGTCTACATCAAGGGCCGCATCGACGCCCTCGGCGCCGACAACGTCGCCACCGTCTGGCAGAGCGCCGCCTGGCCGCTCAACGCCAACCCGGACCACCCCGAGTGGGGTTACGTCGTCACCGACCCCAACCACTACAACAACTGGTACCCCGGTGACCAGTACGTCGACTGGGTCGCGCTCTCCTCGTTCTACAACTCCGGCTCCCTCGCCACCCAGTGGGGCTGCAGCAGCTACGACACCGCCCCCGTCGCCCTGCAGAACCGCGTCCTCGACTTCGCCCGCTCGCACGGCAAGCCCGTGATGATCGCCGAGTCGGCCCCGCAGGGCTACCAGACCGGCGCCCACACCAAGAGCTGCATCTTCAAGAAGAACAAGACCGCCGCCACCGGCCAGACCATCTGGAACGAGTGGTACGCCCCGTACTTCGCCTGGATCAACCAGAACCGCGACGTCATCCGCGCCGCCGCCTACATCAACACCGACTGGGACAGCCAGACCCTGTGGCAGTGCGCCGACGGCGCCTCCGCCGGCGGCACCGGCTGCTCCAACGGCTACTGGGGCGACTCCCGCGTCCAGGCCGACCCGACCGTGCTCGCCAACTTCCTCAACGAGCTCCGCGGCGGCCAGTGGGTGAACGGCAGCGGCTCCACCCCGCCCCCGCCGTCCGGCTCCCCGACCCCGTCGAACTCGCCGTCGCCGACCAACTCGCCCTCCCCGACGGCCTCCCCGTCGCCGACCAACTCGCCGAGCCCCAGCGGCAGCCAGGCGCCGTACACCCAGGGCGTGGCCACCGGCTCCTCCCCGGCGATCTGGTTCAAGCCGGCCGGCTTCACCGCCACCTTCGTCACCGTGCACTACACCGTCAACGGCGGCACCCAGGGCAACTACTTCCTCACCTGGAACTCCGGCGCCGGCCGCTGGGAGCAGCCCGTCACGCTGAAGTCCGGTGACAAGGTCACCTACTGGTTCGACTACCAGCGCTCCGACCAGACGTTCCAGGTGTCGACCCCCACCTACACCGTCACCGTCTGACACCACCCCCGAACCTGCGGCCCGGCCCGCGCGGGCGGGCCGGGCCGCAGCCCACCCCCACCCCCCCACTTCCCCACCCCGGAACCCCCACCCCCCCACTTCCCCACCCCGGAGACCCCGTGCCCCCCACCCAGCACCGGCCGGTCCGCCTGCTGACCCTGCCGCTCCTGCTGCTCGCCCTCCTCGCGAGCCTGCTCCTCGCCACCGCGCCGCAGGCCGGCGCCGCCACCCCGCCCCAGCGCATCCTGCTCGCCGGCCAGTCCACCAAGGCCGCCTGGGACGACATGAGCACCGTCACCGACGCCCCCGCAGGCGGCTCCGTCTACTACGAGGTCGCCTCCGGCACCTGGGTGTCGCCCGCCCACCGCGACTACGCCGCCTTCCTCGCCTCCCAGGGCCGCACCGTGCAGATCGGCATCAGCTGGAAGGACAACCCGCCCGGCTACACCGGCGGCGACCGCGCCGCCCGCTCGCGCGCCGTCACCCAGGAACTCGCCGACGGCCGGTACACCGACCGCTTCGCCACCCTGATCGCCTTCGTCAACCAGTACCCGCAGGCGACGTTCCTGCTCCGCATCGACTACGAGGTCAGCAGCGCCTACCACTGCACCGACAGCAGCTGCTCCTCGTACAAGGGGGCGTTCGCCCGGATCCGCTCCCTGATCGGCGGCCAGAAGCGCCAGGGCAACGTCCAGTACGTCTACCACCCGGTGCGCGGCGAGTACGCTCAGCTCTACCCCGGTGACGCGGTCACCGACCGGATCGGCGTCTCGGTCTTCGCGCACGAGCTCTGCCTGCCGATCTACGACCACGGCTACCTCTGGAACGGCACCCCGCCGAACAACTACGACACCGGCACCCTGCAGTGCCGCAACCCGTACATCGGCACCGACAGCTGGGGCAACCCGGCCGCGATCTGGAAGAACTGGGACTACGACGGCAACGTCCTCGGCATGATGAAGTTCACCAAGGACCATGGCAAGACGATGATCGTCTCCGAGGGCGGCATGATGAACTTCACCGCCGACAACGGCGCCACCGACGGCATGGAGCAGGCCCGCGGCGCGCTCTGGATGCAGCGTCTCTTCGGCCTGCTGAACTACAACGGCCCGATCCCCAACCAGTCCGGCACGTACGACCTCTCCCGCGTCGTCACCGCCGTCACCTACATCGACCTCGACTTCCGCTACGGCTGGGACGCCGTGCCGGACGGCACCTTCGACTTCCCCCCGGACACCACCTGGTTCGTCGACGGCCGCATCTCCCGGTACGCCGCCGCCCGCACCGCGTTCTGCCAGGGCCTCGCGGCGAACGGCTTCACCACCCACTGCCGCTGACCCGTAGCACCTGCTCCACCCCGGCACCGTCCGCACCGCGCACGCACGCACGAGGGCCGCCGCCCGGCGAGTACGCCGCCGGGCGGCGGCTCCGTCGCCGTCGCTGCACGGCGCTCCCGCAGCCCGTCGCGCCCGGTCACGGTCACGGGAGCGGTGCCGGTGGCGTCCGAGATGCGGGGGGCCACCCTCGGGAGGGACGTGCAGAGTGCCGATCCGTACGGCCCCGCCCGGGGCCACGGCACCGGCCGCCGTGAGGCGTGAAGGGGCGGGCGGGGACGTGAAGGGGCGGGCAGGGTACGGAGGGACCTGTACCCTGCCCGCCCCGTTCCCGTCCAGGTGGGCGGGCCGAGGTGGGATCAGCGGAGCGACCACACCTGGTTGGGCTGGGTGCCACTTCCGTAGCAGTCCCAGATCTGGAGCCGTGTGCCGTTGGCGGTGCCCTGGCCCGCGGCGTCGAGGCACTTGCCCGAATTGGGGTTCACCCAGGTGCCGTTGGCGTTGATCTGCCACTGCTGGGCGCCGTTGTTGAGGCAGGTCCACAGGCGTACCTGGGTGCCGTTGGCGGTGCCCTGCCCGGCGACGTCCAGGCACTTGCCGGAGTTCGGGTTGACCAGGGTGTTCCCGGAGCGCTGCCACTTCTGGGCGACGCTGCCGTTGCAGTCGTAGAGCTGCACGATCGTGCCGTCGGCGGTGCCGGCGGCCTGGACGTCGAGGCAGCGGTTGCTGCCCTGGCCGACGACGGTGCTGCCCGTGCCACCGCCGCCGCCGCCACCGCCACCGCTGCCGTTGGTGGTGAAGGAGAACGAGTCGACGCCGAGGCCGGTGCCGCCGATCCACGGCTCGAAGCCGAACTGCACGCTCGTCATGTACCAGTTGCGGTTCAGGTAGCCGCGGTTGGCGGAGTCTTCGGTGAAGTCCTTGATGTTCACCTGCAGGGAGTTGGTGCCCTGCTGGCGCACGTAGGAGACGACGTTCCAGCCGGTGCCGCCGTTGGTGAGGCGGCCCTCCCAGACGTCCCAGCCGGCGCCCGCGAGGTTGGCGGTGCCGATCTTCTGCCCGGCGGGCTGCGGGGCACCGCGGTGGCTGCCCCAGATCATCAGCTCGGCGCCGTTGTTCTGGCCGGACGGGTTGGCGGAGGAGTCGAACCAGATGTCGTACGCGGCGTCCCACTCGCCGCCGTTGACGGTGCGGTAGGCGACGCTGGTCTGCGGGTTGGCGAAGGCGCTGACCTGCAGGGGGAGTCCGCTGCCGCTGGTGCAGTTGGTGTAGTGACAGCCCGCGTAGACGGACGGGTAGGACGCCGGAGCGCCGTTGGTGGGCCTGTTGTGGCTCTCCGAGGAGATGGTGAAGCCCGTGTCCGTGACGGAGAGGCACTGCTGGGTGCTGTCGCCCCAGTTGTTGTTCTGCACGATGTAGCGGCCGCCCGAGATCGGGACGGAGCCGAAGGTGTCGCACAGCTGGGTGGCGGCCTGGGCCGGCGGGGCCACGGCGGTGGGGAGCACGGCGGCACCGACCAGCAGGGCGACGGCCGTGAGGGCGGAGCGTACGCGGCCGAGTAACGAGGTCATGGATCCTCCGTGGGTGGGTGCGGGGGCATGCCGGACGGCGGGCTGCGCCGGCCCGGGTGCGTGCCGAAAACGGTAGGAGCGCGGGCGGCGGTTCGGAAGCCGTCGGGCAGAAGATTCGGGAGCGCTCCCATCGGTGCAGGTCAAGCGGCCTAATTCTTCGAAACATTGTGGGAGCGCTCCCAAATATGGCCCGACTGCATTGACAGGGACGTGCCGGGCCCACACGCTCCCGGTGGTGCCGCTGCACCACGCCGCCGCCGCGGCCGCCCTCGGCCGTGCGGTCCGCCCCCGGCCCGGACCGGGCGCCGGCCCTCCCGTGACCCGGTCCGCCGGTTGCGGCCCGGCCCCGGGCGGGCGAGCGTGGTGGGCCGGGACGCCGTCCGGAGGGAGGACCACGCGATGGCCGCGCAACCGGCGGAGCCGCCGGGCGACAGCACGCTGTCCGAACGAGGAGAAGGACCGGCTGGCCGCCCTGCACGCGCTGGCGATCCTGGACACGCCCAGGGAGGAGCGGTTCGACCGGATCACCCGGCTGGCACAGCGCGTGCTCCGGGTGCCGATCGCGATGATCTCGCTCGTCGACCGGGACCGCCAGTGGTACAAGTCGTGCGTCGGTGTGACGGACACCCAGCAGCCGCGCAGCGTCTCGTTCTGCTCCCGGGCCGTCGCCGCCGGGCGGCAGCTCGTCGTGCCGGACGCCACCCTCGACCCCCGCTTCAGCGGCAACCCGCTCGTCACCGGCCCGCCCGGGATCCGCTTCTACGCCGGGTGCCCGCTGGCCGGGCCGTCCGGACACCTGCTAGGCACCCTCTGCGTCGTCGACCTGCAGCCCCGGGCGGTCGGCGCGGACGACCTGGCGGCGCTGGCCGATCTCGCGGCCTGGGCCGAACTCGAGATCGGCGTCGTGCACATGAGCCGGGCCAGCCGTGAGACGGACCGGCTGAAGGACGAGTTCGTCGCCGTCGTCAGCCACGAGCTCCGCACCCCGCTCTCGGCCGTCAACGCGGCCCTCGAACTGCTCGACGGCCACGTCGGCAGCCCGCGCGACGAGAAGCTGGTGTCGCTGGCCCAGGACAACACGGGACGCCTGCGCCGCCTGGTCGACGACATCCTCGACGTGCAGCGGCTGGCCGTCGGGTCCCTGCCGCTGCGCTGCCTCCCGACCGACCTGACCTCCGCGGCCGCCGCCGCCGTGGCGGGCCTGGAGGCGGAGGCGGCGCGGCGGCGCGTCGTGCTCTCGGTGGCGGGCGACCCGGTGCCCGTCATGGGCGACCGGGACCGTCTCGTGCAGGTGTTCGGCAACCTCGTGGGCAACGCGGTGAAGTTCTCCGGGGCGGGCACCCGGGTGCACGTCGTGGCCGGGCGGCGACCCGGCCCGGCACCGGAGGCCGTCGTGGAGGTGCACGACGAGGGCCGGGGCATCCCTCCGGAGGACCTCCGGCGGGTCTTCGACAAGTTCGTGCGCCTGGGGCGCACCGCGGGCGGCGACCCGGGCGGGGCCGGTCTGGGCCTGGCGATCAGCCGCGGACTCGGCGACGAGGTTGGCGGCGTTCTGCGGGGTGGCCGCGCAGTGCAGGTCGGACAGCACCCCGACCAGCTGGCGGTTGATCTCCTCGGGCATGGCGCGGTCGCGCGAGCGGAGGCCCGCCTCGACGTGCACCACGGCGGCGCCGCGGTAGTGCGCGGCCTGGGCGCCCGCGGAGGTGCTGTTGGTGTCGCCCTGGACCACGACCGCATGCGGGGTGTCGGCCGCGAAGAGCCGGTCCATCGCGCTGATCATGGTGCCGATCTGGGCGCCCCGGCCGGTGCCGCCCACCCCGTCGATCCGCAGGTGCGGCCGGGGGAGGCCGAACCCGTCGAAGAACCGGTCGGACAGGTCGGCGTCGAAGTGCTGGCCGGTCCACACCACCCGGGCCCGCCGGCCGAGGCCGCGGATGACGCTCGCCAGCTTGATGATCTCCGGCCGGGTGCCCAGGACGACGGCGACGTCGCCGACCTGGTCGGAGCTGCGGCGGCGGGGCAGGGAAGCGGCGGGCATGGCGGTCTCCTGGCTCGGTGCGGCTGCTGCGGGGCTGTCGGGGGTGGACCGAGGGCCCGGACCTTCGGCCTGCTCCCCAAGGTGCCGACAGGACCTCTGGCCCGGGTCTGCCGAACCTCAAGATCTCCTCAGGACGTCGCCGGGCCGTCCGCGGGCGCTCGGCGGGACGGGCGCAGGGGTGGCCGCCGGGGTGGCCGCCGGGGTGCCGGTTCGGCCGTTCGCGGGATCCTGCGTATGCGGCGGGCCCGTTGCGGGCAGACGGACGCTCGAAGAGGTCCCGACACGGAGGTGTGCGATGAGTCTCGTCATGGTGCTGCTCGTCACCCCGCTGGTGCTGGCGGCGGTGCTCACGGCGACCGCGCCGGGGCACGTCCCCCGGCACCGCGGACGCCGCGACCTGCGGCCCGCCCGGCCGGCCGGACCCGCCGGGGCCGCCCGGCACCGGCAGGGCTGACCGCGCCGGGGCCGACGGGCGCCCTGACCGCCCGTCCCCCGGCCACCGCCTTCCGGTTGTGGTCGACCTCGTGCAGGAGTACCGCGCGGGATGCCCCGGACGGCGTAGAAATGTCCCCGAGGCCCCGGCGGGCCGCGGCCAGCCGCTCCGCCGGCCGAACCGCCCGCCGAGAGGAACACCGTGGTCAGCCTGAAGGACGTCGCCCTGCGCGCCGGCGTGTCGATCAAGACCGTCTCCAACGTGGTGAACGGCTATCAGCACGTCACCCCCGCCATGCGGGAGCGGGTGCAGCGGGCGATCGACGAACTCGGCTACCGGCCCAACCTGACGGCCCGCCACCTCCGCAAAGGGCGCACCGGCATCCTCGCCCTGGCCGTGCCCGAGCTCGGCAACCCGTACTTCGCCGAACTCGCCGGCGCCGTCATCGACGCCGCCGCCCGCCACGACTACACCGTGCTCCTCGACCACACGGGCGGCCGCCGCGACCAGGAGGTCCTCGTCTGCCAGGGCTTCCGGGCGCACGTCATGGACGGCCTGATCCTCAGCCCCATCGAGCTGGAGACGGAGGACCTCCTCGCCCGCACCGACACCGCGCCGCTGGTGCTGCTCGGCGAGCGCGAGTACGACGCGCCGTACGACCACATCGCGATCGACAACGTCGCCGCCGCGCGGCTCGCCGTCCGCCACCTGATCGACCTCGGGCGCCGCCGGATCGCCTTCCTCGGCGCACGCCGGGAGAGCGCCCGCCGCCCCGCGCACCTGCGCCTGCGCGGCTGGCGTGAGGAGCTCACCGCCGCCGGACTCCCGTGCGGGGACGACCTCGTGGTCGGCACCGACGCGTACGGGCGGGAGGACGGCGCCCGGGCGATGGCGGCCCTGCTCGACCGCGACGCCCGCCCGGACGCGGTCTTCGCCTACAACGACACGATGGCGGTCGGCGCGATGCGCGCCCTCGCCGACCGGGGGCTGCGCATCCCCGGCGACGTCGCCGTCGTCGGCTTCGACGACATCGAGGAGGCCCGCTTCACCGGGACGCCGCTGACCACCATCGCCCCCGACAAGGCGGCCATCGCGCGGCTCGCCGTCGACTCCCTGATGGAGCGGCTGACGGGCGCCGGGGCCGGCGAGCCGAGGCGGGCCAGGCCCGGCCACCGCCTGGTCGTCCGGGAGTCCAGCGCCGGCCGGCCCGTGGGGGAGGGGTGCTGAGGCGGCGTCCCGCCGCCGACCCGGCGCCCGTGGACGAGATCGACGGTGCGGAGGTCGTCGCGTTCGCGGACGCCGGGGCGTTCGAGCGCTGGCTCGGCGAGCACCACGCACGGCACGAGGGCGTGTGGGTGCGGGTGGCGAAGAAGGGGTCCGGCATCCCGTCCGTCACCTCGGACGAACTGGTCGACACCGGCCTGTGCTTCGGCTGGATCTCCGGCCGGAGGCGCTCCCTCGACGACCGGTTCTACCTGCAGAAGTACGTGCCGCGCCGGCCCCGGAGCCTGTGGTCGCAGGTCAACGTGGAGAAGGTCGCCGAACTCGCCGCCGAGGGCCGGATGCGCGAACCGGGCCTCGCCGAGGTGCGCCGGGCGCAGGAGGACGGCCGCTGGGCGGCGGCCTACGGATCGCAGCGGACGGCCGAGGTGCCGCCCGACCTCGCGGCGGCGTTCGACGCGGACCCGGCCGCCCGGCGGACCTTCGAGGCGCTCGACCGCACGGCGCGCTACCTCGTCATGCTGCCGCTGCTGCAGGCGCTCACCCCGGAGGCCCGGCAGCAGCGGCTGGAGCGCGCCCTCCGGCTGCTGACGGAGGGTCGGGGGACGCCGTAGGCCCGGCCGCGGCTGTCGCACGGCGGCGGCTGCCGTGCGGCCACGGCTGTCGCACGGTGGCGGCTGTCGTGCGGTGGCGGGGCGGGGCACCTGTCCGGTACCCCGCCCCGCCGCCCGGCCGCCTCCGGCGGCGCTACTCCCCGGTGGCCGGTTCTTCCCGCGGTGCCGGGACCGTGCCCGTCGCCGTACGCCCGGCCGACGGCGCCGGGCCGCCCCCGCCGGTGGCCTCGCTCCCGCTCCCGCTCCCGCTCCCGCTCCCGCTCCCGCTCCCGGGCCCGTCCTCGGCGGAGCCGGCGGGCGGCTCGGTCGGGCTGAGTCGCAGCCAGACGAGGAACGCGGCGCCGAGGGCGAGCATGCCGAGCCCGGTCCACAGGTTGATCCGGATGCCCTGGGCCTTGGCGATCTCGGCGGCCGAGTCGGTGGCGCCGACGACGGTCAGCACGGCGCCGTACAGCACGAACAGGCCGCCGATGACGCGCCGGATGTCGAACAGCCGGGCCGCGGAGGCGGACACCTGCTGCGCGGCAGCCGCCGCGGGCTGCCCCGGCGCGGCCGGACCGGCGCCGGGCACGGGCCCGCCGGTGCCTCCGTCGAGGCCGCCGATGCCTCCGTCGAGGCCGTGGGTGTGGTGGTCGGACATGGTGACGGCTCCTTCGCTGGTGGTGGGACGGCCCGGTCAGGCCCAGAACGGCACGTAGCAGGCGGCGGCGGCGACCACGGCGGCCCAGCCGAGCACGGCCGGGCGGCGGTACCAGACCGCGTCGCCGGGCTCCGCCGGCTCCTCCGCGTCGGGCGCGCGGGTGCCGTGCACCAGTCCCTGCAGTTCCTCCGCCGGCTTGGGCCGGGTCATCAGCGTGACCGCGACGCTCACGACCACACCGGCCACGAACGCCACGATCGAGGACACGAAGTTGGCGCCCTGGTCGCTGGGGATCGAGATCACGCCACCCCGGTACAGCCAGAAGTAGTTGAGCATCGCCGCCGCGGTGCCCGCGAGCAGCCCCCAGAACCCGGCCGCCGGCGACATCCGCTTCCAGAACATGCCGAGGATGAAGACCGCGAAGAGCGGCACGTTGAAGAACGAGAACAGCGTCTGGAGGTAGGCCATGATGTTGCTGAACGAGGACGCGATGAACGCCGTGCCGATGCCGGCGACGACGCCCACCACGGTGACCACCCGGCCGACCCGCAGGTAGTGGGCGTCGGACATCCGCGGCTTGACGTAGGGCTGCCAGATGTCGGTGGTGAACACGGTGTTGAACGAGGAGATGTTCGCGGCCATGCCGGCCATGAACGCCGCGAGCAGGCCGGTGACGGCGATGCCGAGCACGCCGTTCGGCAGCAACTCGCCCATGAGCATCGGGATCGCGTCGTTGTACTGCGATCCGTCCTTGCCGAGGTTCGGCTCGACGACGGCGGCGATCAGGCCGGGGACGACGACCACGGCCGGGATGAGGATCTTCGGGAACGCCGCGATCAGCGGGGTGCGGCGGGCCGCGGAGGCGCTCTTGGCCGACAGGGCGCGCTGCACCTCGGCGAAGTTGGTCGTCCAGTAGCCGAAGCTCATGACGAAGCCCAGACCGAGCACGATGGTCAGCCAGTTGGCGCCCAGCGGGTTGTCGCTGCCGACGCCCGTGCCGCCCCAGGCGGTCATGAAGTCGCCGCCGTGCGCGGAGCCCAGGCTGCCGCTCAGGCCGTCCCAGCCGCCGACCCGCTTCAGGCCCACGACGGTCAGCGGGATCAGCGCGGCGAGGATCACGAAGAACTGCAGCACCTCGTTGTACACCGCGGACGACAGCCCGCCCAGCAGGATGTACGCGAGGACGAACGCCGCCGCGACCACGATCGACAGCCACAGCGACCAGCCCAGCAGCGCCTTCATGACGATCGCCAGCGCGTAGAGGTTGACGCCCGCGATGAGCACCGAGGAGACGCTGAAGATGATCGAGCTGAGCAGGTGCGAGGACGGCCCGAAGCGGCGCAGCAGGAACTCGGGCACGCTGCGCACCCTGGAGCCGTAGTAGAACGGCATCATCACGATCCCGAGGAAGACCATCGCGGGGATCGCGCCGATCCAGTACCAGTGCACGGTGTAGAGGCCGTACTGGGCGCCGTTGGCGGCCATGCCGAGGATCTCGGTGGCGCCGAGGTTGGCGGCGACGAACGCGAGGCCGGTGATCCAGGCGGGCAGCGAGCGGCCGGACAGGAAGAAGTCCAGGCTGGTGCGGACGGAGTGCCGTGCGGCGAGCCCGATGCCGAGTACGACGGCGAAGTAGACGGCGAGTATCGCGTAGTCGAGCCAGTCGACGTCCAGGCGCATCGCGCCTGCCAGTTGGGTCGGCATCGGTCGGTGACCCCTCTCCTCGGTGGCCGGGCCGACAGCCCGCGCCCGTGATCGAACAGAAACGAACACCGGCCCGTCTGTTCCGCTTCGGTGCGTTCAAACCCCGCGCCCGCGAGGTGATCGCCGGCGGCGTCCGCCGGGACCGGACGGTGCACCGCGGATGGCCGGATCCGATCGGTCGGATCGGTGCGCGAGGTCTGGACACCGGGATTGCCCGCGTGCTGTCATTCCGCTTGGCGCAGCAATTTCCAACGTTGGAAGCGACCGGAACCGCAGTGGCCCCATCCGCCGCCGCGACCCCGGCCCGCTTCCGCAGGCCGCGCGACACCGCACACCCGGCACCGCCTCCGCACCCCTGCGTGCCCGCACCGAGCGGGCCGCCGCACCGCCGTCGGCCCGCACCACCGCGCCTCCCGCACCGCCGCTGTGCCGCACACCTGCGAGTCCGTCCTGCCCGCCGCCACCCGGCCCCGACCGGGTGCGCACCCCCGTCCGGAGATCCGCCCGCCGCCACCACGGCCCCCACCGACCGGAGCCCGCATGCCTCTGACCAGGCGACAACTCCTCACCGTCGTCGGCTCGTCCGCCGGAGCCCTCGTACTCGGTCCGCAGCTCGTCCCTGCCGCCGCGGCCGGCCTGCCGCCCGCCGCAGGCGGCCTGTACAGCCCCAACGCCGCACCGCTGCACCCCACCGCCCTGCTGCGGCTGCCCCCCGACGCCGTCCGTCCGTCCGGCTGGCTCGCCGGCCAGCTCGCCCTCCAGCTCGCCGGCCTGTGCGGCCGCTACCCGGAGACCTCGCACTTCCTCGACCTCGCCACCACCGGCTGGGCCCACCCCGAGCGCGGCGGCTGGGAGGAGGTCCCGTACTGGCTCCGCGGGTACGTGGATCTGGCCATCGTCACCCGCGACGCCAACGCCCTGGCCACCACCCGCCGCTGGATCGACGCGATCGTGGCCACCCAGCAGTCCGACGGCTTCTTCGGCCCCACCGCGCTGCGCACCTCGCTCGGCGGCGGCCCCGACTTCTGGCCGTTCCTGCCGCTGCTCCAGGCGTTCCGCTCCTGGTACGAGTACGCGGCGGACAGCCGGATCGTGCCGTTCCTCACGAGGTTCCTGCGCTACATGAACGCGCAGGGCCCCGGCGCCTTCAACCAGAGCTGGGTGTCGGTGCGCTGGGGCGACGGACTCGACACCGTCGTCTGGCTCTACAACCGCACCCGCGACTCCTTCCTGCTCGACCTGATGGACAAGATCCACCGCAACGGCGCCGACTGGACGAACACCGTGCCGAGCTGGCACAACGTCAACATCGCCCAGGGCTTCCGCGAACCCGCCCAGTACGCGCAGCGCTCCGGCCTCGCCGCCGACACGGCCGCCGCCTACCGCACGTACGACAACGTCATGGGCCGCTACGGGCAGTTCCCCGGGGGCGGGTTCGCCGGTGACGAGAACGCCCGCGCCGGCTACGGCGACCCCCGGCAGGGCTTCGAGACCTGCGGTGTCGTGGAGTACATGGCCAGCCACGAACTCCTCACCCGGATCACCGGCGACCCGCTCTGGGCCGACCGCTGCGAGGAGCTCGCCTTCAACTCCCTGCCCCCGTCGCTGGACCCGGACGGCAAGGCGATCCACTACATCACCAGCGCCAACAGCGTCGACCTCGACAACCAGCCCAAGAGCCAGGGGCAGTACCAGAACGGCTTCGCGATGCAGGCCTACATGGCCGGCGTCGACCAGTACCGCTGCTGTCCGCACAACTACGGCATGGGCTGGCCGTGGTTCGCCCAGGAGCTGTGGCTGGGCACCCCCGACAACGGCCTGTGCGCGGCCATGTACGCGCCCTGCACGGTCGCCGCCAAGGTCGCCGACGGCACCACCGTCACCGTCCGCGAGGACACCGACTACCCGTTCGGCGACACCGTGACGTTCACCGTCACCACCCCGCGGCCGCTCGCCTTCCCGCTGGTCCTGCGCGTCCCCGCCTGGTGCCCCGACCCGCAACTCACCGTCAACGGACAGGCGGTGGCCGCTCCCGCCGGGCCCGCCTTCACCACCGTCCGCCGCACCTGGAACAACGGCGACAAGGTCGTCCTGCGGCTGCCGCAGCGCCTCGCCGTCCGCACCTGGGACGCCAACCACCGTGCGGTGAGCGTCGCCCGCGGCCCGCTCGGCTACGCGCTGCAGATCGGCGAGAGCTACGTCCGCACCGGCGGCACCGACGTCTTCCCGCAGTACGACGTGCACGCCACCACCCCGTGGAACTACGGCCTGGCGATCGACCCGGCCGCCCCGACCGCGGCCCTGGCGTTCACCGCCCGCGGCGGCGCCCTGCCCGCCAACCCCTTCACCCAGAGCGGCAATCCGTACCGGATCACCGCCCCGGCCCGCCGGATCGCCGAGTGGCAGGCCGACTCCCAGCACGTCGTCGGGCTCCTCCAGGACAGCCCGGCCCGTTCGTCCGCCGCGGTCGAGACCGTCACGCTCATCCCGATGGCTGCCGCCCGGCTGCGGATCTCCTCGTTCCCCACCGCCTCGCCGGACGGCACGGTGTGGACGGCCGGCGGGGCCGCGTACCGGATCCGCAACCGCAACTCGGGCAAGGTGCTGGGCGTCGACGGCATGTCGACCGCGGACAGCGCGCAGGTGGTGCAGTTCGCCGACAGCGGCACCGACGACCACCTGTGGCAGCTCGTCGACAACGGCGACGGCTGGTACCGCATCCGCAACGTGCACTCCGGCAAGGTGCTGGGCGTCGACGTGATGTCGACCGCCGACAGCGCCCGGGTCGTGCAGTTCGCCGACAACGGGACGGCCGACCACCTGTGGCAGCTCGTCGACAACGGCGACGGCTGGTACCGCGTCCGCAACCGCAACTCGGGCAAGGTGCTGGGCGTCGACGGCATGTCGACCGCCGACAGCGCCCGCGTGGTGCAGTTCGCCGACAACGGCTCCGCGGACCACCTGTGGCTGCTCCACCCCGACGGCCAGCTCCGCGTCGAGAACCGCAACTCGGGCAAGGTGCTCGGGGTCGACCGGATGTCGACCGCCGACAGCGCGCAGGTGGTGCAGTTCGGCGACACCGGCACCGACGACCACCTGTGGACCTTCCTCGCCGACCCCGACGGCTGGTACCGCATCCGCAACGTGCACTCCGGCAAGGTGCTGGGCGTCGACCTGATGTCGACCGCCGACAGCGCCCGGGTCGTGCAGTACGCCGACAACGGCTCCGCCGACCACCAGTGGCGGCTCGTCCACGACGGCGCGGGCCGGTTCCGGATCCGCAACCGCAACTCGGGCAAGGTGCTGGGCGTCGACGGCATGTCGACCGCCGACAGCGCCATCGTCGTGCAGTACGCCGACAACGGCTCCGCCGACCACCTGTGGCGCGTGCGCTGACGCACGTCGGGCCCGCCACGCGCCCGCGCCGGGCCCGTCACACACCCACCCCGTTCCACCCCACCCCATCCCCTTCCACCCGGAGGACGATTCACCATGTCCGCACCCCCCGGCGCGCTGCGCCAGCGGATCACCGCCCTGCTCGCCGTCCTGGCCCTGGCCGTCGCCGGCCTGCTGGCCGCCGGTGCACCCGACGCCCGCGCGGCGAGCTGGACACCCAAGACCTCCCCGATGACCACGCCCTGGACGGCCCAGGTCTCGACCACGAACCCGCTGCCCGAGTACCCCCGCCCGCAGCTCACCCGCCCCGACTGGATGAACCTCAACGGCATCTGGGACTTCGCGGTCACCGCCGCCAACGCCGGGCAGCCCGCGAGCTTCAACGAGCAGATCCGGGTGCCGTTCGTCGCCGAGTCGGCGCTCTCCGGCATCCAGCGCCAGATCAGCCAGAACGACAAGCTCTGGTACAAGCGCACCGTCACGGTGCCGTCGAACTGGGGCGGCCGCCGGGTCAAGCTCAACTTCGGCGCGTCCGACTGGCAGACCACCGTCTGGGTCAACGGCCAGCAGGCCGGCGGCGTGCACAGCGGCGGCTACGACGCCTTCGGGTACGACATCACCCCGTACCTCAACGGCGGTTCCAACACGATCGTCGTGTCCGTCTGGGATCCGTCCCAGACCGGCATCGGGGCGGTCGGCAAGCAGCGCAACAACAACAGCGTGCTGCCGCACTCCGGCGGCGGCATCTTCTACACCGCGGCCTCCGGCATCTGGCAGACCGTCTGGCTGGAGCCCGTCGCCACGGCCAACATCACCCGGCTCGACCTGGTGCCGAACCTCGCCGACAGCACGCTGCGGGTGACCGTCCTCGGTGAGGGGATCAACGGGCACACCGCCCGGATCACCGTCTCCAGCGGCGGCACCACCGTCGCGACCGGCACCGGTCCGATCGGCAGCCGGTTCAGCGTGTCGATCCCCAACCCGCACCTGTGGACCCCGGAGGACCCGTTCCTCTACGACGTCCGCGCCGAACTCCTCTCCGGCTCCACCACGGTGGACGCGGTCGCCAGCTACACCGGTATGCGCTCCATCGCCGTCGCCACCGTCAACGGCGTCAAGCGGCCCGTCCTGAACGGGCAGTTCGTCTTCCAGACCGGCACCCTCGACCAGGGCTACTGGCCGGACGGCATCTACACCGCGCCCACCGACGACGCCCTGAAGTTCGACCTGCAGAAGCACAAGGACCTCGGCTTCAACATGGTCCGCAAGCACATCAAGGTCGAGCCGCAGCGCTGGTTCTACTGGGCCGACCGGCTGGGCCTGCTCGTCTGGCAGGACATGCCGGCGATGGACACCCGCACCCCGGACACCGCCGCCCGCACCCAGTGGGAGGCCGAGTACCACCGCATCATCGACCAGCACCGGAGCTCGCCGGCGCTCGTCCAGTGGGTGGACGAGAACGAGGGCTGGGGCCAGTACGACCAGGCCCGGATCGCCAACGACGTCAAGGCCTACGACCCGACCCGCCTGGTCGACAACATGAGCGGCGTCAACTGCTGCGGCGCCGTCGACGGCGGCAACGGAGACGTCGTCGACAACCACGTCTACGTCGGCCCCGGCGCGACCGTGCCCACCTCCACCCGCGCCGCCGTGCTCGGCGAGTTCGGCGGCCTCGGCTGGAAGGTGGCCGGCCACGAGTGGTACCCGGGCGGCGGCTTCAGCTACGAGGACCAGGCGAGCACCGCCGCGCTCAACGACCGCTTCGTGAACCTGCTCGACTCGATGCGGGTCAACCAGATGCCGGCCGGCCTCTCCGCCTCGGTCTACACCGAGATCACCGACGTGGAGAACGAGGCCAACGGCCTCCTGACCTACGACCGCCAGGTGGTCAAGGTCGACCAGAACCGCGTGCGGGCCGCCAACCTCGCCCTGATCAACGCCTCCCGCACCACCCTGGCCAACCCGGTGCTGCAGACCGGTGTCTACAAGTCGCTCCGGGTCACCACGGCCTGCTGCACCACCCGCTACCTGCGGCACTACAACGGCCTCGCCAACACCGACGTGGTCGACGCGAACAGCAGCGCCGTGCTGAAGGCCGACGCCACCTGGAAGATCGTCCCCGGCCTCGCCGACGGCAGCTGCTACTCCTTCGAGTCCCGCAACTTCCCCGGCGAGTACCTGCGCCACCGTGACAGCCGGGTCTACCGCGAGGCCGGCAGCGGTGCGCTCTTCAACGCCGACGCGACGTTCTGCGCGCGGCCCGGCACCGCCGGGGTGCGCTTCTCGGCGTACAACTACCCGGACCGCTACCTGCGCCACTTCGACTCCCAGGTCTGGATCTCCACCTACGGTGGCGGCAACACCTGGGACGCCAACACCCCGGCGTACGTCGCCGACTCCACCTGGGCCGTCGACGGGCCCTGGGCACCCTGACCCGTCCCGCTCCCTGCCGGCCCCCGGTGCGCTCGCCGCACCGGGGGCCGCTGTCGTAGTCCCGGCGCAAGAATATCGCCAGTCTTGCAAAGACCGGTCGCATTTTTGCGTGGATCTTTGTACGCTGTGCCCGTGACGAAGAGACTGGACGAGGTGGCGCAGTTCGCCGGCGTGAGCACGGCGACGGTCAGCCGGGTGCTGCGGAACCGCCCGGGCGTGGCGCAGGCCACCAGGGACGCGGTGCTCACCGCCCTGGACGTGCTGGGCATCGAACGACCGACGAAGTTCCGCTCCGAACGGGCCCCACTGGTCGGGCTCGTCGTGCCTGACCTGCAGAATCCCGTGTTCCCCGCCTTCGCGGAGGTCCTCGCCGGAGCGCTCAGCAAGCGGGGGCTGATGCCCGTGCTGTGCACCCGCACCGCCGACGGGGTCTCGGAGGCCAACTACATCGAGATGCTGCTCCGGCAGAACGTCGCCGGCATCGTGTTCGTCGGCGGCAGCTACGCCGACGCCGGGCCCGAGCAGGGCCGTGCCCTGCAGGAGCAGCGCGTGCCGATCGTGCTGATCAACGCCGCGGACGAGAACCTCGGCGCGGTGCGCGTCACGGTCGACGACGCGAGCGCCGCCTGGCAGGCCCTCGGGCACCTCGCCTCGCTGGGGCACGAACGCATCGGGATGCTGCTCGGGCCGGTCGGCCACGTGCCCTCGGTGCGCAAGCTCGGGGCCTTCGCCGACTTCCTCCGCTCCCGTGGGCAGGGCGCTGACCTGCCCAGACTCGTGGCGCACACGATGTTCTCGATGGACGGCGGAGCAGCTGCCGTGTCCCGGCTGATCGCCGCCGGCGTGACCGGCGTGGTCTGTGCGAGCGACGCGCTGGCGCTCGGTGCGATCCGCCGGCTGCGCAAGATGGGGCTCGCCGTGCCGGAGGACGTCTCGGTGATCGGCTTCGACGACTCGCCGTACATGATCGCGACGGATCCGCCGCTGACCACCGTCCGGCAGCCCGTCCAGATCATGGCCGCGGCGGCGGCCGGGGAGCTGTTGCAGCAGATGGAGGGCCGTTCGGGGGCCGCCGAGGAGCTGCTCTTCGAGCCGGAGCTGATCGTGCGGTCGTCGACCTGCACCCCGGCTGTCGTCCGCAGTCACTGATCACCCCCGCTGTCCCGTCGCTCTATCAAAACCTTGCGTGAATATGTTGACCGCTTGCGTTTCGGCTGTCTACGCTCGGCGCATCGTCGAGTGCCCGGAGCCGAACGTTCGGGCCTCTTCATCCACCCGCGCCGGGCCCGGCGATGCTCCCGGGCATCGCTGTGCCCGGCGGCAGGATCCACGGAAGGTCCGGACAGCATGGACAGCAACAGAACCCGTCGAGTCTCCGCCGCAGCGCTGGCCGCCGCGGTCGCCCTCGGGGTCACCGCGTGCGGCAGCAGCTCCTCGGGTTCCTCGGCCGAGGGGGCCGGCGGCGTCGTCACGATCTCGGTCAACGGCCTCCCGCCGGCCACCCAGACCGTGGACCGCCGGAACTTCGAGGACGACGTCAAGAAGTTCGAGGCCGCGCACCCGAACATCAGGATCGACGCCCACGAGGGCCTGATGGACCCGAAGACCTTCGCCGCGAAGCTGGCCGGCGGCCAGCTGGAGGACGTCTTCTACGTCTACTTCACCGACCCCGCCGGCCTCGTCCAGCGCCACCAGGCCGCCGACATCAGCCCGTACGTCAAGGACGTCCCGGCCCTCGCCGACGTGAAGCCCGAACTGCTCGACGTCTTCAAGGACAAGGGCGGCAAGCTCTACGGCCTGCCCACCGGCAACTACTCGATGGGCCTGGTCTACAACCGCGCGCTCTTCACCAGGGCCGGCCTCGACCCGGACAAGCCGCCGGCCACCTGGGACGAGGTCCGCACCGCCGCCCGGAAGATCACCGCCCTCGGCGACGGCGTCACCGGCTACGCCGACTTCAGCAAGAACAACCAGGGCGGCTGGCACCTCAGTTCCTGGATCTACTCGCTCGGCGGCGACGTCGCCACGCAGGACGGCTCCACCTGGAAGGCCGCCTTCAACTCCGAGGCCGGCCACAAGGCCCTGCAGTACCTGCACGACATGCGCTGGACCGACAACACCATGGGCAGCCGCCAGCTCCTGGAGATCCCCGACGTCCAGAAGATGATGGGCTCCGGCAAGCTCGGCATGTACCTCGCGGGCCCGGACAACATCCCCACCATCGTCAAGCAGTTCGAGCGCAAGTACGACGAGTTCGGCCTCGCCGCGATGCCCGGCACCGGCACGCTCGGCGGCGGCGACGGCTTCATGTTCAACCCGAAGGACACCCCGGCGAAGATCAAGGCCGGCCTCGCCTGGGTCCAGTGGAAGTACCTGAACCCGGACCGCGAGGAGGAGATCACCAAGAAGTCCGCGGTCTCCGACGACATCCCGATCGGCCTGCCGCAGCCCGACCTGTTCAACGGCAAGGGCGCCGAGACGATCAAGGCCGCCCACGCCAAGTACGTCAACGTGCCGCAGAAGAACTACCAGCCCTTCGTCGACCGCAGCGCCGACGTCAAGGTCAAGGTCGAGCCGCCGAACGCGCAGCAGCTCTACACCGTCCTCGACGGCGTGATGCAGGCCGTGCTGACGAACAAGGACGCGAACATCGACCAGCTCCTCGCCGACGCCCAGAAGAAGGCCGACACCATCCTGGCCTCCGTCAAGTGAGCAGGGGCGCGGCCGGCGGTCCACCCCCGGCGCCGCCGGCCGCGCCCTCACCCGCCCCGATCCTCCGTCCGATCCTCCGCCCGACCCGAAAGCCACCCGCCATGACGGCCGAACCCCTCGGCGCAGCCCGTCCCGCGCCACCTGCTCCCAGGACCGAGTCCGACGTGCCGCGCAGCTCCGACCGCACCCGCCGCGACCGCCTCCGGCGCCGCGTCACCGACAACCTCGTGGCCTACCTCTTCCTGGGCCTGGGCGTCCTCGCCTTCGCGGTGTTCTCCTGGTACCCGATCGTGCGGGGCTTCCTGCTGAGCTTCCAGCAGGTCAACTTCGCCACCCCCGCGGAGTGGGTCGGCCTGGACAACTTCCGGCGCCTCTTCGACGACCCGCTGTTCCTCACGGCCTGGCGCAACACCCTGTGGTTCACCGTCCTTGCCCTGGTCCTCGGGTTCGCGGCGCCCTTCGTGACCGCCGTCGTCCTCAACGAACTCCGGCACGGCCGCGCCTACCTGCGGATGACCGTCTACCTGCCGGTCATGCTGCCGCCGATCGTCACGGTGCTGCTGTGGCGCTGGTTCTACGATCCGGGCCCGGGCCTCTTCAACAACGCGCTGAAGATCCTGCACCTGCCTCCGCAGCAGTGGCTGGAGTCGTCCAACCTCTCCATGCTCTCCCTGGTCATCGTCTCGACCTGGGCCAACATGGGCACCACCACGCTGATCTACCTCGCCGCCCTCCAGAGCATCCCCGGCGAGCTGTACGAGGCCGCCCAGCTCGACGGCGCGAGCATCCGCCAGCGGCTGTGGCACGTGACGATCCCGCAGATGCGCTTCATCCTGCTGATCACCCTGCTGCTGCAGATCATCGGCACCATGCAGGTCTTCGTCGAGCCGTTCGTGCTCACCGGCGGCGGCCCGAACGACGCCACCGTCACCGTCCTGCTGCTGCTCTACCGCTACGCCTTCGTCTACAACGACTTCGGACTGGCCAGCGCGATGAGCACCGTCCTGTTCGTCGTCCTCGGGGCCTTCGCCGGCCTCTACCTGCGACTGACCCGCTCGAAGGGCTGAGAGGAAACCGCCATGGCCACCGCCGAATCCCCGGCCCGCACCCTCGTCGCCCCCGCCGAGCTGGAGCGCCCCCTCGGACGCGTCCTGTACCGCACGGTGCTGACCCTCGTGCTCGTCGGCTTCACCGCCGCGTTCGTCTTCCCGCTCTACTGGATGGCCTCCGGCGCGCTCAAGTCGTCCGCCGAACTCGCCGAGCCCGTACCGACGCTGCTGCCGCACTCCTTCCACCCGGAGAGCTACACCGACGCGTGGAGCAGCACCGGCCTCGGCCGGTACTTCCTCAACACGCTGATGCTGGCGGCCGGTGCGCTGCTGTTCCAGCTCGTCGTGGACGTCGCCGCCGCGTACGCGCTCTCCAAACTCCGGCCGGTGCTCGGCAACATCGTGCTCGGCATGATGCTGGCCACCCTCATGCTGCCGGTGTCCGCGCTGCTCGTGCCCACCTACCTCACCGTGGTGGACGTGCCGCTGATCCACGTCAACCTGATCAACACGCCGTTCGCGATCTGGCTGCCGGCCTGCGCCAACGCCTTCAACATCTTCGTGCTGAAGCGCTTCTTCGACCAGATCCCCGAGGAGATGATCGACGCGGCCCGGATCGACGGCGCGGGCCCGCTGCGCATCCTGGCGTACGTCGTCCTGCCGCTGTCGCGGCCCGTGCTCGGCGTGGTCTCCATCTTCGCCGTCGTCGGCGTGTGGAAGGACTTCCTCTGGCCGATGCTGACGCTGCCCGACCCCAAGGGCCAGCCGCTCACCGTCGCCCTCGCCACGCTCTCGCTCGACATGCCGGCCAACCAGCTCCTCGCCGGCATGGTGATGGCGAGCATCCCGCTCCTGGTGATCTTCCTGATCTTCCAGAAGAACATCATGGCGGGTCTGACCGCCGGCAGCCTCAAGGGCTGACCCCGGCCGGACACCCCGCGGTCCGCCTCCTGCTCCGGCGCGCGCCGACCAGCTCCCCCGCACCCGGCGCGCGCCGGTCCACGTCCGGACCCCCACGAGCCCGGCGCCCGGCCGCACAGCCGCTCAGCGCGGCCGGCCGCCGAACCCCCACCCACCCCCACACCGTCGCCCCCGCGCGCCGGTGGACCTTCGGGAGCCCACGTGTCCTCTGCACCCGGCAAGTCCCGCACCACCAGAACAACGGCCGTGGCCGCGGCCGCGTCGATCGTCGCAGGCCTCGCCCTGTGGTCGCTCGCTCCCGGCGCCCAGGCCGCGTCCGTCGTCCTGGAGGCCGAGTCCGCGGCCCTCTCCGGCGGCGCCGTCGTCGCCGGCGACCACACGGGCTACACCGGCACCGGATTCGTCGGCGGTTTCACCGACGGCAACAAGGGCGCCGCCAAGACCTCGTTCACCGTGCAGGCCGCCGCCGCCGGGGCCGCCACGGTCGCCGTCCGGTACGCCAACGGCACCGGCTCCGCGCAGACCCTGAGCCTGGTCGTCAACGGCACGACGGTCCGCCAGATCTCGCTGGCCGCCACCGCGAGCTGGGACACCTGGGCGACCAGCGAGCAGACCGTCACCCTGAACGCCGGTGCGAACACCGTCGCGCTGTCCTTCACCACCGCCGACAGCGGCAACGTCAACCTCGACAACCTGACCGCGACCACCGGCACCGCCCCGGCCGGCGGCACCCTCCAGGCCGAGTCCGCCGCGCTGTCCGGCGGCACCGTGGTCGCCACCGACCACACCGGCTACACCGGCACCGGATTCGTCGGCGGCTACACCGACGGCAACAAGGGCAACGCCTCCACGGCCTTCGCCGTCACCTCCGGCCAGGCCGGCACCGGCAGCGTCGCCGTCCGGTACGCCAACGGCACCGGCTCCGCCAAGACGCTCAGCCTGATCGTCAACGGCACCAACGCCGGCCAGGTCCAGCTCCCCGCCACGGCCAACTGGGACACCTGGGCGACCGTCGACCAGGCCGTCACCCTGAAGGCCGGTGCGAACACCGTCGCGCTCACCTTCACCACCGCCGACAGCGGCAACATCAACCTCGACAGCCTCACCCCCACCGCCCCGACCGGCACCGCGAGCCCCAGCCCGTCGCCGACCGGCCCGACCACCCCGCCGCCCACCGGCTCCCTCACCCACCAGGCCGAGGACGCGTTCTTCTCCGGCGGCCCCGCCACCGCCTCCTCCGCGGCCGGCTTCGAGGGCAGCGGCTACCTGACCGGCTTCACCGCCCAGGGCGCCCGCACCGTCCTCGCCGTCAACGCCCCCTCCGCCGCGAGCTACCAGACCGCCGTGCGCTACCGCACCTCCGGATCCGCCGCCGCCACCATCACCCTGAGCGCCAACGGCCTGACCGTGCAGCGGCTCACCCTGCCCGCCACGAACGGCAGCTGGTCGAGCAGCACCGTCACGCTGCCGCTCCGGGCCGGCCTCAACACCGTCCAGCTGCGCACCGAGAGCGGCGACAACGGCGCCCTCGACCTGGACGGCCTGAACGTCGCCGGCTCCACCGTCGGCGCCGCCCGCGGCGCGACCCTCCCGTACACCACGTACGAGGCGGAGGCCGCCACCACCAACGGCACCAAGCTCACCGCCACCCGCACCTACGGCACCGTCGCCGCCGAGGCGTCCGGCCGCAGCGCCGTCGTCCTCGACTCCA
Organism: Kitasatospora sp. NE20-6; assembly: GCF_045862635.1. NCBI lineage: Bacteria > Bacillati > Actinomycetota > Actinomycetes > Kitasatosporales > Streptomycetaceae > Kitasatospora > Kitasatospora sp. NE20-6. The sequence goes on from NZ_BPRL01000021.1 coordinate 25,041, forward strand.
CCGGCGAGTACGTGCAGTTCACCCTCACCAAGCCCGCCAACGCGCTGACCCTGCGCTACTCGATCCCGGACAGCGCGGACGGCGCGGGCACCAGCGCGACCATCGGCGTGTACGCCAACGGCACCCGGGTGAAGTCCCTCGACCTCTCCTCCAAGTACAGCTGGGTGTACGGCTCCTACCCCTACACCAACACCCCGTCGCAGGGCTCCCCGCACCACTACTTCGACGAGACCCGCCAGCTCGTCGGCGACTTCCCGGCAGGCACGGTCGTCAAGCTGCAGAAGGACGCGGCCGACACCGCCTCCTCCTACACCCTCGACCTCGTCGAGGCCGAGCAGGCCGCCGCCGCCCAGGCCATGCCCGCCGGATTCGTCTCCGCCACCACCCTCGGCGTCACCGCCAACGACGGCAGCGACGACACCAGCGCGCTCAACTCCGCGCTGAACACCGCCAAGTCGCAGGGCAAGGGCCTGTGGCTGCCGTCCGGAACGTTCAACATCTCCGGTCACGTCAACCTCGGCGGCGTCGCCCTGCGCGGCGCGGGCCAGTGGTACACGGTGCTGCGCGGCGCCAACGGCAAGGGCGGCCTCTTCGGCCAGGGCGGCACCTCCACCGTGCAGGACCTGACCATCGCCGGCGACGTCTCCTACCGCGACGACGCCAACTTCGACACCGCGATCGAGGGCGACTTCGGCAGCGGCTCGACCATCCAGGACGTCTGGATCGAGCACACCAAGGTCGGCCTGTGGATCGACGCCCCCACCAAGGGCCTGTACGTCGGCGGCCTGCGCATCCGCGACACCTTCGCCGACGGCGTCAACCTGCACAAGGGCACCACCGACACCGAGGTGTGGAACACCAGCATCCGCAACACCGGTGACGACGCCCTCGCGATGTTCTCCGAGGCGCAGGCCGTCACCAACAGCGCGTTCCGCCACAACACCGCACAGGCGCCGCTGCTCGCCAACGCCGCCGCCATCTACGGCGGCAACGGCAACCGCATCGAGGACAACGTCTTCGCCGACACCGTGACCGGCTCGGCCGGCATCGCCATCAGCACCCGCTTCACCCCGGTCGCCTTCTCCGGCACCACCTCCGTCAAGCGCAACACCCTCACCCGCACCGGCGGCCTGGAGCCCAACTGGAACAGCCGGTTCGGAGCCCTGTGGATCTACGCCGACCCGGGCAGCAGCGACATCACCAGCCCGGTCGTCGTGCAGGACCTCGACATCGCCGACTCCACCTACGCCGGCGTGCTCGTCTCCTACCAGAAGACCGTCACCGGCCTGCAGCTGAGCAACGTCAAGATCACCAACACCGGTACGTACGGCCTGGAGATCAACTCCAACGGCTCCGGCACCTTCAGCGGCGTCACCGTCACCGGCGCGCCGTCCGGCGGCCTCAGCCTCGCCGGCTCGTTCGCCGTCAACCGCGGCAGCGGCAACAGCGGCTGGTAACACCCCGCGTTCCCCCGGTCCGCCCGGCCCGACGCCGGGCGGACCGGCCCACCCCGATCAAGGAGAGATCCCCGTGAACCACCTCCCCGACAGCCCCGCACCGGCCTGGTGGCGCAACTCCGCCATCTACCAGGTCTACGTGCGCAGTTTCGCTGACGGGAACGGAGACGGCGTCGGCGACCTGGCGGGCGTCCGCAGCCGCCTGCCCTACCTGCGCGACCTCGGTGCGGACGCCCTGTGGTTCAACCCCTGGTACCTGTCACCGATGGCGGACGGCGGCTACGACGTCGCCGACTACCGCGACATCGACCCGCTCTTCGGCACCCTCGCCGAGGCGGAGGAACTCATCACCGAGGCCCACACGCAGGGCCTGAAGGTCATCGTGGACCTCGTCCCCAACCACTGCTCGGACCAGCACGTGTGGTTCCAGGAGGCATTGACCGCCGGACCCGGCTCGGCCGCACGCGAGCGCTTCTGGTTCGTGCCCGGGCGCGGCGAGCACGGCGAACTCCCGCCCAACGACTGGCAGTCCTACTTCGGCGGCAACGCCTGGACCCGCATCACCGAGGCCGACGGCACAGCCGGCCCCTGGTACCTGCACATGTTCGCCCCCGAGCAGCCCGACCTCAACTGGGAGCACCCGGAGGTCCGTTCGGAGTTCGAGTCGGTGCTGCAGTTCTGGCTCGACCGCGGTGTCGACGGCTTCCGCATCGACGTCGCCCATGGCCTCGCCAAGAAGCCCGGCCTGCCCGACGTCGGCCCCGACCCGGACGTCACCGACCTGCCCTACCAGGACGTCGACGGCGTGCACGACATCTACCGCTCCTGGCGGAAGATCTCCGACTCCTACCCCGGCGAGCGGGCCTTCGTCGGCGAGGTCTGGCTGCCCACCCCCGGACAGTTCGCCCGCTACCTGCGCCCGGACGAACTGCACTCCGCGTTCAACTTCGAGTTCCTGTGCTGCGCCTGGGAGCACGACGCCGTCCGCGACGTCGTCGACGGCACCCTCGCCGCCCACGCCGAGGTCGGCGCACCCCCCACCTGGGTGCTCTCCAACCACGACACCATCCGGCACGTCACCCGCTACGGCCGCGAGGACACGTCGTTCGACATGGGGGACAAGCGCCTCGGCGCCCCCACCGACCGCGCCCTCGGCCTGCGCCGGGCCCGTGCCGCCGCCCTGCTCACCATGGCGCTGCCCGGCGGCGTCTACATCTACCAGGGCGACGAACTCGCCCTCGCCGAGGTCGAGGACATCCCCGACCACCTGCGCCAGGACCCGACCTTCGCCCGCTCGCAGGGCACCGACCGCGGCCGCGACGGCTGCCGGGTGCCGCTGCCCTGGTCGGGCGCGGCGGCGCCGTTCGGCTTCTCCCCGACCGGTGCCGCCGACCCGTGGCTGCCCCAGCCCGCGGACTGGGCCGACCGGTCGGTCGCCGCCCAGGACGCCGACCCCGCCTCCACCCTCAACCTCTACCGCGAGGCCCTGCGCCTGCGCCGGGCGTGGGTGGGCGCCCTGCCGGAGGCCCTCACCTGGGTGCCGTCGCAGCCCGGCGTGCTGGCCTTCACCCGGGACGGATCCTTCACCTGCGTCGTCAACTTCACGCAGGAACCGGTGCTCCTGCCCGCCGGGGCGGACGTCGTGCTCAGCAGCGCCGACTGCACCGACGGCCTGCTGCCCGCGGACGCCGGCGCCTGGCTCCTCGCCACCGCACAGGCCTGACGGACCGGCGGGCCGGGGGGGGGGGGGGCCCCCCCCCCGGGCCCCCCCCCCCCCCCCCCCGGCCGCCCCGGCGGGGCTGGCGGTAACCCCCCAGCCCCCCGCCCGGCGGCCCGGGGGCGCGGGCGGGCGGGGCCCCCGCCCCGGGGCCCCCGCCCCGCCGCCGCACGTCAGTCGGCGAGCGTGATCCGGATACCGACCGTGCCCCGGTCGCCGCGCCGCAGCCGACTGCCGAGCAGGGTCATCCAGCCGACGAACCCGTACTTCTGGCGCAGCAGCGTCCGGTACGCGGCCGTCCGCTCCGGGCCGCAGATCTCCGCGGTGCCGGGCACCTGCTCGCCGGTCGGCCTGCCGCGCACGTCGCACGGGCCGACCAGCACGTCGGCCCGGTTGCGCATCCGCTTCACCTTCCACGAGTCCGTCACCGTCCAGATGCCGAGCGCCTCGCCGTCCCGTACGACCCACACCGGCGTCGGCACGGTCGTGCCGTCCTTCTTGTACGTCGTGACGAGCAGGTAACTTCCGGAGGCGAGCCGGACGAGGCGTGCGAGCCGGTCCTCGGGCGTGGCGTTCATGGCGGGCAGTCTAGTGCCGCCCGGCCGCGGCCCCGCCGCCCGCGTCGGCCCCGCCCGCCCCGCCGCCGGCCCGCCGCCCGATCCGAAAGTCGGAGGGAACGTCCTGCCCGGTGGCGGCCTCCTTGTCGACGAAGGCCGGTTCGTCGAGATACCCGGGAGGACTGATGGCAGGGGAGATCGCCCGCGGCGCGCCACCGACCGCGCCGACCGCGCCGACCGCACCGGGCGCCGGAGCGCGGGCGCGCTGCCGCACCGGACAGCCCTGCCGTGGTCCGGGCTCAGCGGCGGCGCTGGCGGGCGGCCAGCAGGGCGATGTCGTCCTCCGCGGTGTCCGGGGCGAGCTTGCGGAGGGCGGCGTCGAGGAGTTCGTCGAGCGTGCCGGTGACCGGAAGGTGCACCGCCGCGAGCCGGGCGAGGGAGTCGTCGATGTCCTCGCCGCGGCGCTCCACGAGGCCGTCCGTGTAGAGCAGCAGCACGTGGTCGGGGAGGAGCGGGCGGGTCACCTGCTCGTAGCCGCCGAGGCCGGTGCCGAGCGGTGGGCCGGTCGGCAGTGCGATCAGTTCGGTCGGCCGGTCGGCGCTCACGAGCGCGGGCGGCAGGTGTCCGGCACTGGAGAACGTCCAGCGGGAGCGTCCCGGGTCGGCGAGGGCGAGCACGCAGGTCGCGGGCCGGGCCGATTCGTTCTCCGAGATCAGGGCGTCGAGCTGGCGCAGGATGCGGTGCGGTGGCAGGTCCATCCCGGCGACGTCGCGGAGGATCGAGCGGTAGTTGCTCATGTCGACGGCGGCCTCGACCCCGTGGCCCATGACGTCGCCCATCACGAGCAGCGTGCGGCCGAAGGGCAGCCGGACCGTTTCGTACCAGTCGCCGCCGACCACGGAGCTGGTGCCGGAGGGCAGGTAGCGGGAGGCGAGTGCGAGGTTGGGGTGCGGGCTGCCCGGTTCGGCGAGGAGCGCACGCTGCAGCTCCAGCGTGATGCCCTGGGTGCGGGTGTGGCGGCGGGCGTTGTCGATGCCGATCGCGGCGCGCCCTGCGAGGTCCGCGATCGTCGTGAGGTCGTCCGCGTCGAAGCCCGCGCGTGTGCCCCGGGTGCGGGTGCGGGCAAGGGTGAGGACGCCGACCGTCCGGCCGCGCGCGGTGAGCGGCACGCTCAGTACGGCGTCGATGCCGGCCGCCCGGTACGCGGCCAGCGTCGCCGGGTCGGCGGCAGGCGGGTCGGCCTCCGTGCCGGGGGTGGACGCACCGGGGGCGGACGGGCCGGGCCCGGTGAGACCGAGGTGGACGGCGCGTCCGGTGCGGAGGCTGCGGGCGACGGCGGATTCCTCCGGGTGCCGTACCGGCCCTCCGGGGAGGGCGAGGGCGGCGAGGTGGGGCCGGACGGCCGGTGTGCAGGCCGTCGCCGCACGGTGCAGCCGGATGCGGCCGGTCCGCGGGGCGGATCGCTCGGCGTCCTCCGGCGGCAGCACCTCCACGATGGCGAGGTCGGCGATCGAGGGGACGGCGAAGTCGGAGAGTTCGGTGCACGTGGTGTCGGTGTCGAGGGTGGTGCCGATGCGGTCGGCGGCGGCGTCGAGGACGGCCAGGCGGGTCCGGGCCCGGGCCAGCTCCTGCTGCTGCCGGTGGTGCTCCTCGGGTACGGGACGCTGCTGCAGCACGGCGATCAGGCCGACGGTCCGGCCGCCGACGTCCAGGCGCCGGCAGCACAGCTGCCGACCGGCCACGGCAGGTCCTCCGACGTCCGTGTCACGCGGGCGGCCGTCGGAGAGGACTCGGCGGAGGATGCCGGGAAGGTCGGGTGCCGAGACGGCGGGGGGAGTGTCGGCGGCGTGGCGGCCGACCAGGCCGACCGCCGACCGCGTCGCTCCGGGCTGCTCGTGCGGCCCGTCCCGCCCGGCGGGCCCGTCCTGTTCGGTCGGTCCGGTCGGCGGCAGTCCGGCCGCGTCGCGGAAGGCGGGGTTGGCGTAGGCCCAGTGCAGGTCGGTGCCGAGGAGGGCGATCCCGACCGGTGCCCCGTCGAGCACGTGGCGCATCAGCTCCGCGCTGTCGGTGGCCAGGGCGGCCGCGGCCGCGTCGATCGAGGCGTCGGCGGCGTCCCGGCCCGAAGCCTCCGCGGGCAACGCGTCCTCCTCGTCCGAGAGACCGGAACCACTCTGCCCATGATCATGCCGTGCCGGGCCGGGCGCATCCACACGGGGGGTCGTCCCAGGTCTGCCCGCGGGGCGATGGGCGGGTCGTCACTGCCAGCGGATGTCGCCGAGGTGTTCCAGCGGCTCCCGCGCGCCGAGCGCTTCCGGTGTCGCGAGGGTGTCGGCGTGCCGCAGGGACGCGGGGAAGCGGAGGTGGGTGCGTTCCTCCAGCTCGTCGAGGGTGACCTGGAAGACCCGGAACTCGTCGAGTTCGAGTGCTTCGAGCTGGTTGAGGTTCTGGGTGAGGAGGAAGGCCTTGGCGGTGAGGCCGCCCTGCTCCATGAAGGCGATGATCTTCCAGAACTCCCGCGGGATGCGGACCCCGCGGAACAGCCGGTCGTCGTCCTGGAACACCGGCCCGCCGAAGACGCTGACCCGCAGGTCCTCGACCTCGACGTCCGCGTAGACGGCGTCCTCCAGCCGGCCCCAGAGCCCGGCCTTGGAACTCTGGTTGAAGTCGTCCATCTGCGGGGTGATGTTGGTGTAGAAGAACGAGTCCCGGTTGGCCTTCTCCGCCTCGGGCATGCTGCCCCACAGCAGGTCCGCGCGCCGGGCGATGTGGCCGCGGTCGAGCCGGTTGCCGCTGTACAGCTCGTTGCCGACCTGGACCTCGAAGGGCAGCCGCCGGTCCTTGACGAAGTCGATGCCCGAGCGGCTGAGCCTCTTGATGCTGCCGCCGTCGATGTTCCACGCCACCCAGAACGCGAAGCGCCGCGAGATGCTGTGGCTCAGGGAGAAGTGGGTGTACGGCACCACGGTGGACCCGTCGACCCGTGCGGCGTCGTCCTCGATCTTCGGACCGAGCTCGGGGACGTCGATGCGTTCGGAGAGGAAGCCCGGGTCGTAGCCGCTCAGCGCTTCCAGTGCTTCGGGGGCGGGTTCGTCGAGGCTGATCTCGAGCTTCTCGAAGACCGACCGGGGCAGACAGGCCAGGGCGAACTCGTCGGGGCCGCCGCTCTCGCCGCCGAAGTGCAGGCCGGCGACCACGTCGGTGGCGGTGCCGTCCGGCGCGGCGAACATCCACAGGGCCCCGGAGTCGCCGCCCTGGCTGACCTCGCCGTCGGCGGGCGGGTCCGCCGGGTCGACACCGATCTCGAAGCAGCCGATGTCGCGGTCGCCGACCGTGCCGCCGTAGTCGATGGTGGCGAGGGTCTCGATGCGTCGCACCTCGCCGTGCGTGACACCGGTGGTGCGGCCGCTCTTGACGACGCGGTCGCCGAGCTGGGGTTCGCCGAGATGCCGGGGTGTGACGCCGAGCCCCAGGATCCGCGGGTCGATGTGCCGGTCCCGGACGGTGGCCACGGCGCAGTCGCCGGCCTGGCCGAGGTGGGAGCGGGCGAGCGTGCCGAGGAGGTTCCGGGCGGTCCGGTTGTCGTCGTGCGGTCCGGGCTGGGTGACGTCGTCGCCGATGGCGCCGTGGGGGCCGTGCAGGACGTGCCAGTTGCTCAGCACGTACGGCGTGCCGTCGGCGCGGTCGAAGGCGATGCAGCCGATGGTGCCGGCGGAGACGTGGACGTTGGCGACGCTGACACCGGGGACGATCGGGTCGATGCGCTTCTTGCGGGCGGGGCTCTCCGCCTCCGCGACGACCCGGAAGTCCGCTGCGTAGGTGCGTTCGACGACCTCCGTGGGCACCTCGATGCCGTCGACGGTGACGGAGCCGGGCAGCGGCGAACTGCCCATCTCCTCCAGGGCCTCGGGGCTCGCGATCGTGCCGACGGTGAACTGCAGCGCTATCTCGCGCTCTTTCGTGCCGCCCTTCGTCCGGTAGCCGATGCCGACGGAGGTGACGTTCGGATCCTGGAGGTAGTGGGCTCCCTGGGTGCGGATGTGCTGCCTGAGCGCGGCGACGAGCTGTTCCTGTCCGGTGTTCGCGGGCCTGGCTGCGGTGGTGTTCCTGGACATGTCGGTCTCCCTTCCGCGCCACGGAGGGCCACGGAGGGCCGCGGGCGGGTGAGGTGCCAGGGGAGGTACGGGCTGAGTGTCCGGCGAGGGGTGCGGGGTGGCACGCCTGGGTGGGACGCGGGGGCCGGTCCGGGGTGCGTCGGCCCGCGGTCCCGCAGTCCCGCCGCGCCGGGCGGTGCGCCGCGGCCGGCCGGGCGTGGGCACCGCGCCTCCAGTCTCGCCACGGCCCGGATCCCCGGACAGGGTGGAAGCGCCTACGGAGCCAGGGGCAGTTCTACCCAGGCCCGGATCCAGGGCCGGGTCCAGGTCCGGATCCGGCTCCGGGGCGTCCGGGCCGGCCAGGTGTCTCCGCATGCCAGGTCCGCGGCAGGGGCGAACACTGGAGGTGCGCGGGCCGTCCGTACAGCGACCCGGTGCGCCCGGGCCGAGCGTGCCCGGCAGGCAGGCCGAGGACCACCCATGAGTACCCAACCGATCCGCGTCGCCGTCGTCGGCGACTGTCCTGTGTTCCGCCGCGGGCTGACACAGATGATCAAGTCCACCACCGACCTGCAGCTGACCCTGTCGGTCCCCTCACCCGAGGAGGCGGAGGCTGGAGCGAGGCCCACCCCCTCCCCCGCAACCATCCCCGCCCCAGCAACCACCCCCGACCCCGCCCCCACTTCCAACCCCACCCACGACCCCACCCCCGTCCTCCGCCCCGGCGACGTCGTCCTGCTCGACCTGCAGTTACCCCCTGGGCCGCTCGCCGCCGTGGTGCACCGCCTGGGCGGGCTGGGGGCGGAGGTGCTGGTGCTCTGCTCGGGCCTGCAGCAGGACGTCGTCCCGCAGATGCAGGCGGGTGCACGCGGTTGTCTGAGCCGGCAGGCGGGTGAGCTGGAGCTGCTGTCGGCGGTCCGCCTGGTGGCGTCCGGGTGCTCGTACGTCTCCGCCGCGCTGGCCGTCCGTCCGCTGACGGAGCCGTTGTGCCGGGTGACGGAGCGCGAGCGTCAGATCCTGGCGCTGCTGGCGAACGGCGAGACCGACCACGGCATCGCACGCCGCCTCGGTATCAGCGAGCACACCGTGCACTCCCATCTCGACCGGCTGCGCGACAAGATCGGCTCCCGCCGGCGCGCCGACCTCACCCGCTTCGCGGTCACGCACGACATCGTCCCGTAGGCCGGTCGCGCCGGGAGAGCAGTACCGGGGAAGCGGTACCGGGGGAGCGGTACCGGGGGGCTGGTGCCGGGAGCGCCGCCGATGGACCGTGCGCGGCTCAGCCGACGATGCCGAGGTCGTGCGGGGTGTTGTTGAACCTCTGCCCGCCGGTCCCGGTGACGGTGACGATGTCCTCGATCCGCACGCCGAAGCGGCCGGGCAGGTAGACGCCGGGTTCGATGGAGAAGCACATGCCGGGCACGAGCACCTGCCGTTCGCCCTCGACCATGTACGGCGGCTCGTGGGTGGTGAGCCCGATGCCGTGGCCGGTGCGGTGGATGAAGTAGTCGCCGTAGCCGGCCTCGGTGATGACGGCGCGGGCCACCCGGTCGACCTCCTGGCACTCGATGCCGGGCCGTACCGCCTCGAAGGCCTTCTGCTGGGCGCGGCGCACCACGTCGTGCACCTCGCGGACGTCGGCGGGCACGTCCTCGCCGACGTGCACGGTGCGGGTGGTGTCGGAGCCGTAGCCGTCCTTGAGTCCGCCGAAGTCGAGGACGACGGTGTCGCCCGCGCCGATCGTCCGCCCGCCGGCCTCGTGGTGCGGGTTGGCGCCGTTCGGGCCGGAGCCGACGACGGTGAAGTCGACCTGGCTGTGCCCGTACTCGCGCAGCAGGTCGGCGAGGTCGGCCGCGACCTCGTTCTCGGTGCGCCCCGCGAAGGCGACCTTCAGGATCCGCCCGTAGGCGGCGTCGGCGGCCGCGCCGGCGGCGGCGAGGCGTTCGAGCTCGTCGGCGTCCTTGACGGCCCGGAGCATCGGCAGTGCGCCGGTGAGGGAGGCGTACGAGCTGTCGGGGAGGGCCTCCTGCAGGGCGAGGAGGTGCAGGGCCCAGGCCGAGTCGGAGATGCCGTACCGGCCGGCGGGGTCGAGTTCGGGGGCGACGGCGGTGCGGTAGGGGTCGGTGCCGTCCGTCCAGTCGGTGAGCCGGACGGCGGCGGCGCCGGGTGCCGCCTCCGCGTCGGGGCGTTCCAGCCTGGGTACGACCAGCACGGGTTCCCGGCCGTCGGCGAGCAGCAGGGCGGTGACCCGTTCGGTGACGGCGGTCGGGCGGTAGCCGGTGAGGTAGGTGAGGTCGGGGCCGGGCATGACGACCAGCCCGGTGAGTCCGGCCTCTGCGGCGGCCCGCGTGGCACGGGCCATCCGGGCGGCGAAGTCGTCGGTGGTGAACGGGTGCGGCATGGCGGTCCTCCGGTGGGGTGCGGCGGTGCGTTCAGGCGCGTCCGGCAGCGTAGTGCTGCAGGAACAGTGCCTCGACGTGTGCCATGTGCTCGATCTCGCCGGGGTCGACGCTCTCGTTGGGCGCGTGGATGAGGCAGCTCGGCTCCTCCACGCCCATCAGGATGATCTCGGCGTCGGTGTACGTGTCGGCGAGGACGTTGCACAGCGGGATGGACCCGCCCTGGCCGAGGAAGGCGATCGGTTTGCCGTACACGGCCTGCACGGCGCGGTCGAGTGCCGTGTACGCGCGGCCTCCGGTGGCGGCGCTGAACGGTGCGCCGGTGCTCTCGGTCTCCACCTCGACCTTCGCCCCCCACGGTGCGGCGGACTGCAGGTGGGCGGTGAGTGCGTCGCGGGCGTGGCCGGGGTCGGTGCCGGGTGGCACCCGGAGGCTGACGCGGGCACGGGCGGTGGCGGGTACGGCGGCGGCCGAGCCGATCACCGGCGGGCAGTCGATGCCGAGCACGGTGACCGCGGGCCGTGCCCAGAGGCGGTCGGCGACGCTGCCGGAGCCGGTCAGGGCCACGCCGTCGAGCACGCCGGCGTCGGCGCGGAACTGCTGCTCGTCGTAGCCGACGCCCTCCCACCGGCCGTCCGCGTCGAGGCCCTGGACGCGGGTGCCGCCGTCGGCGTCGCGCAGCGAGTCGAGGATGCGGATCAGTGCGGCGAGGGCGTCCGGGGCGGGGCCGCCGAACATCCCGGAGTGCATGTTGCCGCTGAGGGTGGAGACGGTCACGACGACGTTGGCGAGGCCGCGCAGGCTGGTCGTGGCGGTGGGCACGCCGACGGCGGCGTTGCCGGTGTCGCAGATCAGCAGCGCGTCGGCGTGCAGTTCGTCGGGGTGCTGCCGGACGTACGCCTCCAGGCCGCCGGTGCCCTGTTCCTCGGAGCCTTCGGCGACGAACTTGATGCCCACCGGCAGGGCGTCGCCGAGTGCCCGCAGCGCGGTGAGGTGCATGACGATGTTGCCCTTGCAGTCGGCGGTGCCCCGGCCGTACCAGCGGCCGTCGCGTTCGGTCAGCTCGAAGGGCGGCGAGCTCCAGGCGTCGTCGCCGAGCGGCGGCTGCACGTCGTAGTGGCAGTACAGCAGCACGGTCGGTGCGCCGGGCGGGGGCGGCCGGTGGCCGAGGACGGCGTGGCTGCCGTCCGGCGTCTCGGCGAGGTGGACGTCGCGCAGGCCGGCCTCGGTGAAGGCGGCGGCGACCCACTCGGCGGCCTGCTGGCACGCCTCGGGCGGGTACTGCCGCGGGTCGGCGACGGACGGGATGGCGACGAGTTCCGTGAGGTCGGCCTTGGCGCGGGGCATGAGGGCGGCGATCCGCCCGGCGAGGTCGTCGGTCATGGGCTGGGGCTCCTCGGTGCGGATGCCGGCCGGTCCCCGGGCGGGGCACGGCCGGCGCGGTGTCAGTTGTTCACGGTGTCGTCGGTCTCGAGGTCGTCCAGCTTGTTGCGGAAGGCGTCCAGCTGGTCGGGGCAGTACACGTTCAGCACGATGGCCTCGGCCTCGACGGCCCGGGCGTCGGCGACGATCGGGCGCTGGCCGGGGCCGGTGGCGCCGTTGGAGAGGTTGACCTTCCACAGGGCGTTCTTGAGGGCGCCGGCCGGGTTCTCGCAGACGGCGCCGCCGTCGGTGCCGAGCAGGCGGGCGATCTGTCCCTGGTCGGGTACGGCCGGGTAGCCCGCCGCGACGAGGTCGTCGGAGAGCTGTGCGGCCTTGCGGTAGGAGTCGTTGGTGGCGTGCTGCTGCGTGTAGGTCAGCAGGCCGACGACGACCATGCCGACCAGGACGACGATCGCGCCGATGTAGATCCACCGGTGCCGGGCGGCCATCTCGGTCCGGCTCATGCCGCACCCCCTTCGGCCCGCGCCTCCGCCTCGGGCCGGCGCCAGGACGGCTTGCGGAACTTCAGGAACGAGTACGGGATGACCACGCCCAGCAGCAGCAGGCCGCAGCCGACGATGAGCACGTACGACCAGACGCTGCCGCCGCTGAACTGCGAGGACGGCACGAAGCCGATCACCATGGCGGCGGCGGACGCCAGCAGGCCGGTCACGCACAGCGTGACGAGTGCCGGGGCCCGGTAGCCGCGCGGGTGGTCGGGCTGGGTGCGGCGCAGCCGGATCGCCGCGGCGAACATCAGCAGGTAGACGATGAGGTAGACCTGCGTGGTGATCACCGAGAAGATCCAGTACGCGCTGGAGACGTTCGGGATGAACGCGTACATCAGGGCGATGGCGGTGGTGACGATGCCCTGGGTGACCAGGATGTTCTGCTGGATGCCGTGCGCGTTGAGCTTCTGCAGGAACGGCGGCAGGTAGCCCTCCTGGCGGGAGATCATCAGCAGGCCCTTCGACGGGCCGGCGAGCCAGGTCAGCATGCCGCCCAGGGAGGCGGCGACCAGGCCGACGGCCACGACCGGTGTCAGCCAGCCGATGTGGAAGTGCTGGAAGAACGCGTCGAAGGCCTGCATCACGCCGGCGGTGAGGCTGAGCTGGTCCGAGGGCACCACCCAGCTGATCGCCAGGGCCGGCAGGATGAAGATCAGCAGGACCAGGCCCATGGCGAGGAACATCGACTTCGGGAACTCCTTCGCCGGGTTCTTCAGCGAGGAGACGTGCACGGCGTTCATCTCCATGCCGGAGTAGCTCAGGAAGTTGTTGACGATCAGCACCAGGCTGGACAGCCCTGTCCAGGCGGGGAGGATGTGGGAGGCGTTCATCGGTGCCGCGGACGGGTTGCCCTGGCCGAGGAAGACCATGCCGAGCACCACCAGCAGTGCGCCCGGGATCAGCGTGCCGATGACCAGGCCCCAGGAGGCGAGCCCCGCGACGGCGTTCGTGCCGCTCGACGAGACCCACACGCCGGTCCAGTACAGCACCATGATCACGATCGCGGTGTAGAGCCCGCTGTTCGCCAGCGCCGGGTTGATCACGTACGCGATCGTCGACGCCACGTACGCCAGCAGGCTCGGGTAGTAGAAGATCGTCATCGCGAACTGGCACCACACCGCGAGGAAGCCCAGCGGCTTCGACAGCCCCTGGGACACCCAGTTGTAGACGCCGCCGCTCCAGCCCGACGCCAGCTCCGCCGACACGAGCGCGGTCGGCAGCAGGAACACGATCGCCGGGACGAGGTACAGGAACACGCACGCCAGGCCGTAGACCGCCATGGTGGGCGCGGCCCGCAGGCTGGCCACCGAACTGGTCGTCATCAGCGCCAGCGTCAGCCAGGTCAGCCGCGGAGCGGACACCGCCTGCACGGCCCGCGTGCCGGTGCCGGTGCCGGTCCTCCCGGCGCCGTCGGCCGGTACGTCCATCGCACTCATCGCGCTCTCCTTCCGGCAGCCGACAGGGCTGCGCACCCACCATTCCCGGCGCCCGGGGCCGCCGCATCCCGCCCGGGCCGTCGGGGCACCGGAACGACCGGAACGGTCCACCCGAAAGGCGCAGCCCGCCGCGCACGGGCATGATCGGTACCGCCGTCGGCCCGCCGCACCCCACCGCCCGGCCGTGCCGGAGCAGGGGTCCGCCCTCGGTGCGGGCGCCCGGTCCCCAACGGGTCCGCGGCCCGGCACCCCTCGCCGCTGACGTGCGGTCAGCTGTTCGACCGTCCGTCATGCCGACGGCGGTGCGGGTTCACCTCGTGCTCATAGCGTCGCAGCCGCCCGGCCCGGCCCGGGTGCGCGAGCGGCCCCGACCGGCCGCGCGCGCCGACGTGTCGAGGAGACACCCTGATGCAGCGCAAGGCCTTGAAGGCCGCCACCGTGCTCGCCCTCTCGGGCACCATGGTCGGCGGCGCGGCGGTCACCGCCAGCTCCGCGCCGTCCGACCGCGGCGACCGCCACGCCGACATCCGCAACGTCATCTACCTCGTCGGCGACGGCATGGGCCGGACCCACGTCACCGCCGGCCGGGAGCGCTTCTACGGCGCGGCCGGCCGCCTCACGATGGAGAAGCTGCCCTTCACCGGCGCCGTCGCCACCTACGCCGTCGAGAAGGACAGCGCCAAGCCCGCGCTCGTCACCGACTCCGCCAGCTCCGCGACCGCCTGGTCGTCCGGCGTCAAGACGTACAACGCCGCGCTCGGCGTCGACGCGTACGAGAAGCGGGTCGCCACGCTCATGGAGCAGGCCAAGGCGGCCGGCTTCGCCACCGGCAACGTCTCCACCGCCGAGATCACCGACGCCACCCCGGCCGGGCAGTTCAGCCACGCCCTGCTGCGCGGCTGCCAGGGCCCGGTCTACTCGGACGCCGCCTGCCTGCCCAAGAAGGCCGACGGCAGCTACGAGACCGCGCCCGCGGACCGCACCCTGATCACGCCGATCGCCGAGCAGATCGCCCGCAACGGCACGGCCGACGTCGTGCTCGGCGGCGGCCTCGCCCGCTTCGAGCCCGACGACCAGAAGGCCCTGGAGGCGCAGGGCTACCAGGTGCTCGGCAGCTTCGGCGACGCCGCGCTGCCCGCCCAGACCGCGGCCAGCCAGAAGGCCGCCACCAAGGCCGACCTCGCCGCCGCCAGGGGCCGCAAGGTCGTCGGCCTCTTCAACCGCGGCAACCTGACGGTCGAGCAGGCCAAGGCCGCGCTGCCCGCCGACGCCCCGCAGAAGCAGGAGCCGACCCTCGCCGAGATGACCGGCAAGGCGGTCTCGCTGCTGGCGAAGGGCAACCGCACCGGCTTCTTCCTCCAGGTCGAGGGCGCCCAGATCGACAAGCGCTCGCACGCCAACGACGCGGCCCAGACCCTCGGCGAGATCAAGGCCTTCGACGACGCCGTCGCCGCCGCCGTGGACTTCGCGAAGAAGGACGGCCACACCCTCGTCGTCGTCACCGCCGACCACGAGTGCGCCGGCTTCAACATCATCGAGAAGGGCTCCTACACCAACGCCGAGGCGGTGGCCCCGCCGGTCAACGTCGACGGCGGCAACACCGCGAACAACAGCTCGCCGTCGCGCGCGGCCAGCGGCGCCAAGGACCCGGCCCGCTCCACCGGCCCCGTCAACGGCGCCGGATCCGCCGACGCCAGGAACTTCGCCCCGGCGACGTTCCGCACCCCCGACGACCCGGCCGGCGTCGCCGACGGCAGCACCGACGCGAGCCTCTGGCTCACCTACCTCTCCGGCAACCACACCGGCGCCGACGTGCCGATCTTCGCGTACGGCCCCGGCGGCGAGCGCTTCGCCGCCAGCCAGGACAACACCGAGCTCTACGGCAAGATGTACCGCTCGCTGTTCGGCAAGGCCCCGCGGCACTGACCCGCCCCGCACCCGACGGCACCGGGGCCGGGAGGCGGCGCACGCCCCCCGGCCCCACCCGACTCCCAGGAGCACGATGAAGCACCGCCCCCGGCACCTCCTCCCGGCCCGGGCCGTCCTCGCGTTCGGCCTCCTCCCGCTCGGCCTCCTCGCCGGCTGCTCCGGCACCCCGGCCGCACCGGAGCCCTCGGAGGCGCTGCCGTCCGTCTCCCTGCCCGCGCCGCGGCAGGCCGCAGCCCCGGCGGCCGCACTGTCCGCCGCACCCCGTCCGGGCGAGGTCCGCGTGGAGGACGGGCCGTTCACCGACCGCGTCCGCCTCACCGGCCTGAAGCTCGCCGCGGACGGCACGGTCACCGGCCACCTCGCCGTCACCTCGGACGTCAGCGACGTGCTCGCCCTCGAACTCCGCGCCGCGTACTACGACGCCGCCGGGCACCTGGTCGGCACCGGCAGCCTGGAGTACCAGGAGGAGGAGGCCGCGACCGGCCGCCACGACGGTCCGCGTGCCGCCGGTGACGGCATCGACGTCACCGTCACCGGCCGGGGCCTCACCGGCACCCCGGCCGCCGCCGTGCTCTCGCTGCCGGTGCTCGTCAACGAGTAGCCGCGCGGATCGCCCCGGCCCGGATCGCCCCGGCCCGGTTCGCCCGCCCCCCCCCGCACCCGGTGCAGGGGCCGGCGCCGCCCGGGCGGTCGGATCCCCGGTGCGGGTGGAAAAATCCGGTTCGCCCCGCTGCGTGCGGTGATCTCCGGTTACGGTCGGGTCCGGCGGGCGGGGGCGTGGGCCGGACGGGAGAGCCGGCGTCCCGGCCCGGTGAGGGAAGGTGTGTGATGGGCGGTCAGGAACCGTGCGGCCGGTGCGGGGCGTACGGCGGCCACGGCGGCCGCAGCTGCCCCGGCGGCGGGACCGGTCCGCCGCCCGGACCGAGGGAGCCCGTGGTGCTCCGGCTGGTGCTCGACGGGGCGATGGAGCAGGTCCGGGCCGCGGCCGCGGGCCGCCGCCCGGCCGAGGGCGATGCCGTGCAGGGCCGCCCCACGGTGTGCCGCGCCTGCGGGGCGGCCGCCCGGTTGCACCGCACCGTGCACGGCCGGTGGATGCTGGTCGAACCCGGACAGCACCCCACCCTGCTGGTGCCCCCGGGCCACCGCTGGCGCGTCGCGGGCGACGGCACGGTGGTCAACCTGCGCGACGCCGTTCCGTCCGACCACTGCCGGCTCGGCCACCGCGACGTCTGCCCGGCCGGGCCCGTCCCGCAGGATCCGTACCTGCGGAGCGTGCGGGGCCGGAGCACCCGGAGCCTCGGCGCCTGAGCCCGGCCTGCCCCGCCGGCCCGGCCGGTTGACGCGTCAGCGCTGCCAGGCACCCCCGGCACGGCGCTCGTTGACGCAGCGCAGCACCGGCGCCGACACCAGGGCGGCCGGGTCGAGCACGGCGTCGGTCGTCACGTGGAGGACGGCCTGCTCGCCCGGCAGCAGGGTGAGCATCATGTCGTCCACCCACGCGTCGGCGGCGAGCCGGTCGGGGAAGAGCGCGAGCTCACGCAGCAGCGTGCGGGCCGTCACGGTGACCCGGTAGCCGCCGTCGACGGGTTCCGCCCGGGCGTCGAACCCGGCCTCCGGCAGGGCGGCTTCGAGATCCTCGGTGCAGAGCGCGACCGTGCGGTGGCTGTCGATCGAGGCGACCAGCAACTCCCGGGCCGGGTCGGCCGGGCCGTCCGCCATGGCGGGCAGCCGGAGCACGCCGTGCGCGTCGAGGTCGACGGCGTGGATCTCCTCGGCGAGCAGCGTGCCGTCGAACCGGTGCCGGGTGACGGAGAGTTCACCCTTCCAGCGTTCCGCCGCGCCGTTGACGAGCACCGCCCTGCCGTCGCGGACGGCGAGCAGCCGGTCGGCGTAGACGCGGCGCAGCGCGTACCAGAGCGGCTTGCGGCGGCCGTCGCCGTCGACCGCGGCCCAGGAGGTCACCGGCCAGCAGTCGTTGAGCTGCCAGACGATGGTGCCCCGGCAGTGCGGGGCGAGCGCGCGGAAGTGCTCGATGCCGTACGTGATGGCCCGGGCCTGGTTGAGCTGGGTGAGGTAGTGCCAGTCGTCGTATCCGGACGGCTGCGGGAGGTGGGCGCCCAGGCCGCGCAGGAGCTTCGCGTTGCCGTCGGCCGCCTTCTGGTGGTGCAGCACGAGCGGTGCGTCCTGGTGGAGTTCACCGCCGACGGCCCGCCGGAGGGTGGCGTGCGCGGGCGGCCCCTGGAAGCCGAACTCGGCGACGAAGCGCGGCGCGTAGGCGCCGTAGCGGGTGTAGTCCTCGCGGTTCCAGACGTCCCAGATGTGGACGGTGCCCTCGGCGGGGTCGTTCGGCGGCAGGTCGGGGCGGCCGGAGTACGGCGTGCCGGGCCAGTACGGGCGGGTGGGGTCGAGTTCGGCGACGAGCCGGGGCAGGAGGTCGTAGTAGTAGGCGGCGCCCCAGCTGCGCCCGGCGAGGGCGTCCTGCCAGTCCCAGTCGGCGTGGCCCTCGATGTTCTCGTTGTTGCCGCACCACAGCACGAGGGACGGGCGGTGCACGAGGCGGGCGATGTTCTCCCGCGCCTCGGCCTCGACCTCGGAGCGGATCGGCTCCTCCTCGGGGTAGGCGGCGCAGGCGAAGAGGAAGTCCTGCCAGACGAGCAGGCCGAGTTCGTCGGCGAGGTCGTAGAAGTCCTCGCTCTCGTACATGCCGCCGGCCCAGACCCGCAGCAGGTTGATGTTGGCGCCGAGGGCCTGGTCGAAGCGGTCGGCGAGCCGTGCGCGGGTGACGCGGGTGGGGAAGGCGTCGTCGGGGATCCAGTTGGCGCCGCGCACCTCCACGGGCGTGCCGTTGACGCTCAGGGTGAACGTCTCCGGGTCGAGGGCGACCTCGCGGAAGCCGATCCGGGCGTTCCAGGAGTCCTGGCCCGGCAGGTCGACGGCGAGGTCGTAGCGGGTCTGCGCGCCGTGGCCCCGCGGGTGCCAGCGGTCGGGGGCGGGGACGTGCAGGTCGAGGCGGGCGGTGCGCGCCCCGGGGGCGAGGACGGTCTCGCCGGTGACCCCGGCGACGGTGGCGCGGACGGTGACCGGCCGCTCGTCGGCGCGTTCGACGCGGACGTGCACCCGGACGTGCCCGTCCGGTCCGTCGAGGGTGACCTCGGGCCTGACCTCGGCGAGGCGGGCGCCGCTCCAGCTCTCCAGGCCGATCGGCTTCCAGATGCCCGCGGTGACGAGGGTCGGGCCCCAGTCCCAGCCGAAGTTGCAGGCGGTCTTGCGGATGAACGGGTACGGCTCGGTGTACGGGCCGGGCCGGTCGCCGAGCGCGGCCTGCAGCGCCTCGGCGTACGCGTAGGCGGAGTCGAACCGTACGGTCAGCGTGTTGGCGCCCTCCTGCAGGAGGTGGCGCACGGGGAAGCGGTACGAGCGGTGCTGGTTGGCGGTGCTGCCGAGACGGGTGCCGTTGAGGGTCACGGTGGCGACGGTGTCGAGGCCGCGGCAGACGAGGTCGGTGCGGTCGTGCGGGTCGGCCGTCCAGGTGAAGGTGGTGCGGTACTCCCACACCGTGCGGCCGATCCACGCCAGCCGGGTCTCGTTGTCGTCGAGGTACGGGTCGTCGACGAGCCCGGCGGCCAGCAGGTCGGTGTGGACGCACCCGGGCACGGCAGCGGGCACGTCGGCGATCTGGACGTCCTGCGAGACGGCGGTGAGGGTCCAGCCGTCGTGCAGGGCACGGAAGGCGGTCACACGGTCCTCCTGGGCATCGTGGGCGTCGTGGACGGGAGCCGGGGACGGTCACCGCGGCGCTGCCGTCCGCGGCGGGGCCCGTCCGCCGCGGGCGGTGCGGTCACTTGGTGGCTCCCTGGGTGAAGCCGTTGTAGATGAAGCGCTGCAGCAGGAGGAACGCCAGCAGGGTCGGCAGGATCACGAGGATCGCGCCCGCCGAGATCGCCTCCCAGTGTGCTCCGAACGGTCCCTTGAAGCGGAACAGCGCGGTGGAGATGACGCCCATGTCCTCGCCCGGCATGTAGAGGAACGGCGTGTAGAAGTCGTTGTAGACCGTGATGCCCTTGATGATGACCACCGTGGCGATCGCCGGCTTCAGCAGCGGCAGGATGATCTTCCAGTAGATGGTGACGGAGTTCGCCCCGTCGATCCGCGCGGCCTCGTCGAGCGACACCGGGATGGAGCGGATGAACTGGAGGAAGATGTAGATCGCGACGATGTCGGTGCCCGTGTACAGCATGATCGGCGCCCACCGGCTGCCGAACAGGCCCAGCCCGTCGACCACTTGGAAGGTCGCCACCTGGGTGGTCACCCCCGGCACGAGCGTCGCCACCAGGAACAGCCCCACGACCGCCTTCTTCAGCCGGAAGTCGAACCGGTCGATCGCGTACGCGGTCATCGAGCCGATCAGCACCGTGCCGGTGATCGAGAAGGCCAGGATGAAGAGGGTGTTGCCGAAGGCCGTCAGCATGTGGCCGTCGCGGAAGGCCGTCCCGTAGTTCGCGAGGTTGAGCCAGTCGCCGGGCGGCGTCAGGGCGCCGCTGCCGGCGGCCATCTCCTCCGGCGTCTTCAGCGAGGTCATCAGCACCGCCACCAGCGGCAGCAGCACCACCAGCGAAGCCAGGACCAGCGAGAGGTACTTCAGCACCCCGAGCAGGGTCTGCAGACCGTCGGCCCGGCGGGCGGCGCGGGAGGAGCCGGAGGGAGAGGCGACGCTCATGCGACATCGACCCTTTCGTCGGGCACCAGCCGGCGCTGGACCCACGTCACGAGCAGGATGATCAGCAGCAGCACGACGGCCGCCGCCGAGGCCAGCCCCGTCTTGTCGAACTGGAACGCGAGCTTGACGGTCTGGATGACGAAGGTCTTGCTGTCGCCGGAGCCGCCCGTCATCACGTACGGGATCTCGAAGACCGACAGCGAGCCGGAGACCGCCAGGATCACGCTCAGGCTCAGCACCGGCTTGATGCCCGGCGCGATGATGTGGCGGAACTGCTGCCAGCGGTTGGCACCGTCCAGCTCGGACGCCTCGTACAGCTCCGACGGGACGGACTGGATCGCCCCCAGGAACAGGACGAAGTTGAGGCCGAGGTAACGCCAGACCGACACCCCCGACAGCGAGACGTTGACGAGGTCGGGATCGCCCAGCCACAGGTGCTTGCCGTGGTGGCCGAGCAATGACAGCACGGAGTCGAGGGTGCCGCCGCTCTGGAAGAAGTAGAGGAAGACGAAACCGACGGCGACCCCGTTGATCAGGTACGGGAAGAACAGCACACCCTTGAAGAGGTTCCGGAAGCGGGTGCTGAAGCTGAGCAGCGTGGCGAAGTACAGCGCCACCGCCATCTGCAGCACCGACGCGGCGAGGTAGTAGCCGCTGACGAAGAACACCCGGAACAGCTCGGGCCGGGTGAACAGCTGTACGTAGTTGTCGAACCCGACCCACGACTTGTCCGGGCTGACGCCGTCCCAGTCGGTGAGGCTGTAGGAGAGCATCCCGGCGATCGGCACGTACGTGAAGGTGACCAGGAACGCCAGCGGCGCGAGGAGGAACAGCCAGGGAGTCAGCCGCGGTGCGCGGCGGCGGGCCCCCGCGGCGGGCGCCGGTGTGCGGGTGCCGACCGGCGGCGGGAGGTCGGCCGGGACCGGCCCGTCCTTGCTGCGCCAGGTCGTCGTGCTCTGCCGGCTCATGCCTGCCTCTCTCCGCCGCGGAGTGGGTCGCGGACGTGTGCGTGTGCGTGTGCGTGTGCGTATGCGTGGTGACGGCTGCGGCTGCGGTCGCCGGGTGGCGCCGCTGCCGCAGCCGCCGACTGCCGGAGCGTCAGGAACCGGCGTCCTTGCGGGCCGCGTTCCACTTCTTCGACAGCGCCGCGAACTCCGAGGCGAGGTCGCCCGATGCGGCGCCGCGGGCGACGTCGATCAGGTGCTGGCGGTAGTCGGGCTTCTGCAGGCCGATCTCGGCGGCGTTGTCGATGGTGTGGACGAGCGCGGTCTTGTCCTCCGACAGCGTCACCAGCTTCACGCCCGCGTCGGAGTACGGCTTGAGGGTGGTCGGCATCGGTGCGCCCTTCACGGCCGACACGGCCTGACTGGCGTCCGCGTAGCCGGACTTGGTGAGCATCCAGTCGATCCAGGCGCGGGCCGCGGGCTTGTGCGCGGAGTGGGCGTTGACGGCGTACTGGTAGTCGGGGGCGACCACCGAGCAGAACGCGCCGTCCTTCTGGGCCGGGAACGGCATGTAGCCGATCTCCGAGGCGTCCTTGCCCGCCTTGACCGCGGCCTGCTGCATCTGGACGATCGACCAGGAGCCGAGCCACATCGTGGCGATCTTGCCGGTGGCCAGCTGGGTCTTGGAGTTCTCCCAGTTGGTGGTCGCCGGGTCCTCCTCGGAGAGCTTGCCGTGCACGATGTCGTAGAGCAGCGTGTCGCTCGCGCGCAGGTCGCTGCCCTCCGCCCACGGATCGCCGGCGGCCAGCCGGTCGTTGGCCAGCGTGTCGCAGCCGGTGGTGCCGACGGCGCTCGTCCAGGCGGTGAGCGGCCAGCCGTCCTTGTAGTTGGTGTAGTACGGCGTCGAACCGGTCTTCGTCCTGATCGCCTGCAGGTCGGCGAGGAACTCCTCCCGGGTCTTGGGCCAGGTGGTGATGCCGGCCTGCGCCCAGACGGACCTGTTGTAGACGAAGCCGTTGGCGTTCGCGAACGAGGCCAGGCCGTAGACCTGTTCGCCGACGGTGGCCTTGGCGGTGAAGTCGTACGTCCGGGAGACGTCGGCGGAGGCGCCCAGCGGGGCGAAGAACTTCGGGTAGTCGTTCTTCGCGATGGCGGCCGGGATGAGCAGGACGTCACCGTAGTTGGAGGTGTTCATCCGGATCTTGACTTCGCCCTCGTAGTCCGTGATGCCTTCGTACGTGACGTGGACCTTGGGGTAGACCTTGGTGAACTCGTCGGCGTACTTCTTCATCGTGCCGTCGGCGATGAGGTCCGTACGGTGCGTCAGCACGGTGATGTCGCCCGACACCTGCGCGGCGTCGGCGGGCGGGAGGGCGGAGCCCGACGTGGTGCCCCCGCTGCCCCCGCACCCCGTGATCAGCACCGCGCCGGCAAGCGCCGCCGCGGCCAGCGCACGTCTGGTCATCCCCACCATCTCCGATCAGGTCCGTTCGCGGTCCGGGCGGCCTGAGGGCGTGCCGCCACTGCGCTTAAGCGCTTCAGTTGACGGGAACTGTGGCACGGAGGTGGGGGAGCGTAAAGAGGTCGAATTGCCGCCGATGCTCAACCGTTACCTGGGTGTGCGTGGCGGACGGGCCGGTCGTGGACAGCTGTCGGGGCGATCTCGCGGCGGCCGGCCGCTGCCGCCTGCGCCGACGCGGCCGAGGGGCCCGGGCGGTGGCGCAGGGCCGCGGGGTGCCCATCCCGGCCACCGTTTGAACCTTGACCTCTGAACCGCTGCAGTGCTTGCCCGCGGCATCCCGCGGACGGTGCCCGCCGTGCGGTCCACCGTCCGCGGCGCCGGCGCGCGGGAACGCCGCACCCCCGCCCCGCAGGCCTCCGACGGCCTGCGGGGCGGGGGCGGTGGGGTCAGGAGCCGTACACCTTCAGCGCGGCGACCTGCCCGGCCGGCCAGCCGGTGTTGCCGGTGAAGGTCAGCCGCACGTACCGCGCGGTGACGGTGGCGGGCAGGGTGACGGTCGCCGTGTTGCCGGTTGCGGGGTCGAAGCGGTACGCGGTGGCGGCGGCGAGGAGGGGCGGGTTGTCGGCCTCGGTGCCGCCCTGCACCGAGACGGTCTGCGTGCGGGCGCCCCAGGCGGCGGACGGCGGCAGGGAGACGACGATCCGCCGCACGCCGGTCGCGGTGCCGAGGTCGACCTGGAGCCACTGCGGGAAGGCGTTGTTGACGCTCTCCCAGTAGGTGTCGGCGTTGCCGTCGGTGGCGTTGCCGGAGCCGTAGACCTGGGTGTGGCCGCTCTCGGTGGTCGGACGGTTGAGGGCGAGGTCGGCGGCCGGAGAACTGCCGGCGGCGGTGGTGACGGTGATCTGGTTCGAGGCGGCGGAGACGGCGCCGGCCGCGTCGAGGGCCTGCACGTCGAAGGCGTAGGCGGTGGCCGCGGTGAGCCCGGTTACGGTGTACGCGGTGGCGGTGCCGGGGGCGGTGCCGACGACGGCCGGGGTGCCGCCGGTGATGCGGCGGACGCGGTAGCCGGTGACACCGACGTTGTCGGTGGAGGCCGTCCAGGCGAGGGCGGCGGTGGTGTCGGTGACGGCGGTGGTGTGCAGGCCGCCGGGGGCGGTCGGCGGCACGGTGTCGCCGCCGCCGCCGATCACGGGCGGGGTGGGGCGGGTCGGGGTGAGGGCGGTCTGTCCCTTGAGCATGCGGCCGCCGTCGCCGGTCAGCCGCAGGTAGTAGTCGGAGGAGCAGGCGGTGCCGTCCTCGTCGAGGGCGAGGAAGCCGGAGCCCGCCGGCACCCAGGCCTGCGTCTCGGCGGTCTTGGCGATCTGGTTGCCCTCGTTGTACTCGTCGAACATGGAGATGTAGACGCTCGGCACGCCGGCGCGGCCCATGTTCCAGAACTGCCGCCACATGAAGTCGCCGTGGGCGCGCTGGCGCCCGGAGACGCCGCCGGGCAGCACGCACGGCTGGTAGTCGATGCCGCGGGCCGTGCACTCGGCGAGGTCGGGGACGGTGGCGACGTTGTAGAAGTTGTCGGCGTCACCGGCGTTGCCGATCCGGCCGACCATCCACGGCGAGAGCATGTCGAAGGCGTGGTAGACGTCGGCGAACCCGGGCCGAGAGTCGCGGTCGCCGGTGCGCCACCAGGTCGGTACCCCGCCGATGACGTAGCACCCCTGCGCCTTGAACCAGTTGACGACGTCCAGGCAGGCGGCGGGGGCGAACGGCCGCTGGTTGTCGTTGAAGCCGAAGCCCCAGATGCACACCACCGGCTTGCCGTTCTGCCGGGCGTACGCGGACGACGCGGTGTGGGCCCGCATCTTGGCCGTCCAGTCGGCCTTGATCTCGGACTGCATGGCCGTCCAGTCCGACACGTCGTACATGACGTAGAACTTGACGCCCTTGGCCTCCGCGGCGCTGCGGACCTTGCCGGCCATCGCGTCACGGGTGGGGCCCTCGCCGCCGGTCGGGTTGAAGCGCTGGAGCGCGGCGGTGTCGATGCCGTACTGCTTCATCCAGCCGAAGTGCACGTCGACCGTCTGCTGGTCGTACGAGGAGAAGAGTGTCGCGGGCTGTCCGTTGCCGAGGTTGCCGAAGCCGGTGCGGTAGGTGGTGGCGTAGTCGCGGACGTCCGGCCAGGCGACGATGCTGTGGTTGGACGGGGACGGCGTCTGGCCCCAGTTCTGCGCCCAGTGCCACCAGCCGTTGATCGGGGCGCCGTCGCCGGGGCAGGCGAACCAGCCCTGGTAGCCGACGGTCACCTTGCCGACCACGTCGCCGGGGCCGCTCGCCGCCGACGCCGGCCCGGCGAGGGCGGCCTGGGCGAGTCCGGTGGTGCCTGCGGCACCGGCCGCGACGGCGGCCTGCAGGAACACCCGGCGTGTGACACCCATCTGGTCTCTCCTCTGGTTGCTGGTCAACTCCGTTGCACGGCTGATCCGTTGGACGGTCCGTGCGGACGGGGCCCGGTGTCGGGGATCGTAACGAGCGCGACACGCGGCTGCAATGAACAGAACAAGGAAAGAAAAATATGGTCAAGTGTCTGCAAGAAATGTGCGATGCGGAGCTGTCGACCCGCGGGGGCCGCCGGCCCGGGCACCTTCGGCGGGAAGACCGGGTCAGGCCCCGCGACCCGCCAGCAGCGGGCCGAGCTGCGTGCGGGAGCGGATGCCCAGCGAGGCGAAGATGTTGCGCAGGTGGTGCTCGATGGTGCGCGGGCTGAGCGAGAGGTCGCGGGCGATCTCGTTGTTGGTGGCACCCTCGGCGGCCCGCTGCGCGATGTGCTCCTGCTGCGCCGTCAGCCGGCGGGCCGGCTCGGCCGTCGCACCCCCTGCCCCCGGCACCCCCGGCGCGTGGCCCGCGCCCGCCGCGCGCAGCTCCTGCCCGGCGTCCTCGGCCCACGGGCGGGCGCCGCAGTGCTCGAACGCCACCAGCGCCTCCCGCAGGTGGTGCCGGGCCAGTGCGGGCCGCCGGTGCCGGCGCAGCGCCTTGCCGAGCTGCAGCGCCGTACGGGCCTGCTCGAAGACCGAGTCGGTGGAGGTGTGCAGGGCGAGGGCCTCGCGGTACAGCCGGGCCACGGTGTCGACACCGGTGCCTTCGGCCTCGGCGAGCCGGGCGTGGCAGTGTGCGGCGAGGGCCCGGGCGTGCGGGCCGGCGCCGGCCGTCGCCCACACGGTGAACTCCCGCAGGGCGGGCCGCACTTCCTCGGTGCGCGAGGTGCGTGCGCAGGCCTCGACCAGGCAGGGCACGGTCAGCAGCAGGACGGAGAAGTGCCCCTGGGCGGGGCCCGGCGCCGTGAGGGCGAGCAGGCGGCTCGCGGCCCGGTCGGGGCGCCCGGCGGTGAGGTCGAGCCGGGCCAGCGCCCAGGTGACCACGGTCGAGGCGGTCGCCAGGCCGTGCGCGCCGGCCGTCCGCGCGGCCGCGGCGGCGTGGTCGGCGCACTCCTCGGCGTCGCCGCGGGTGGCGGCGGCCAGCGCGAGCACGGCGCGGTGGTGCGCGGCCGCGTTGTCCTGACCGGAGTGCTCCGCCGCGGCCAGCCCGTGCCGGGCGTGCTGCCCCGCCCGTTCGGGGCACCCGGCGTACAGCTCCGCGAAGGCGAGCCGCTGCCACAGGTGCGGCACGGCGGCCGCGTGGCCGCGGCTGCGGGCCAGGGCGATCGCCCGGGCGGCGAGGTCGCGGGCGGCGGCGGCGTCGCCGAGGACGGCGGCCGCGGCCAGTGCCTGCGCGAGCGGGGCGGAGCGGGTCTCGTGCCCGGCGTCGGCGACGGCGCGGCGCAGCGCGGGGATGCCGCGGGTGTAGTGGCGGTCCATCGAGGCGACGGCGCCGTCCGCGCCGTGGCGCAGGATGCCGGGGCCGGTGGAGGTGCCGTCGCCGGATTCGGGCCAGCGGCCCATCAGTTCGGCGAGTTCGGTGCGGCAGGCGGCCTGGTCGCCCGCGGTCCAGGCGGCCTCGGCGGCCTGGCGGCGGGCGTCGAGGGCGAGCAGCGGGTCGGTGCCGGCGAGGAGTCCGGCGGCGAGTCCGAGGGCGGCGCGGGCCTGCCGTACCGGCCCGTCGGCGAGTCCGGCCATGCCGAGGGTGTAGGCGGCGCGGCCGCGGGTGGCGGGGTCGCGGGGCAGCCGGTCGGCCCGGGCCAGCAGCAGGCGGGCGTGGTGGTGGCGGCCGGCCAGGCGGGCCTGTTCGGCGGCGCGGGTGTACCGGTCGGCGGCGACGGCCGTCTGCGGGCCGAGTTCGGCGGCGCGGGTGAGCAGGGCGGCGAGCGGGCCGGGCGCGGAGGTGCGGGCCTCGGTGCGGGCGGCGGCGTCGAGGATGTCGGCGGTGCGCCGGTCCGCGGCGGGGGCGGCGGCCGCGGTGTGCCACAGGTGGGCGAGGTGCGGGCCGTACTCGGCGCTGGCCCGGGCGAGCCGCTGGTGGGCGGCGCGGCGTTCGGCGGGCGAGGCCGACCGGAGGACGGCGGTGCGCCACAGCGGGTCCGTGAAGCGGGGCACGCCGTCGGCTCCGGTCAGCACGATGCCGGTCCGCTCGGCCTCGGGGAGGGCGCCGCAGCCGGCCGCGCTGAGGGCGCTCTGCAGGGTCTGCGGGCCCGCGGTGCCGATGTCGCCGTCGTCCTCGGCGGCGAGGAGCAGCAGGGCGGGCCGTTCGGTGCGCGGCAGGGTGCACAGGCGGGCGGTGTAGCGCCGCAGCAGCGGGGTGGCGGGCAGGGGGGACGGCAGGGGGTCGCGTCCGGTGAGCTGGTCGGGGGTGAGCCGGGCGACGAGTGCGGTGAGCCGCCCGGGGTTGCCGAGCGCCTCGTGCACGAGGGCGTCCAGGACGGCGGGGTGGACGCCGCAGGGCGCGGTGCCGCGGACGACCGCGGCGGAGGCGGCCGTGGTGAGCGGGCCGGGGCGGAGCTCGGGCAGGCCGTCCAGGTGCGGGCAGGGCAGGTGGTGGGAGTCGGCGGTGAGCAGGAGTGCCGCGGGGCCGTGCGGGCCGAGCCGGCGGGCGGCGATGCCGAGGGCGGCACGGGAGGGGCCGTCCCAGTGGTGGACGTCGTCGACCGCGAGGAGGAGCGGCCGGGTGCGGGCGGCCCGGTGGAGCTGGTCGAGGAGGCCGGCCGCCCGTGCGGCGGGGGTGGCGCCGGGGCCGGGGCCGGCGCCGGCGCCGTGCCGGGTGAGGGCGGCGGTGAGGAGGTCGAGTGCGGCGCCGGGCAGGCGGCTCTCGGCGGGGTGGCCGGGTGCGGTGACCGCGAGTCCGTGTCCGTCGAGGGCGCGGACGGCGTGCGCCGTGAGGGCGGTGCGGCCGAGGCCGGGTGGGGCGGTGACGAGGAGGCAGCCGCCGGCGCCGTTCCGGGCACCGGCGACCAGGGTGTCCAGGGCGCGGAGTTCGGCGTCGCGACCGTGCACGGGTGGCCCCTCTCGTGGTGCCCGGGGGCGATCGGACTCGGCCCCGGCGAGAGCCAAGACAGCAGACCGGGCCGCCTCCGGTCCAGGTGCCGGGGACGAAGGCTGTCCGGCTGCCCAGTGGGGCGGGGCCCGCGCTGGGCACCGGCACAAGGATGGCGGGCAGGACGGTGACCGGTGCTTTCACCGATTCGGGGGTGCGGGGCGCCGCACAGACTGTGGCCGTTCCTGGCGCCCTGTCAGGGACGACCCCCCACCCACCCCCCTGGAGGTAGGGATGCGCCGGATTTTCGGCTCCCTGTTCCTGTGCCTGACCGCCGTCGTCGCCTTCGTCCTTCCGACGAGCACGGCGCACGCCGCGGGCCCCCGCCCGGTGATCTTCGTGCACGGCTACACCGGCAACGCCACCAACTGGACGACCGCCCTGTCGGCCTTCGCGAGCGGCGGCTACAGCTCCTCGCAGCTGTTCACCTTCGACTACAACTTCAACCAGTCGAACAAGATCAGCGCGGCCCAGCTCGGCACCTTCGTCGACCAGGTCCGCGCGAAGACCGGCTCGGACAAGGTCGACATCGTCAACCACTCGATGGGCGGCCTGGTCACCCGCTGGTACGTCAAGCAGCTCGGCGGGCACGCCAAGGTCGCGCACTGGGCCTCGCTGGCCGGTGCCAACCACGGCACCACCTACGCCGGCGCCTGCCTGGTCTACCCGTCCTGCCAGGAGATGTACCCGGGCTCCAGCTTCCTCGCCACCCTCAACAGCGGTGACGAGACGCCGGGCACCACCTCGTACCGCACCTGGCTGTCCCCGTGCGACGGCGTGATCCTGCCGTACACCAGCACCGCGGTCAGCGGCGGCACCAACACCACGGTGGCCTGCCAGACGCACATCGGGTTCCTGACCGACCTCGTGGTCCTGGCCCAGGTGCGCTCGTACCTGTCCACGTGACGGCTGTTCCCGCACCTCCTGCCGGCGTGACGCCTCCCGGCTGACGCCCCGGCCCGCCGCCCCGTCCTGCCGCCTCCGCGGGCAGGGCGGGGCGGCGGCGTGCGGGCGGGTTTCCGCCCCACCCGGAGGGCCGCGCCACGTCGGCACGGTTCGCGGCCGCGTGCCGGGTACAAGGGAGGAATGCGCGATCTGTGGACACGGCTGGACGCGGCCGTACGAAGGTGGATCAAGGACCCGGCCGTCGTCCTGACGGTACGGGCGACGGTGGCGGCCACCATCGCGTACGTGGTGGCCGTGCAGCTCAGCGCCGAGCCGGCGCCGCTGACGGCCCCGCTGACCGCCCTGCTCGTCGTGCAGGTGACGGTCTACTCGACGCTGACGACGAGCGTGCGCCGGGTCAACTCGGTGGTGGTGGGCGTGCTCATCGCCGTCGGCTTCAGCGCCGTGGTGGGGCTCTCCTGGTGGAGTCTCGGCCTGATCATCCTCGCCTCGCTGATCATCGGACGGTTCGTGCGGGTCGACGAGTTCGTCAACGAGGTCGCGATCAGTGCGATGCTCGTGCTCGGCGTGACCCGGCTCGCCTCCCAGGCCTGGGACCGGGTGCTGGAGACGCTCATCGGCGCGGGCGTCGGCCTGGCCTTCAACTTCGTCTTCGCGCCGCCCGTCTGGGTCGACACCGCCGGCGAGTCGATCGAGGACCTCGCCCGCCGCGCCCGCCACCTGCTGCTGGAGATCGCGGAGGAGCTCGGCGGCCCGGCCCCGGTCGAGGAGGCCGCCGCCCGCCTGCACGAGGCCCGCCGCCTCGACCAGGCCATCGCGGACGTCGACGGCGCGCTGCGCCAGGCCGAGGACAGCCTGCGCCTCAACCCCCGGATCAGCGAGGGCCTGCTGTCGCGCCTGGTGCTGCGCACCGGCCTCGACACCCTGGAGATCTGCGTGGTCGTCGTCCGGGTGCTGGCACGTTCGCTCACCGACCTCGCGAAGCGGCGCGGCGACGAGGAGCTGCTGTTCCCCCGGGACGTCGCCGTCTCGCTGGAGGAGCTGCTGGGCCATGTCGGCGGCGCGATGGTGAGCTTCGCCGTGCTGGTCAGCACCCAGGTGAGCCGGAGTGCGGAGGAGGCGGAGTCGCGGCTGGCGTCCGAGCTCGGTGCGGCCTGGGCCAGCCGGGAGCGGGTGGCGCAGCAGTTGCTGAGCCATGTGCAGGCCGACCCCACAGCCTGGCAGTTGTACGGTTCGGTGCTGGCCGAGGTCGACCGGATCCTCGACGAGCTGGCACCCGAGCACCGGTCGCGGCGGCTGATGGAGGAGCTCGACCGGGCGGCGGTGGCCAACCGGGAGCGCCTCAACCGGCTGGGCCGCTTCGCCGGGCTGCGGCGGCTGGCCCGCGGCGAGCGGTTCAGGGGGTCCGGGCAGGACGACTGAACGACGGGGACCGGCCGGGGGAGGGCCGGGGGAGGGCCGACGGCCGGGGACGTTCGGGTGGGAACTCCTGCCCGGGGAAGGCCTGGTGGGGGTGGTCGCGCGGCGCGACCGAGCGGGGACGAACGAAGCCTGCGGGCACTGCTGATGACGGGTCATGTCAACACTGGTCCATACCTGCCCCCTTGACAGGTATAGACCAGTACGGTTGAGTCTCCTCAGCCCCGTCCCGGCGGTCCGCACCGATCGGTGCGCCCCGAGGTCCGCGTGCGGGCGGCCCCACCTGTCCTCGAACCGTGCGGCCCCCACCGCACGAAGGGGTGATTACGTGTCAACTCTGCAGCGATTCCTGGCGTTCCTGACGGCGGTGGCTGCCGTCGTCGGTCTGGCGTTCGTCCTGCCGTCCGCGGCCTCCGCGGCGACCTGTACGACGCCGTGGAGCTCCAGCACCGTGTACACGAACGGCAACTCCGCTTCGTACAACGGCCACAACTGGACCGCCAAGTGGTGGACCCAGAACGAGACCCCCGGCGGTTCCTCCGGCGTCTGGGCCGACCAGGGCACCTGTGGGGGCGGCGGCAGCACCCCCACCCCGACCGGCGGCAGCTGCACCTACCCCGCCTGGGTCGCCGGACAGACCTACGCGACCGGTGCGATCGTCCGCTACACCGACGGCAACCTCTACGTCGCCGAGCACGACAACCCGGGCTACGACCCGGTCATCAGCACCTGGTACTGGGAGCCGTACACCTGCTCCGGCGGCGGCACGCCGACCCCGACCCAGACCGCCAACCCCGGCGGATTCCCGGTCAGCGAGGCGCAGTTCAACCAGATGTTCCCGAACCGGAACTCCTTCTACACCTACAGCGGCCTGAAGGCGGCCCTCTCCGCCTACCCCGCCTTCACGAACACCGGCAGTGACACCGTCCGCAAGCAGGAGGCCGCGGCCTTCCTCGCGAACGTCAGCCACGAGACCGGCGGCCTTGTCTACATCGTCGAGCAGAACACCGCCAACTACCCGCACTACTGCGACACCAGCCAGTCCTACGGCTGCCCCGCCGGTCAGGCCGCCTACTACGGCCGCGGCCCGATCCAGCTCAGCTGGAACTTCAACTACAAGGCGGCCGGTGACGCCCTCGGCATCAACCTGCTCGCCAACCCCAACCTCGTGCAGACCGACTCGGCGATCGCCTGGAAGACCGGGCTCTGGTACTGGAACACCCAGAGCGGTCCCGGCACCATGACCCCGCACAACGCGATGGTCAACGGCGCCGGCTTCGGCGAGACCATCCGCAGCATCAACGGCAGCATCGAGTGCAACGGCGGCAACCCCGCCCAGGTGCAGAGCCGGATCAACTCGTACCAGAGCTTCGTCCAGATCCTCGGCACCACGCCCGGCGGCAACCTCAGCTGCTGACCGGTCACCGGCCCGCCGCGGGCGTCCCCCGATCCGGGGGGCGCCCGCGGCGGCGCGTTCCGGCGGTGCACCCCGCACCCCGCACCGCCTTCCGCTCCCCGCACACCCACCACCCGTCCCACGGAACGCCGTCATCCTTTCCGGTGAACCGCGCCCGCCGGTCCGGGCAGCTCCGCCGGCCACGGACCCGCCCGCCGCGGACCCACCCCCTCGGGACCGCCGAACCGGCCGGATGCGCGGACCCGACCGGGCGCCGGGCCGGAGTGTGATGTGCTGGAAGGAGACCGGAGCACCGGCCGACGGAGGAGGCACCCGTGAACGTCCGCACCGCGACCGGCGCCGTCCTCGCGCTGCTCCTCGCCGCCGGCTGCTCGTCGGCCTCCACCGCCTCCACGGGCTCCACGGGTTCCGCGGCCTCCGCAGGTTCCGCCCGGTCGAGTGCCCCGGTGTCCGCGGGCGGGGCCCTGACCGTCGCCGACGCCCTGGACACGCCGTGGGGCGTGGCCCGCCTGCCGGACGGCGACCTGCTGGTGGGCTCCCGTGACACCGGCCGGATCGTCCGCGTCGACCCGGCCACCGGCGCCCGCGCCGACGTCGGCACCGTGCCCGGGGTCGACCCCGGCGGGGAGGCCGGCCTGCTCGGGCTCGCCCTCGACGGCGAGGGCCGGCTCTACGCCTACTTCACGGCCCGCGACGACAACCGCATCGTCCGCCTCGGCTACGACCCCTCCCGTCCGGCCGGGGCGCAGCTCGACGGCGCCACCACCGTCCTGACCGGCATCCCCAAGGGCAACAACCACGACGGCGGCCGGATCGCCTTCGGCCCCGACGGCATGCTGTACGTCGGCACCGGGGAGACCGGCCACCGCGAGCTCGCCCAGGACCGCACCTCCCTCGGCGGCAAGATCCTCCGCATCACCCCGGACGGCGACCCCGCACCCGGCAATCCGTTCCCCGGGTCGCCGGTCTACTCGCTCGGCCACCGCAACGTCCAGGGCCTCGCCTGGGATCCGCAGGGGCGGCTCTGGGCCAGCGAGTTCGGCCAGGACACCTGGGACGAGCTCAACCTCATCAGCCCCGGCGCGAACTACGGCTGGCCGGTGGTCGAAGGCCAGGCCGGCCGGGACGGCTACACCGACCCCGTCGTCCAGTGGCACCCGGCCGACGCCTCGCCCAGCGGGCTCGCCTACGCCTCCGGCTCCCTGTGGATGGCCGGCCTGCGGGGACAGCGGCTCTGGCAGATCCCCCTCGACGGCGACCGCGCCGCCACCCCCGTCGCCCACCTCGACCACACCGACGGCCGCCTGCGCACCGTCGTCGTCGAGCCCGACGGCACCCTCCTCGTGACCACCAGCAACACCGACGGCCGCGGCGACCCGAAGCCCGGCGACGACCGCATCCTCCGCGTCGACCCGCGCTGAGGCCGGACCCCGACGGGCTGCGCCCCGGATCCGCACGCCACCCCGCCCCCGTCGTCGGGGCGCTCGGCGGCCGCACCGCCGGCGGTTCCGGCCGTGCTCAGAACCGTTCGGCGGGGGTGATCCGGTCGAGACGGGCCCGCACCTCGCCGGGGGTCAGGACCCGCTCCAGGACGAGGTCGGCCGCCATGCCGGGGAAGAACCGTCCGGCCGGCCAGTGACGCACGTACGGCGGCGGGTCGAGCACGAGCAGCCGCACGCCGTCGACCACCGGGATGTCCTGCGGGGTGCCCTCGTTCCAGATCCAGGTGCCGTCCGGGCCGCAGAGGTTGAAGGAGCCCGCGGTGAGGGGCCGGTGCTCGGGCGCGACGTTCCCGGTGCGGCAGAGCGCGGCGGCCTGCGCGGTCGGGCCGGGCCCCGCGAGGTGGCCGCCGTTGATCAGCACGTCGGCGAGCAGGGTGTGCAGCTGGAAGGTGTCGCCGATGCCGCTCATCCGCAGGGCGAAGCCCCGGCCGGTCGGCCGGTGCAGCACGACGAGCGGCTCGTCGTCGAGCACCAGCAGCGCGTACTGCAGGCACCGCAGGCGGTCGGCGCCGCCGAGCGCTTCCACGTCCGCGAGCAGCGCGACCCGGTCCGGTACGGCGGCGCGCCCGGCCCGGTGCGCGAGCACGGCGACGGCGGCGCGCTCCCAGGAGTCGAGGGTGCCCCGGGCGGCCACCGCGGCCCGTACCCCGGGCGCCTCCGGGCCGCCGAGCGCCGCCGCGGCGGCGTCGGCCCGCCGGGGGCCGTCGGTGCTGACCGCGGACCACAGCACGGTGAAGCGGACGGCCTCGCGCAGCGCCTCGGCGAGTCCCGCGAGCACCGGACCCGCGCATGCCGCCGGGTCGGCGCCGGACTCGACGCAGGCGCCGACGAGGACGGCGGCGAGGCCGCGCGGTTCCGGCGGCAGCAAGGGCAGCAGCCCGGCCAGCGCGGGCCCGGCCGCGGCGAGTTCGGCGGGGCGGGCCCGGCCGGCGGCCTTCAGCAGCGAGGCGAACGCCCGTTCGCTGCGTGGCCCATCCTGGGCGGCGAGCGCCGCCGCGAGCTGCTCCACGGACCGTGCGGGCGTCCATCGTGCGAAGATCATGCCGCTCACCGTAGTGCGGGCCACCGACGCTGCCCGGCCGGGCCCGGGGGAGCGGCGGAACAGCACCGATCCGGTGGTCCGCACGGTGGCGGCAGCCCCGGTCGGTGCCGTGCGCAGCGGGCCCGTACCGGCCGTCGTCGTCGTACGGTCCCTCCTCCGTGGGTGCGGTGACGGACGCATCGTCAGGGATCCGTGCGGAGCGCGGGATCCGCGGCGCCCGTGCACCGCGTCCGCCGCTGGTGGAATGGCCGGTTTCCGCCCGTGAGCCCGCGGCGGGCCGGGGCAGACGCGGGTCCACCGCACCGAGCAGCGAAGGAGCAGCCCCATGACCGGTCCCGTCCCGCCGCAGCTGTCCGTGGCCGAACTCGCCTGCGAGGCGGCCGAGCTGATCCGCTCCGCGGACCTCGCCGCCCACGAGGGGGGCCGGCCCGGCCTCCTGCACACCGCCGAGGCGGCGGAGACGGTCGCCGCCCTCGCGGGCCTCACCGGCCGGCTGCCGGAACTCCTGGACCAGCTGGAGGCCTTCCTCAGCAGCGAGCAGGCGGCCGGCCGGATCGGCCCCGGCCCCGCCGACAACCGGGAGTACGACGTCATCAGGGCCGCCCGCGACGCCCGTGAGCAGCTCTACGAGGCGAGCCGCACCGCCGTTCTGCTCTCCGCGACGATGGCCGCCGCGGCCGCCAGTCTCGCGCCCTTCGGCGCCGCCCGCACGGCCGGCGGCCCGACGGTGCCGCACATCTGACCGCCGACGCCCGCCGACGCCCGCCGACGTCCACCGCCGCCCGCCGCCCGCCGCCCGCCGCAGTGCCGCATCGGCGCATCGGCGCACTGGCGTCATGTGCCGCAGGGGGTTCTCCTGGGAGGTATGCCGATCGTCGTCCTGCTGGAGTTCCCGGGTGTCTCCGAAGCCCAGTACCGGCAGGCCTGTGCCGACATCGCCGGGCACCCCGAGGGGCTGCACCGGCGGGCGGACTGGCCGGTGCCCGGACTCCTGAGCCACACCGCCGCGCCGACCGAGCAGGGCTGGCTCGTCGTCGACGTGTGGGCCTCGCAGGAGGCGTTCGAGGAGTTCGGCGAGCTCCTTGCGCCGATCCTGCGCAAGGACGGCTTCCCGCCCGCGGTCGCCCGCTCCTACCGCACCTTCAACCTGGTCATGTCCTGACCGCGGGGCGGGCCCGGCCCGGGCCCGCCCCCGTCCGCACCGGGACGTGGGTGCCCCCGGTCAGCCCTCCCCGTCGGTCGGATCTCCCCAGGTGGCGCGGACGAGCTCACGCTCGGCGCCCGTGAGGTGGACGGCCGCCGCCAGCCAGGCCTCCGCGTAGCCCTCCGCGTCGGCGGTGCCGTCGCCGAGGCGCCCGAACACGTCGCGGCCGCGCCGGTCGGCGGCGGCCGCGAGGTCCGCGGCGAGCCCGGCGGCGCGGTGGAAGCCCGTCCGGCGCAGCGCGGCGCCGTCCGTCAGGGCGCCGCCGCTGCGGGCCGCCTCCGCGACGGCGCGGCGCCCGCCGGCCACCCCGAGCTCCACCTGCCGGCGGACCCGCCACAGCGGCGCGTCGGCCAGCGGGTCGGGCCCGGCCTGCGGCGGTGGCACGTCGCCTGCGGCCGGCGGGAAGTGCGCGCCGACGAGCAGGTCGTACCCGAGGTCGGCCCGGCCCTGCCACGCCGCCGGCAGGCGCAGCGTGGCCTCGCTGCCCGGCACGGGGCCGACGGCCAGCGGGCGCAGGGTCGCGGCCCGGTCCGGGTCGATGCGTCCCAGCACCCGGACGAGCGTGCCCGGATGCCGGGCGAGCAGGCCGAGGTTGGCCGTGTGGGCCAGCTCCGGGTGGCCGTTGGCGGCGACGAGCCGGATGACCGGCCCGCGGGCCTGCCGGTCGACCGGGTCGACCTCGCGGGCGAGGACGGCGTCACCGGCGCCGCCCAGCACCACCAGGTCGCAGCCGACCGGCCGGCCCAGGCGGCCCTCCTGCGCCGGGTCGGCGAGCGGGCCCTCCCCGAGGCGTTCCGCCGCGGCCTGCGCCAGCGGCCGGGCGAAGAGCGCGCCGAGCGGGCCGGACGACCAGTCGAGCCCCGCCACCGGGTTCGCGCGGACGCCGCGGCCGGAACCGAGCCGGCCGTCCGCCGAGACGGTCGCGCCGGACACCAGCAGCCCGCCGCGGGAGAGCTGCGCGTGGTCGAGAGCCGCGGCCCCCACCGAGACCGGGGCGGTGGCCGCGCCCCGGGCGCGCGCCGGGCCGCCGGGCCGGACGTCGGCGACGGAGAACCACTGCCCGTCCTCCGCGACCAGGTGCGTGACCACGCCGCCGTACCCGGTGGCGGTGAGCACCGGCTCGCGGCACACGCCGTGCACGCGGAGCGCGCCGCCCGGCCGGTAGCTGCGGCGGGCCCCGCCGAGCAGCGCACGGTCGGCCCGGCCCGCCCGCAGCAGGGCCGTGGTGAGGAGCAGGTCGCGCAGTGCGGCGGCCAGGTCGGCCAGCCGGTGGCCGTCGTGCCGGGCCCGGGCGCTGCGCAGGCCGCGGACGACGCGCAGTGCGGCGGCCTCGGCGCGGTGCAGGTCGGCGAGGCGGGCGGTGTGCGCGGCCCGCAGCAGTTCGGCCTGCGGGACGGCCCCGGCGGCGGGCACCCCGGCCGCCAGCACGGCGGCGGCGGCCGACCACAGCGCGTCGGCGGCGCGCAGCTGCGCGGGGGTCGGCGCGACGGCGGTGCCGGGCTCCGGGCCGGGTGCCGGTTCCTGATCCGCGGACTCCTGACCTGCGGATTCCTGACCCGGGGCCCCCTGATCTGCGGATTCCTGACCCGCCGCGGTGTCCGGTCCGGCGGTCGGTTCCCCGGCCGGGGCGGGGCCTGCCGCCGCGGGGTCGGCGATCGGGCAGCAGTGGAGCACCGCCGTCCGGTGCAGGCAGCGCGGTGCGAGCAGGCAGCTGCAGTGCGCCTGGTCCTCCGCCGTCACGGCGCCGTCCGGCCCGGGGGTGAGGGTGACGAGGGCGTCCTCGCCGCAGCGGACGGCGGCGCCGGTACCCTCCGCGGCGGTGACGGGCAGGGCGGCGTACTGCTCGACGGCGGCGTCGAGCTTCTTGCGCAGCCGCGAGGTGAGCGACTCGACGGCGGCCGCGAGCACCTCGGGGGCGACCGGTGGCAGGGTGGGGCCGGTGTCCGGGCTCATCGGTTCTCTCCACGGAGGCGGTCGCCGACCCAGCGGGCCAGGGCGAGCGGGCTGAGGGCCGCGACCGGCATGCCGGCGGTCACGAGCTGCCGGGCGACGGGCACGGAGTAGCGCGGGTTGCCGGTGTCGTCCAGGGCCGCGCAGCCCATCAGGTGGACGCCCGACGCGGCGAGGCCGCGCACCTCGGCGAGCAGCCCGCCGAGCGGCGCGCCCTCCTCGAAGTCGCTGACGACGACGACCAGGGTGCGGCTCGGCACGGTCACCAGGGAACGGGCGTGGGCCAGCGCGGCGGCGATGTGGGTGCCGCCGCCGACGCGCACCTCCAGCAGCAGCGACAGCGGGTCGTCGACCCGGTCGGTGAGGTCGGCGACCTGGGTGGAGAACGCCAGGAAGTGCGTCGACAGGGTGGGCACGCCGCCCAGCACGGCCGCGGTCAGGGCCGACCAGATGACGGAGGCCTCCATCGAGCCGGAGACGTCGACCACCAGGATCAGCCGCCAGTCCGCCTCGCGGCGCGAGCGGGTGCTGAAGACCGGCTGCTCCGGCACGACGACGGTGCGGCCGTCGTCGAGGCGGCGGGTGTGCGCCAGGTTGGCCCGCAGGGTGCGCGGCAGGTCGAGCCGGCCGCCGGGGCGGCGGGTCGGCCGCGGGGTGGCGAGCCCGCTGAGCGCGGGGCGCAGCCGGGTGGCGAGTTCCCGGGCGAGTTCGTCGACCAGCCGCCGTACCAGCGGGCGGAGCTTGCCGAGGCGCTGCTCGGGCAGGCCGCCGGCGAGGTTGAGCACCGAGGTGAGGAGTTCCACCGAGGGCCGTACGGACGCCGGGTCGAGCTCGGCGAGCACGTCGGTGCGGCCGGCCTCGGCGGCGCTGCCGAGCACCTCCTCGCGGACCTCGGCGCCGAAGAGCGCGTCGAGTTCCTCCGCCCACTCGCGGGCGGTCGGGAAGGACGCCTCGCTGCCGCCGGGGCCGGTGCTGCCGCCGAGGTCGCGGGCGCCCTCGCCGCGTCCGGCGCCGTACAGCTCGTCCAGGGCGTGCGCGTAGCGGCGGGCGCCGTCGGGCAGCCGTTCGGGTTCGCGGCCCAGCAGCAGCCGCCAGCGGTCGGCGGGCGCGAGCCGGTCGGCCGGGTCCGGGGCGGGCCGGTCGGCCGGCCCCGGGGCCTGCTCCTGAGCCGGGGTCGTACCGGTGTCGGTGTCGGTGTCGGTGCCGGTGCCGGTGTCGGCGGCCCGGCCGCGGCCCAGGCCGAGGGCGTCGAGGGCGGCGGCTGCAGCCGAGTCCGCGGCCGTCCAGAGGGCGAGCAGCGCGGGAGGGGCGGCCAGCGTGAGGTCGGGGCGGTCCCCGAGCCGCTCGGTGACGGTCTCCAGCAGCCGGCCGCGCCCGGCGGGGCTGAGCGCGTCGAACCCGGCGCGCAGCGCGGGCAGGCGCTCCAGGAATCCCCGGTCGGGCAGCCGGTCGACGCGTTCCAGCAGGGGTCCGAGGGCGGCGGGCGCGTACTGCAGCAGCGGCCCGCCCGCGGTGAGCAGGCCGGTGAGCAGCCGGGCCAGCCGGCGGCGGGCGTCGGGTCCGGTGGCGGTGTCGATCCACCCGGCGGCCCGGGTGCCGAGGGCGTCCGGGCCGTCGAGGTCGAGCAGCACGCGGGCGGCGAGGGCCGCGCCCTGCAGCAGGGGCGAGCCGGTGCGGGCGAGGGTGGCGAGCGCGTCGTCCATGCGCAGGCCGAGGCGGTGCTCGCCGGCGCGGGTGGCGAGCGCGACCAGGGCGGCGGCGTCGCCGGGGTCGTCGCTGCCGGAGAGGCCGGGCAGGCCGCGGACGGCCGCGTCGAGCAGGGCGGTGGCGAGCTCGGCGGCCTGCGCCCGCCCGGCCTCGTCGGTGCCGGGCAGGTGGCCGCGCCGCAGGGCCTCCAGCAGGTCGAGGGCGGTGAGGAGTTCGGGCAGGGTGGCGGAGTCGGGCAGGATCCGTCCGGCCGCGGTGAGGCGTTCGCCGACGAGGTCGGGCAGGTCGCAGGCGGCGGCGGCGCGCAGGCCGTCGAGCAGTTGGGTGCAGCTCGGACCGCCCTCGGCCGTCTCGTGGCGGGTGTGCTCGCGCAGGGTGCCGGCGGCGGCGAGGGCGGCGGTGACGCCGCGCACCCCCGCGAGGTCGAGCCGGGCGGCGGCGGTGGGCGTCCACGAGGCCCGCCAGCGGGTGGTGAGCGCGGTGCCGTCGCCGGTGCCCGCGACCTCCGTCGGCTCGGCGTAGCCGACCCCGCAGACGGCGAGGCGCTGCAGCAGCGTCTCGCGGCGCCGGTCGAGCGGGGAGCGCAGCGGGTCGAGGCGCAGCTCGCGGGCCTCGGGGTCGTCGGGGCCGGGCAGCCGGAGCTCGGCGAGCTCGGCCTCCACCGACGGGCCGAGGCCCGAGCGCGGTGTGCCGGGGGCCGTGCGTCCGCGGTCGGTGCCGACCAGCACGGTCTCCAGGGCGCGGGCGAGGGCCCGGCCGCGGCCGAGCGGTTCGCCCTGGCCGAGCACGGCGGTGACGGCCTCCAGGAGTTCGCCGCGGCCGGGGGCGGGGAGCCCGCGCAGGCGGGCGAGGTCGCCCGCGAGCCGCAGGGTCTCGGCGGCCTCGCCGGTGCCGGCGGGGTGGCCGGCGGCGCGCAGCTCGCGGCAGACGTCGGTGATGGCCCGGGCGGCGGCGTCGCGCACCCGGTCGGGGTCGCCGCCGGCCTCCAGGACGGCCTGCTGCCAGCGCGGGTCGCGGATCCCGGCCGGGTAGCCGGACCGGGCGTCGAGCAGCCCGAAGGTGTAGGGCACGAGCGAGGTGGTGACGGCCGGTCCGGGCTCCGCGGGGGCGGGGCCGGGCCGGTCGGCCGGGGTGTCGGGGGTGAGCAGGCCGGGGCCGTGGAAGGCGCCGACGACGGCGGCGACCCGGCGCCCGTCGGCACCCGCCGCGGCGATCACCCGGCGCATGCGGGCCTCGCGGGCGAGGTCGCCCGCGGGGACGCCGCCGCGTTCGGCGGCGTCGCGGCGCAGTGCCCAGCCGACGGCGAGCGCGGCCCGCCGGACGGCTTCCGGGGTGGCGCCCGGCGCGCGGACCTCCACGGTGCGGTCCCACAGGTCGTCGCCGTCGCGGCCGGTGCCGGAGGCCGCGAGGCCGTCGGCGTACGGGCGGGCGGCGGGCCGTCCGGGGCCGGGGAGTGCGCTGCCGGGGAGTTCGGGCGCCGACCAGCCGGGGTCGTCCATGGGCAGGTCGCAGCAGAGCACCTCGACGCCGCGTGCGTGCGCCCAGCGGAGCGCGGCGAGCTCGGGGGAGAAGTCCGCGAACGGGTAGAAGCCGAGCCGGCCGTCCGCCCCCGCCCCCGCGCCGGCGAGGGCCACGGGGGCCCGGGTGCCGGGGGCGGCGAGGTGGGGCAGCCAGGGGGCGAAGTCGGCGGGCAGCTCGATGCAGACCACCTGCGGGTCGGCCGCGTCGAGCAGGGCGGGGACGACGGCGGCCAGCGCCGGGCTGTGGTGCCGCACCCCGACGAGGTACGGCTGCACCGAGGCGGCGAGCGCCGCGACGGCGTCCCGCGGATCGGTGCTGTCGGTTTCGGCGGGGCTGCCGGTGCCGTCGGCGGTGAGGGTCCGGGGCCCGGTCACCGGAGGTTCTCCCGGAGGTCCCAGAGGCGGCGCCACAGGGCGGAGCCGTCCTCGGCGCGGCGGCGCACCGGGCCGTCCCAGTAGCCGAGGAGGCGGCCGTGGTCGGCGGCGTCGTCCTTGCGGACGGCGCCCAGCAGGTGGCCGGGCACGAGGTCGAGCACGTCGCCGCCGCCGGGCAGGTAGGCGCGGGCCAGGCCGAGCGAGGAGGCGACGTGCACGGCCTCGGCGGTCGACATCACGGTGCCGGGGCGTTCCACGTCCCAGCCCTCGGCGGAGCGGCCGGTGCGCAGGTCGCGGAAGACGGTGA
Organism: Kitasatospora sp. NE20-6; assembly: GCF_045862635.1. Classification (NCBI taxonomy): domain Bacteria; kingdom Bacillati; phylum Actinomycetota; class Actinomycetes; order Kitasatosporales; family Streptomycetaceae; genus Kitasatospora; species Kitasatospora sp. NE20-6. The sequence continues at coordinate 66,484 of NZ_BPRL01000021.1, forward strand.
CGAGGGCGTCGAGCACGGCGTCGTCGACGCCGAAGGCGGCACCGGCGCGCTGCACGGCGGCGGTGGCCTGGGTGCGGACGAGTGCGGTCTCCGCGTCGGCGTCGGCGATCGGCTGCACCGTCTCGAAGTTGAAGCGGCGCTTGAGCGCGGCCGACATCTCGGAGACGCCGCGGTCGCGGAGGTTCGCGGTGGCGATGACGGTGAAGCCGGGTACGGCGGCGGCCGTCGCGTCGGGGGTGCCGGAGAGCTCGGGCACGCTGATCCGGCGGTCGGAGAGGATCGACACCAGGGCGTCCTGCACCTCGGGCAGGCAGCGGGTGACCTCCTCGATGCGGGCGACCCGCCCGGAGCGCATCGCGGTGAGCACGGGGGAGGCGACGAGCGCCTGCGGGGTGGGGCCCTGGGCGAGGAGGAGGGCGTAGTTCCAGCCGTAGCGGAAGGCGTCCTCGGTGGTGCCCGCGGTGCCCTGCACGGTGAGTTCGCTGGTGCCGCTGACGGCGGCCGCCAGCAGCTCGGAGAGCATCGACTTGGCGGTGCCGGGCTCGCCGACGAGCAGCAGGCCGCGCTCGCCGGCCAGGGTGACGACGCAGCGCTCGACGAGGGCGCGCTCGCCGACGAACTTCGGTGCGATCACCAGCTTGGCGGGCAGGCCGCCGTCCTTGCGGCGGGCCGGCGGCAGGGTGAGGGCCTCGCCCGCGCTGCCGCAGACGAAGGTCACCGCGGCGCTCGGGGTGAGGGCCCAGCCGGGCGGGCGGGGGCCGTCGTCGTGGGCGGCGAGGAAGGCGAGTTCGGCGGCGTACCGCTCCTCGGCGGGCAGGATCTGCCGGGCCGGCTTCTCGGTCGTCACGGTCATGGGGATTCTCCGGGTTCAGGGGTCGGTGGGAGGTCGCCGGGAGGGGTGGGGCGGCCCCCGGGGGGGCCGCCCCCCGGGGGGGGGGGGGGGGGGGGGCGCCGCGGCCGCCCCGCCCCATTCGCTCCACGAAGGGGGTGCGGGGTGGGGGGGGCGCGGGGGGGGGGGGGGGGGCCCCCGGGGGGGGGCCCCCCACCGGGGGGGGGGGGGGGGGGTCAGCGGCGCCGGCCGCGCCGCACCTTGAGCTCCTCGAAGCGCGGCAGGTCGCCGTCGGCGAGTCGCTGCCATGCGCGTCGGTAGAGCGTCTCGGCGGGCTCGACGGGTGCCATGACGCCCAGCGGGGTGCCGGGCCCGCCGGCCGGGCCGAGCAGCGGCAGCTTCCAGGTCTCGATCGGCAGGTGCGGCGTGCGGAGCTCCGTCCAGCCGCCGGGCAGGAAGAGCGTCCGGCCGGCCCGGGTGCGGGTGGCCTCGACGACCAGGCCGCTCGCGGCGAGTTCGGCGCGGGCCGCCTTGAGGCGGGCGGGGCGCCAGCCCGTCCAGCGGGCGGTGTTGCGGTCCGTCGGGTCGGGCATGGCGAGCAGCATCAGGTGCACGGCGGCGGCGTCCTCGCCGATGCCGTGCTCGGCGACGGTCTGTGCGACGAGGTCCGGCACCGAGCGCGACGGGTCCTGCGGCCACCAGGTGCCGTCCGTGCCGCGCGCACCGGCCGCCGGCTCGCCGGGGTCGGCGAGCAGCGCGGCGAAGCCGTCCGACGAGGCGATCCGCAGGGCCGTCTCCGCGGGGAACGGCTGCTCGCCGTCGATCCGCAGGGCCGGCAGGTACGGGTCCTCGCCGGCCTCGTCGAGCAGGCTGGTGCGGATGCCGGGTGCGGGCCGGTCGTCGTGCGTGGCCATCAGGACGGCGCCGTAGCGCTCGTAGCCCTCGCCGAGCTCGGTCGGGGTGCCGGCGGCCTTCCGGAAGGCCGGCAGGTCGACGTAGCGTCCCAGGTCGAGGATCAGCTCCGGGTTGGCCAGCCGGGCGCGGACCGCCGCGAGGGCCGCGGGCAGCGCGGCGCGCAGCGGGTCGCCGGCGGGCAGCCGGTGGGCGAGCCAGGCGGCCGCCGCGACCGCGCCGACGAGCGTCTGCGCGGTGAAGCCGGACTCGTCCTGCTGCACCGGCACGCAGCGGTCGCCGCGGACGGTCCAGGCGAGGTCGCGGCTCAGCTCGGGCGACTGCGCCGGGTCGAGCAGGGCGGGCAGCGAGCGGCCGGGCGCCCAGTCGGAGCGCACCGCGCGGACGGCCTCGCCGAGCAGTGCCTCGGGTACGGCGACGCGCCGTCCGACCGTGGCGTTCCACACCTCGGCGGCGGCCTCGGCGTCCGGCCCGTCGGTCCACAGCGCGGTGGCGTCGGCGGGCAGCAGTGCCGCGACGAGCCGCCGCCGGACGTCGGCGGAGAGCGACCGGAGTTCGTTGCGGGCGACCGCGGCGTCGGCGACCTTCAGCCCGAGCAGGGTGCGTGTCGCGGTGGGCAGGAAGTTCCGCTCGTACGCGTCGAGGTGCGGCAGGCCCGCGACCACCAGGGCGGCGGTCGTCGGCGTCACCCCGGTCAGTTCGGCGAACCGCTCGGCCGCGGCGGGCTGCCAGGGGGCGGGCCCGCGGACCGCCGCCTCGGCGAGCACGGCCGCCGCCCGGCCGTCCGCGGCCGTGCCGGTCGCGGCGACCGAGCGCACGGTGTAGGGCGCGGGCATCTCGAAGCGCCCGGTCGGGTCGTGGAAGAGCACGGTCGACGAGGTGCCGCCGGTGGTCGACAGTTCGGAGTCCGCGAACATCAGGAACGCCCCGCCGCCCAGCGCCACCAGCGCCTCGCGGTTGCCGTCGCGGGTCTCGCCGTCCGGGCCGGCCAGGTGATGGCCGTCGAGGTGGACGCCCAGCGTCCGCCAGTGCGGCGCGTCCGCACCGAGGCCGAGGCCGAGCAGTGCCCCGGCGAACGCGGTCAGGGTGGCGCGGTGCTCCGGCGGGGTGGTGTCCGAGGCCGCCCGCAGCGCGAGCACCTCCGGCAGCTGCGGCAGCGTCGTCCAGTTGATCTGCTCGTAGGGCGCGCGGGCGCCGTACACGTGCAGGGTGCCCGCGGGCACGGCCGGGTGGTCGGGCTGCAGGGCCGTGGTGAGGAACTGCAGCTGCGCGCCGACGTTGCGGCTGTTCTCGCGGCCGTACCAGTAGCCGAAGGAGCCGAGGCCGTTGAGGGCGTCCTGGAGTTCAGGATCGGTGGGGCCGGTCGGCTCCTCGGACTTCCGTCCGCCCGCCAGCTCCTCGGCGAGGCGCTCGGCGACGGCGTCGAGTACCTTCTGCTGCTGCGCGGCGAAGCGCAGCACACCGGTGATGCCCGCCACCAGGGCGTCGTCGCCGACCTGCGGCAGGATCGCCCGGACGGCCGCGGGCAGTTCGCCGGGCTGCCGCGGGTCCGCCTCGGCGGCGGCCTTGAGGAGCGCGGCCGCGGTCCCCGCGTCCACGCGGCGCAGCGCGAGCGAGCCGTCGACGTCCCGCGGCTGCAGGCAGTGCCAGTACCGCAGCGGCGGCAGGATCAGGGAGCCCTCGGCGAAGACGCCGGGGAGGTTGTCCGTCCGGGCCTCCGCGGTGACCACGCCGTCCGCGTCGACCAGCTTCACCTGGTAGCTCTGCCGCACCACGGCCAGCGGACGCTCCGCGCCGGGGAAGCGGAGCAGCCGCGCCGGGACGTCGCCGTCCCCGGGCAGGGTGACGTGGTGCCCGGCGGTGTCCTCGCCGCGCAGCGTGCCGTCGGGCAGCCGCACGACGCGCCAGCCGAGCAGGCCGCCGGCGGGGCGTTCACCGGCGTCGGGGGCGGGCATGACCCAGCCGTTCCGCAGGGTGCTGCCCGCCGGGGTGTCGCGCAGGGCGTCGGCGAGGAAGGCGGGCGCCGAGGCCCGGCCGGTCGCCCCGGTCGCGGGGTCGTACTCCGTCCAGGCGTGCGGGAGGCCGTCGCCCTGGGGGGCCCACACCCAGTACGACGTGCCGTCGCCGATGACGTGGCGTTCGCCCGGCAGCGCGGTGTCGCCGGCGTGCAGGACGCCCTCGCCGAGCGTGCGCCCGCCGCCGGGCAGCGGCAGGCCGTAACTGCGCAGTGTGCCGAGCCAGTTGGTGCGCATGCCGCGGGTGCGGGTGTGCTCGGGCATGGTGAACGTCCGGTCGGCGGCGGTGTGCCAGTAGCCGGTGACGCGGTGCTGCGCGGCGCGGGAGTGCCACTGCACGAGGAGCGAGCCGTCGACGTAGGCGAAGCCGGTGTCGCCGTTGGAGTCGCCGGCGGGTATCCGCAGGTCGTGGGTGAGCACGGTGCCCTCGGCGCCGAGCACGCGGGCCTGCGACGGGCCGGCGGCCACCAGGTGCGGCCAGGCGTCGGCGACGACGATCTCGTCGAGGTCCTTGCGCGGCACGAGCGCGGCGGCGGCGTCGTCCCAGGCGGGCCAGCCGAGTTCGTCGAGCAGGCCGGCGCGCAGGGTGCGGGCGAGGGTCTGCGACAGGTCGAAGGCGGCGGCCGCGCGCACCTCCTTCTCGGCGAGCACGAGCACCTCGCCGGGCAGCCAGGTGAGCCGGCCCAGCGCGGTGGGCAGGCCGGGCAGGCCGCTGGCCGAGGAGGCCTCCGCGACCCGCGCCGTCCACTCGGCGAGCATCGGCCGGCCGCCCGGGGAGCGGGCGAGCAGCCCGAACGCGGTGCGGCTGTCCTGGTCGTCGGAGAGCTGGTTCGCGCCGCGCCGGAACGCCGGCCGGAACCGCGGGTCCGCCGCCACGGCGAGCAGGTCGCGGCGGTCCACGTCGCCCTGCGCCCACCGCTTCAGGCCGAGCGCGGTGCGGTCGCCGGGGTCGGCGACCGGCAGCCCGAGGGCGAGCAGCTGGTCGAGCAGGTCGACGTCGGCCTCGACGAAGCCGAGCGCGCCGCCGGAGGCGGCCAGGTCGGTGCGCAGGGCCCCGGCCATCCGGTCGACGAGCGGGTAGAGCGCGGGGATGCGCGGCGGGCGGCCCCAGCCGCGGCCGCGCCAGGTGTTGAACCGCCCGAACCAGCCGCTCGGGCCGTCCGCGGGCCGCTCCGCGGCGGGCAGCGCGTCGTCGCACAGCCCGGCGTCGGCGCCGGACTCCGTGAGGATCTCCAGCCACAGGCCGGGCAGTTCGCGGTCGTCACCGGTGGGCATCAGGCCGAGCAGCTGCCCGCGCACCGCGGCGTCCCGCCGGGCGAGCGACACCAGGGCCGCCCGGTGGCCCTTCCACCAGCCGGCGGCGGCGCGCAGCGTGGCGGGCAGGGCGAGCAGTTCCGCCAGGTAGGCGCCCTCGGCGGTGTCGGGGTCGGCGCCCGCCGCGCGGGCGAGCTTCCGCAGGTCGGTGGCCATCTGCGCGGAGGGCTGCAGGCCGCCCGCGGTACGCCGGACGCACAGGACCCGGAAGCGGTCGAACGCCTCCTGCGCCGGCACCCGCGCGGCGAGTTCCTTCGCGTACCCGGTCAGCACCTTGACGGGCAGTGCGCCCGCGAGGGCGAACTCCAGGAACACCGCGTCGAGCCGGGCCTCGTCGAGCCGCAGGCCGTGCTCGGCCTCGGCCCGGCGGGCCTTGGAGAAGAGCTGCGCCGCGTAGGTGGCGTTCTCCACGCCGAGGAACGTCCGGCCGGCCTGCTCGTAGAACGTCGGCAGGAAGTGCGGGACGGCCGCGGCGAGCCGCCCGGCGACCTCCTGGTACGCGTCGAGGGCGGCCTTCGGCTTGGACTTCGCCTGCCGGGCGATCCGCTCCAGCTCGGGCATGATGCCGAGCGCGTGGTGGCCGTCCTTCGGGTGGTGCGCGAGCACCCACTCGGGGAAGCCGAGTGCCTGGCGCAGCCCCAGGCCGACCTCGGCCGGCTCGGCGCCGGTCTCCAGCCCGAGGTATCCGGCGGCGAGGTCCTCCGCGGCGCCCAGCTCGCCGGGGACGAGCCGCACCACGACCCGGCCGTCGAGCCCGGGGTGGCGGTACGTGCGCGCGGTCAGCGGCACCGCCCGGTCGCCCGCGCCCGCCGTGCCGGGCGGCAGCACCGCGCCCGCCTGCAGCAGGTCCGCCGCCTCCGCCTCCGTCATCGCCACTGCCGCCCCCGTCGTGTCCGTGTCCGTACCCGTGTCCGTGATGCCGCTCATGCGCCCTTGCCCTCCTCGACCGTGCGGCCGGCGTACAGCGCGGCGGCCATCCGCATGCCCTCGGACCAGGCGACCGGTCCCACGTCCGGCAGGCGGAGCGCCTTGCCGTCGCCGTCCTGCCAGCTGAGCGCGCCGGTCTCCGAGTCGCCGTCCCAGTAGGGCTCGCCGATCCACACGGAGGCCTCGACGGTGCGTCCGGTGTCGCGCACCCGGCAGGTCGCGTAGCCGCCGGAGACCCGGTAGCCCAGCGAGGAGGCACGGGCGGCGAGGCCGAATCGCGAGGGGAACCGCCCGCCCGCGAAGTCCCGGACCTCGGCGGCGGTCGGCGCGAGGTCGCCGGGCCGCAGCCAGGTCGCCCGGTGGATCTGCTCCACGCGCTGCACGACGCCGAGTTCGGCGGCGAACTCGCGCAGGTCGTCGAGGTCGGGCAGCAGCACCGGGTGCGGCAGCGTCACGGTCTCCGGGGCGATGCGCACCGTCTCGCCGTCCAGGTCGACGAGCTTCAGCGAGCCGTCGGCCGTGGCGTCGCGCAGGAAGCCGGTCTCGTCCGGGTCGTCGCCGACGACCACCAGGTCGCGCAGCGCGGCCTGCCAGGCCTCGTCCGGCCAGACGCGGGCGATCAGCCCCGTCGGCACCGGCAGCGAGGAGACCATCCAGGTGTCCACCTGCGCCACGCACGACACGGCGTGCCGGTCCAGCCACTCCGCGAACCGGCGCAGCCGGTCCGTCTCGGGGTGCTCCCGCACCGCCTTCGGCAGCGTCTTCAGCTGCCTCCCGGCCGAACGCCCGGCCGTCGCCCGCGCCGTCACCCGGCCCTCCACGAGGGCCACCTCGTACCCCTCGCCCGCCGCCAGCCAACCCATCGGTCCCCACCTCGGTCTCGTGCAAGTCGTCGAAAACCACCGCAGACGCGGAGGGAGTCGGACACTCCGCCGCAGGTGATGCCGGAACGCTAGCGGCTGCCGCGGACAACGCACGCGCGGGGTGCGGCCCCGCCGGGCCGCCCCCGGGCACGCGCAGGCGGTGGACCCGGACGTGCCACAGGTCCTGTGCTGACGAACGGTCGGCACTACCCCCGGGGGACCGCCGCCTCCGCCACGGCCGGCGGCCCCGCCAGGCCGTCCCGGCCCGAGGCGGCACTCAGCTCGGCCACCTGCAGGCGGAGTTCGCGGACCTCGGCGGTGAGGTCCTGGATCGCCCGGTGGTTGAGGTGGTCGATGCGGTCCTCCGCGTCGAACCGGGAGATGAACCACGCCGCGATGTTCGCGGTCACCACACCGAGCAGCGCGATGCCGGAGAGCATCAGGGCGACCGCCAGCAGCCGCCCCAGGCCGGTGGTCGGCGTCAGGTCGCCGTACCCGACGGTCGTCATGGTCGTGAACGACCACCAGAGCGCGTCCTGGAGCGTCAGGATGGTCGCGGTGGGCGAGGTCCGTTCGATCTCCAGCACGGCCAGCGACCCGAACACCAGCAGCCCCACCACCACGCCCGCGACGTACGTGGTGAGCCGCACCTGCGAGGCCATCCGCACCCGCTGGCCCGCGAGCAGCAGCGTCGACACCAGCCGCAGCAGCCGCAGCGGCTGCACCAGCGGCAGCACCACGGACGCCAGGTCGAACGGGCTGCGCCGGACGAACTCCCAGCGGCGCTCGGCCAGGAGCAGCCGGGCCGCGTAGTCGGCGGCGAACGCCGCCCACACCGCCCACTCCGTCCAGGCGGCCCAGCGCAGCAGCGGGGCGGGGGCCTGCGGCCCGAGCACCGGCACCGCGTACGCGATCGCGAAGAGCCCGGACAGGGCGATCAGCGGGGTCTGCGTGCGCCGCTCCCAGCGCTCACGTCGCGTCGTCATGGGCTGCCTTCCTTCGCGGTGCCTGCTCCGGCGGACCGCCGCACGCGCGAGGGCGCCCTGGTCGGCGGCCGCACCGGCATCCTTTCACGGGCGGGCCCGGCCGCCTGCACGATCCGTGCCCGGCTGCTTGCCCTCCCGTGCAGGTCCGGCCGGGCGGCACCGCCCGCGGCCGCTCCCGGCCGCACGCGCCCCGGCCGCCCGCATCCCTGCCGGAGCCCGTCCGGAGTCCTGCCGGAGCCCCCGCTGGAGGCCGTCCCCGGCTGCGCCGTCCGGGCGTCCTCCCGGCTTCCGCCCGCACCGCCCGCCCGGGTTGGTAGGCTCTCCGTGAGCCGTGACTGGCGCGCAGGGATGGACTCGACCATCGGGAAGCGGCTCCGTGTCTCTCACGCTGTCGCCGTGCGCCTGGGCCGTCCGAATCGTCATGAGGAGACAGCCTTGGCCGAGTCCGGCTACCCCCGCGCGCCCCACACCGCCGTCGGTCCCGCCGCGGACACCGCCTTCCGCAGCGCGATCGAGGCCGTCCGCGCCGTCGAGCCCCGCGTCGCCGACGCCATCGGCGCCGAGATCCAGGACCAGCGGGCCTCCCTGAAGCTCATCGCCAGCGAGAACTACGCCTCGCCCGCCGTGCTCCTCGCGATGGGCAACTGGTTCAGCGACAAGTACGCCGAGGGCACCGTCGGCCGCCGCTTCTACGCGGGCTGCCGCAACGTCGACACCGTGGAGGCGCTGGCCGCCGAACACGCCCGCGCACTCTTCGGCGCCGAACACGCCTACGCGCAGCCGCACTCGGGCATCGACGCCAACCTGGTGGCCTTCTGGGCGATCCTCTCCCAGCGGGTGGAGAGCCCGGCGCTGGCCCGCGCGCAGGTGCGGCAGGTCAACGACCTGAGCGAGCAGGACTGGGCCGAGCTGCGCCGCGAGTTCGGCAACCAGCGCCTGCTGGGCATGTCGCTGGACGCCGGCGGCCACCTCACGCACGGCTTCCGCCCCAACATCTCCGGCAAGATGTTCGACCAGCGCAGCTACGGCACCGACCCGGTCACCGGCCTCCTCGACTACGACGCGCTGCGCGCCACCGCCCGCGAGTTCCGCCCGCTGGTCCTCGTCGCCGGCTACTCCGCCTACCCGCGGCGGGTGAACTTCCGCCTGATGCGCGAGATCGCCGACGAGGTCGGCGCGACCCTCATGGTCGACATGGCGCACTTCGCGGGCCTGGTCGCGGGCAAGGTGCTCACCGGCGACTTCGACCCGGTGCCGCACGCCCAGATCGTCACCACCACCACCCACAAGTCGCTGCGCGGCCCGCGCGGCGGCATGGTGCTGTGCACCTCCGAGCTGGCCGAGCACGTCGACCGGGGCTGCCCGATGGTGCTCGGCGGCCCGCTCCCGCACGTCATGGCGGCGAAGGCGGTCGCCCTCGCGGAGGCCCGCCGCCCGGAGTTCCAGGACTACGCGCAGCGCGTCGTCGACAACGCACGGGCGCTCGCCGAGGGGCTGCTGCGGCGGGGCACGACGCTCGTCACCGGCGGCACCGACAACCACCTCGTGCTCGCCGACGTCTCCGGCCGCGGCCTGACGGGCCGCCAGGCCGAGGCGGCGCTGCTGGACGCGGGCGTGGTGACCAACCGCAACGCCGTCCCGCAGGACCCGAACGGCGCCTGGTACACCTCCGGCGTCCGGATCGGCACTCCGGCGCTCACCACGCGCGGGCTCGGCACCGCCGAGATGGACGAGATCGCGGACCTGATCGACACCGTGCTGCGCGGCACCACCCCGGCGCGGACCGCGGCCGGCGGCCCGTCCAAGGCGCAGTACGTACTCGACCCGCAGGTGCGTGAGGCCGTTGCGAAGCGTGCGGACGACCTGCTGGCCGGCTTCCCGCTCTACCCGGGCCTCGGCGCGGTGTGACGCGCCGCCCGGCCCGGCGGTGCGCCGGGCCGGGCGCGGCCGGTGCCGCGTCCGCCCCCGGACGGGCGAGTGGTGATCGATCCGTGCTGGACTCCGGCCCCGGCCGGGGTGTGGGATGTCGGCCGTGGCGCAGGCCGGCCGTGGTTGCGGCGGGGCGGCGTCCCGCCGCCGACCGCGTGGACCGACCGAAGGACCCCTCTGTGCACACTCGCCGCCGCAGCCTCGCCGTCGCCCTGGCCCTGGCCGCCCCCTGGGCCGTCGCCGGCTGCGGGAGCGCGGCCCACGACGCGGGCAGCGCGTCCGTCACGACCGCGGTCACCGCGGCGTCCTCGCCGGCCGTGCCGCCGTCGGCGTCGGGCGCCGCGCCGTCCGCGGCCGCCTCCCCGGCGTCGGCCTCGGCGTCGGCCTCGGCGAAGCCGAAGAAGCCGGCCCCGGCCACCGCTTCGCCCGCCGGGGGCGGGGGCGGTGGCGGCGGCGAGACGGAGAACTGCGTCAACCCCTGGCTGTCCGTCACCGCCTCCACCTCGGACGGCGCCGCGGGCACGATGGTGCAGCGGTTCGTGGTGAAGAACGTCTCGGCCGCCGCCTGCTCGATGGACGGACGCCCCACGTTCGTCCCGTACGGCCCGCCGGCCGCGCCCGAGCTGTCGCTGACGGTCGGCGCGATCCCCGCGGGCTTCGGCGATCTCGGGCAGGACGGCGGCACGATCGTGCTGGCGCCCGGGCAGAGCGCCGCGTTCTTCGTGAAGTGGAGCAACGTGCCGACCGGTGACGCGCCGTGCCCCAAGGCGGTCGGCTTCGTCTTCCGGGCGCCGGTGGACCCGCTGGCCGACGCCGACAAGAAGGTGCCGTTCGCCTTCCAGCCCTGCGGCGGCAGCGTGCAGGTCTCGGAGATCCTCCCGGCGACCGTGCTGTCCTGACCGCGGGCCCTGCGGTGCCGCCCGGTCGCAGGGCGGCGCGGCAGGGCACGGCAGGGCACGGCAGCGGACGGGCGCGGACGGGCCCGGGCGGGCGGCCACCCGGCCCGCCCGCGCCCGTCGGGGCCGGGCGGTCAGCCGCCGGCACACTCCTTGCAGAGCGGACGGCCCTGTGCGTCCTCGCCCGCGAGCTGGCTACGGTGGCGCACCATGAAGCAGGTGGAGCAGGTGAACTCGTCCTGCTGCTTCGGCAGGACCTGGACGGTCAGCTCCTCGCCCGACAGGTCGGCACCCGGAAGTTCGAGGCCCTCGGCCGCGTCGAACTCGTCGACGTCGACCTTGCCGTCCGATTTCTCGGAACGGCGTCCCTTCAGCTCCTCGATGCTGTCGTCCGAACTCTCGTCGCCGCCGCCGCGCGGGGCGTCGTAATCGGTTGCCACAGTGCTGTCCTTCCGTGGAGTGGGTGACCCCGTAGCCGCACCAGCCTCTCCCGGAGGCGGGCCCGCCGCGACATTTGTCGGGCCTGGTCGCGGCGGTTCGCCGCGGAGGAGAAATACCTCGGAAATCCCATGGTAGAAAACTCCGCCGGACTTTTTCCCCGAATCACCCGTCCGACTCCCGGTCCGCCCACGAATCAGGTGTACGAGCGGGCCGTGCGAACCGTACGAGGCGCCTGCCGGACCGTGCGGACCCCCTCCGGCCCCCGCCGGTCCCGGCGCCGTGCCTTCCCGGCGCGACGCTGCCGCCCACCGGGCGCGGGAGCGGGAGCGACGGCGGACGGGACGCCTGCCCCGGGCGGAGCGCGAGGCCCGGCCACGGCCGGGCCCGGCACCGGCGGCCGCGGACGGCCACCAGTCTCCCCGCACCGGCGGCCCGCACCCCCCTCTCACAGGCGCAGCACGACCACCGCGATGTCGTCGGTGCGCTGGCCGTCGTCGGCCCCCAGGTCGGTGAGGAGCGCGTCGGCGAGCTGCTCCGGCTCCAGGCGACGGTGCCGGGTGACGCTGTCGACGAGCCGGTCCAGCCCGGCGTCGATGTCCTCGCCGCGCCGCTCGACGAGGCCGTCCGTGTAGAGCACCAGCGTGGCGCCGGGGCGGTAGTGCACCTCCGCCTCCGACCGGGGCAGGGAGTCGTCCCAGGCGCCCAGCGGGGGGTCGGTCGCGGCGTCGAGCAGCTCGGCGCCGCCGTCGGCCTGCACGAGGACGGGGGGCGGGTGCCCGGCGCAGCTGTACCGGATGGTGTGCATCCGCCGGTCGACGACGATCTGCACCACGGTGGTCGACAGGGCGCCCTCCACCGACCCGGCGAACAGTGCCAGGGTCTCCAGGGCGCGGGCGGGCTGCCCGGTGGCCCGGACGGCGGCGCTGAGCGCGCTGTGCAGCTGGCCCATGACCCCGGCGGCCTCCAGGCCGTGGCCGACGACGTCGCCCACCGCGACGGCGCTGGAGCGCCGGTCGAGGTCCACGAGGTCGTACCAGTCGCCGCAGACGTTCAGCGCGGTGGCGGCCGGCCGGTAGCGCACCGCGGCGGACGGCCGGTACGTCGCGGGCACCGCCGGGAGCAGGGCCCGCTGGAGGGCGAGCGCCACCTCGCGCTCCCGTGCGTGCGCCCGCCGCAGGTCCTCGTTGAGCAGGGCGAGCTCCTCGGACCGGGCGAGCAGGTCGGCGGCCATCCGGTCAACGGGGCTCAGCGGACCCTCGGGCGGTGCGCCCCGGAGCTGCCGGACGAGGGCCGTCACCTCCTCCACCCGGTGCAGGATGAACGCGACCTCCCCGGCCCCGTCCAGCACGGGGGTGTTGACCGTGCTCCAGTAGCGCTCGGCGAACTCGCCCGGGTGGGCGAGTTCCTCGACGTCGTACTGCTGCAGCGCCATGCTGTCGCGCTCGCGCGTCGCCAGGACGCGCTCGAAGGAGGCCCGCAGCGCGCCGGGGCCGCCGACGTCCGGGTGCCGGGGATTGTCCGGGAAGACGTCGAAGAGGTGGTGGCCGAGCAACTGCTCACGGGCACGCCCGGAGACCGCCTGGTACGCGTCGTTGGCGTCCAGCACGATCAGTTCCGGCGACAGGACGAGCATCGGGCTGGGCCCGGCCCTGAACGCCGCGCCGTAGTCGACACCGGGCGCTGCCACACCGCTCCTCGATCGCGATCCCTCCGGGCCTTCAATCTAGTCGGGCGGCCACGGGGCGGCAGCGCGGACCGCCACGTGTCGGGGTGAACCCGGCCGCCCCGCCCCGGCCGGGTTCACCCCGGCGGGCCGCCCGGCCCGTACGCCGCGCCGCCGATCCGTGCCACCAGCAGCGCCACGTCGTCCTCCGCACCCGACGGCACCATCCGGCCGATCAGCTGCTCGCAGACGCCGTGCAGCGACTCCGGCGGACGGCCGCCCAGCACGTGCAGCAGCTCGGCGAGCCGCTCGTCGATGTCCCGCCCGCGCGCCTCCACCAGGCCGTCGGTGTAGAGCACCAGCAGGCTGCCCGGTTCCAGCCGCAGCTCGGTGCTGGTGAACGGCACGCCGCCGATGCCCAGCGGCGCGCCTGCGGGCATCTCCGGCAGGTGCACGCGGCCGTCGGGGGTCACCACGGCCGGCGGCGGGTGCCCGGCCCGGGTGACCAGGCAGCGCCCCGTGACCGGATCGCACTCCGCGTACAGGAACGTCGCCAGCATCGGCTCGGCGAGGTCGGCGAGCGCGGCCTCCAGCTGCTGCAGCACCTGCACCGGCGGCAGCCCCAGCCGCGCCACCGCCCGTACGGTGCTGGACAGCCGGCCCATCACGGCCGCCGCCGCGATGCCGTGGCCCATCACGTCGCCGATCAGGAGGGCGGCCCGGCCGTCGGGCAGCGGCACCACGTCGTACCAGTCGCCGCCGACCTCGTTCACGTCCGAGGCCGCGATGTAGCGGTGCGCGATCTCGATGCCGGGCGGCGGCGTCACGTGCTGCGGCAGCATGCTGCGCTGCAGCACGAGCGCCGTGTCGTGCTCCATCGCGTAGAGCCGGGCGTTGTCGACGCACACCGCGGCCCGCGCGGCCAGCTCGCCCGCGAGGGCGACGTCCGACTCGTCGAACGGCCCGTCGCTGCTGCGGTAGAACGTCGCCACGCCCAGCACCAGGCCGCGGGCGACGAGCGGCACCATCATCAGCGCCGTCACGCCCCGGGCCCGGAGGCTGCGCACGACCGACGAGAACGGCGCCGCGACCGCGGCGGCCGTCTCGTCCAGGTCGGCGACCACGAACGGCCGGCGCCGGGAGAACGCCTGCGTGTACGGCGCCGCCGCGGGGAAGACGAACCGGTCGCCGACCGCGCCCAGCACGTCCGCCACGGGCGAGCCGGCGGCGGGCGCCTTGCCGGCACGGCGCAGCGTCGCCCCGCCGAACAGCCCGGAGACGAGGTCGCCGCCCACGTCGAACGCCTCCAGCAGGTCGACGGTCGCCGTGTCCGCGAGGCCCGGCACCGCGAAGGCGGCGAGCTCCTGCGCGGTGCGCTCCAGGTCCAGCGTGGTGCCGATCCGGGTACTGGCCTCCGCCAGCATCGCGAGCCGCCGCCGGCCGGCCTCCGCCTCCGCCCGGGCCTCCTCCTGGGCGGTGATGTCGACCAGGCAGGCGGTGATGCCCACCGGCGTGCCCTGGCCGTCCTCCAGCCGCACCCACGAGCACGACCAGACCCGGTCCGTGCCCGGGTCGGCGGCGGTGCGCCCGGTGCGGCGGAAGTCGAGCACCGGCGTGCCCGTCGCCAGCACCGTGCGCATGCGCTCCTCCATGGCGTGGGCGTTGACCGCCGGCAGCACCTCGGGCAGGGTGCGCCCCACGTGGTCGGCCTCGGCGAGCCCGTTCATCGCCTGGAGCGCCGGGTTCACCCGCACGAAGCGCAAGCGGGTGTCGAAGATGCCGATCCCGATCGGCGACCGCGCGAACAGCCCGTCCCAGACCGCCGACGAGCCCCGCACCCGCGCGGTGCTGCGCGCCTCCGCCGCGAACACCACCACCTCGGCGCCGACGGCCGCCCCGGTGCACGGCCGCGCCCAGATCTCCAGCTGCACGAACGAGCCGTCGCGGTGACGGGCGGTGACGGCGCCCATGATGCCCTGACCCGTCGCGGCCCGCTCCCACAGGGCCCGCGTCATGCCGCGGTGGACACCGGGGTGCAGCACCTCCGAGATGTGGCGGCCCACGGCCTCGTCCGCGCGGTAGCCGAGCACCAGCTGCGCCACCGCGTCCCACGCGACGATGCGGCCGTCCGCGGTGGTCGCCGCCATGGCCACCGGGACGTCGCCGATCCACCCGCCGGCGTCCCGGGCCGCGCCCGAGTCGGCGGTCACCGCCCGGATCGGCTCCGGCTGCCCGGTCGTTGACATGGTGACCCCAAGCGTTCCCAGTATCGGGCATCGGATGCCCGGCCGGCGGGGCAAGCGGGTGACGGCCGGTGCCGCTCCGGGGCCGTTCCCGGGCCGTTCTGGGGCCGTTCCTGCTGCCGTTCGCGGGGTTGTCCGCGGGGCCGGTCCGCCCCACGGGGGGTCAGCGGTCCGGTCCGGTCGGCCGGTCCGGTCGGGGTCGCGCGCGGGGGGGGGTCAGCCGGTGACGGCGACGGGGGCGTCCCAGGCGTTGCGGTCGATGGTGAGGGTGGCGCCGCCGTAGGTCTCGCGCTGGTTGACCTGGTACTGGTGGCCGCGGCGGTGGCCGGTGAAGAGTCCGGCGGCGTAGGGGAAGCTGGAGGTGGTGTCGGCGGCGCCGTCGTACTTGGCGTACCAGAGGGCCTCGGGGAGGTCGGGTTTGCCGGCGGCGGCGGCCCTGGCGATGCCGGCGGCGCTGGAGGAGGCGAAGCCGTAGAAGCCGGGCCGGTACGAGCGGGCCCTGACGGCGCGGTCGAAGGCCTGGGTGTAGGTGAGGACGGCGTCGGCGCAGGCGGTGTCGGCGGCGCTGTAGGCCTCGACGTCGAGGTAGAGGGTGCTGCCGGCCCGCATGCCCAGGGCGGAGGCCTTGGCGACGGCGTCGGCGCCGTCGGCGGTGCCGAGGGTGGCGGCGGTGGCGGCGGTGATCTTCTCGGGGCTTGAGCCGGTCTGGCAGGGCGGCTGGGCGCCGACGTAGAGGGGGATGAGCTTCCAGCCGGCGGTGCTCACGGTGCGGACCCAGGAGGCGGTGAGCTGGGGCTGGGCGCAGCCGCGGTTCCTGCCGCCGACGTAGACGGCGATCGCGCCGTACGGGGAGGTGCCGCGCCAGGCGTTCATGGTGGCGGCGGAGGGGGCGGTGCAGGTGTCGAAGGCGAGGCCGGTGAACACGCTGCCCGAGGAGGTGCCGGCCGGCCGGGCCGTGGCGGCGGCGGGGGTGCCGGCGGAGGCGGAGGGCTTCGCGGAACCCGATGCCGACGTCGATGCCGAGGCGGACGCGGAATCGGAGGCCGACGCCGACGCCGAGGCCGACACGGAGGCCGAGGCCGAGGCCGACGCCGGGGCCGGGGCGGAGACGGACGGCGAGCCGCCCGCGTCACCGGCGGCGGCGACCGCCGTCGCGCCGGAGGCGTCACCTGCCGCCGTCCCGTCCGTCGTCGCGCAGCCGCCCAGGGCCAGCCCCCCGGCCAGCAGCAGGCAGGCGGCGGACAGGGCGGCGGTGCGCCGCTCACGGAGAAGGCCGTCGGCCACGGGGGTCCTCGCAGGGGGAAGGGGCAGTGCCGACACGCGGTACCGATCGGACTGCGGATCGTTCGGACTGCATGGATATCACCCTGCGCCGCCCACGGTCCGACCCGGGGTGACGGCTGCCGCACCGGAGGCGGCACCACCGCGGCAGCCCTCCCGCCGCCCGGCAGGCGCGCCGCATCTGAGTACGGCTACTCAGGCGCGCCCGACCGCTCCACCACTACCGTGACGGGCGTCGCCGGCGTCGGACAGGGGGTGCGGATG
This sequence comes from Kitasatospora sp. NE20-6, assembly GCF_045862635.1. Taxonomy (NCBI): domain Bacteria; kingdom Bacillati; phylum Actinomycetota; class Actinomycetes; order Kitasatosporales; family Streptomycetaceae; genus Kitasatospora; species Kitasatospora sp. NE20-6. The sequence goes on from NZ_BPRL01000021.1 coordinate 83,047, forward strand.
GACAGCACCGACAAGCCGGAACGGGCCGGGGTCTGGATCGTCCTCGCCGTCGGACTGGGCTGGGCCGCCGTCATGGCGGGCTACGTCCTGTGCCTGGTGGCGGCGGTCGGGTAGCCCCGGACCGGCACACCGGTCGGCCGCACCGGTCGGCCCGGCGAGCAGCTCCAGCACCCCCGAGAGGCTCGGACTCGTCGCCGTGCTCGTCCTCCCGCAGCACCAGCACTCCGCCCCGCCGCCCGCCCAGGTGACCTCGCAGCCGGTGCAGGCGAAGTGCCGCCGCCGGGCCGGACTCGCCCACGGATCGGTGTGCACGGGCGGCACCGCGACATGCTCGGCCGACCGGGACGGGAACGACCGCTGACGGACCGTGCGCACGGGCATGGGCGGGGATCTCCTCGGCGGCGGACGGACGACGGGGCACCCCGGCCGAGGACCTGCACCGGGACGGCCCGCCGCGCGGACCGGGCGCGGCGGCCCTCCCGCTCGCGGCGTACCGCGCACCGTAACACCTGCAGGCCCGGCAGCCGAGAAGGTGCGCGACCCGCGGGCCGACCCCGCGGGCCGACCCCGCGGTCCGACCCCGCCCGGACGGTGCCCGCCCGGCGCCGCCCGGCGGCCTGCGACCGGCCTGCCCGGGGTCCGGCGCGGCGGCGCGCCCGCAGGCTACGATCGGTGCCGTGGCCCAGGACCCCTCATGCCCCGCCCCCTCCGCCGGTACGGACGGCGGCAGTTCGCTGCTCTCGCTCTGGTCGAGGGCGTCCGTGCTCTCGATCGGCTCGGTGGGCTCCGTCCTCTCCGTCGGTTCCGTCGGGTCGGTGCTCTCGATCGGCTCGGCCGGTTCGGCGCTCTCCGTCGGTTCGGCCGGCTCCTGGCTGAGCTCGGGCTCGCTGCTGTCCGCCTGCTCGCACCTCTCCGTGCTGTCCTGGCGCTCCTCGCGCGGCGTGATGGCGGCGGGCGTGGTCGCCGCCGTGGCGGGCACCGCACTGGTGGGCGGCCGCCGCCGGCGCGCCGCACGGTAGTCCGTCGGCCCGGCGGGCTCCCGTCCGGTCAGGACCCGCGGGCCGCACCGCGCCGGACGGTACGGCAGGTGTATCTGACATGTCCCGATCCGCCGTGTTCACCGCCGGGTCGGCCGGTGTTCGCGGCGGTGGCCTACGGTGCCGAGGGTGCCGAGGGTGCCGGACGGCCCCGGAGCCGCCCGCCGCCCCGACACCCGCTGCAGGAAGGTGGACATGCGCTCCCTCCCGACCCGGCACCTGAATCCCGCCCGCTTCCGGCGGGTCCTCGCGCTCGCCGCCGTGACGGCCCTGCTCGCCGCGTTCACGGCCGTCACCTCGGCCGACCGGGCCGTCGCGGCGGACCGCTCCGCGTTCGACTCCGTCGACCAGTTCATCGGCACGCAGAACGACGCCGCCCAGAACAAGGGCAACAGCGCGTACGGCAACACGTGGCCCGGTGCGACCCTGCCGTTCGGGATGGTGCAGTTCACCCCGACCACGTACAACTCCAAGGGCACCGGCAACTGGGGCGGTTACGAGTACGACGCCGACCGGCTGCGCGGCTTCGGGCTGACCCGGCTCTCCGGCACCGGCTGCGCCGGAGCCAACGGGGCCTTCGACATCCCCGTGCTGCCGTACACCGGCGCGCCGACCCCGGGCGGAGGGCTGCCCGTCTCGCCCGCCGACCGCATCACCGACTACTACCCGGGCTTCTCGCACACCGGCGAGCAGGCCCGGCCCGGCTACTACTCCGTCGCCCTCGGCAACGGCGTCGGCGTCTCCCTCACCGCGACCACCCGCACCGGCGTCGCCTCCTTCACCTTCCCGCAGGGCGGCGCTTCCTCGATGCTGCTCTTCGACGTGGCCGGCTCCAACAACGGCTCCACCGCCAACGCGGTGACCGTGCAGGGCAGTACGGTCTCCGGCTGGACCCAGACCCGGACGGTCTGCAACGGCGGCAGCTACCGCATCCACTTCTCCGCCACCTTCGACACCGCACCGACCGGCTCCGGCACCTGGAGCGGCTCCACCGTCACCCCCGGCGGCACCTCGGCCACGTCCGCCACCGCCCACGGAGCGGGCGCCTTCGTCCGCTTCCCGGTCGGCTCCACCGTCACCGCGAGGATCGGCATCTCGTACGTCAGCACCGACGGCGCGGCCCGCAACGCCGCCACCGAGACCGCCGGCCGCAGCTTCGCCGAACTCCGCGCCCAGGCAGCCTCCGTGTGGACCTCCGCACTCCACACCGCCGAGGTCACCGGCGGCACCACCGCCGCCCGCACCGTCTTCTGCACCGCGCTCTACCACGCGCTGCTGCACCCCAACACGTACGAGGACACCGACGGCCGCTACCTCGGATTCGACGGCACGGTGCGCCAGGTGCGGCCCGGCCACCACGAGTACGCCACCTACTCCAGCTGGGACACCTCCCGCGGGCAGGCCCAACTCGTCGCGCTGCTCCTCCCGAAGGTCGCCTCCGACATCAACCAGTCGATCACCGACCTGGCCACCCAGACCGGCCGGTGGCCCAACTGGCCCCACAACGGCGTCTCGCAGCAGAAGATGAGCGGCGACGGCCTGCAGGTCGTGCTCAGCTCCGCCGACGCCTTCGGCAGCACCGACTACGACCGCCGGGCCGCCCTCGCCTCGATGGCCGCCACCCAGACCCTCCCCGCGACCGCCACCAACCGCCCCTACCTGCTGCAGTACGCGGGCCTCGGCTGGGCCGAGAACCGCAACGGCGACAACGCCACCTCCAAGACCCTGGAGTACGCGGTCGACGACTTCGCGATCGCCCGCCTCGCCGACCGCCTCGGCGACCCGGCGACCCGCGCCGCCTTCATGGCCCGCGCCCAGAACTGGCAGAACCTCCTCGACCCGGTGACCGGCGAGATCCGCCCCCGCAGCCGCAGCGGCTTCGACCGCGCCTTCGACCTCACCACCCGCGGCGACCAGTTCGAGCAGTCCACCGGCATCCAGTACGGCTGGATGGTGCCGCACAACACGGCGGCCCTGATCGCCCGCCGCGGCGGAACCGCCGCCGCCACCGCCGCGCTCGACACGTTCTTCACCGCCCTCGACGCCGGCGTGTACAACACCCCGTACGCGTACCTCAGCAACGAGGCCGACCTGCAGACCCCGTGGATCTACAACTGGCTGCGGCAGCCCGCCAGGGCCACGGACGTGCTGCGCCGCACGGCCGACCAGCTCTACACCACCGCGCCGACCGGCCTGCCCGGCAACGACGACCTCGGCGGCCTCTCCGCCTGGTACGTCTGGGCCGCCACCGGCCTGTTCCCGTCGATCCCCGGCACCGCCGAACTCTCCGTCTCCGCACCGATGTTCGCCCACATCGAGATCCACCCCGCCGACACCGCCCGGAGCATCGTCATCGACGCGCCGGGCATCGGCCCCACCGCCCCGTACATCCGCACGATGGCCGTCGACGGCACCGCCACCACCGCCTCCTGGCTGCCCGAGTCCTTCGCCCGCACCGGCGGCCGGATCACCTACACCACCGCTGCCACGCCCGGCACCTGGGGCACCGGGCCCGACGACGCGCCGCCCTCCTACGGCGAGGGCACCGACGCGTACAACGGCACCGGCACCACGGAGGACGGCGCCGGCAACACCGGCACCCTCGACGCGACCGGCCACAGCCTGCCGCGCTCCGACCTGCGCGCCGCCGGCGCCACCCCGGGCGCGACCCTCCGACTCGGCACCACCGGCGTCGAGTTCACCTGGCCGGGCGCCGCCCCCGGCCAGGCCGACCACTGGGTGCCGCACGGCCAGGCCGTCGCCATGGGCTCCGTCGCCGCCCGCAGCATCGCGTTCCTCGGCCTCGCCACCAACGGCCCCGCCCAGGGCACCGCCACCGTCCTCTACACCGACGGCACCGCCGTCGACGTACCCGTCGGGCTCACCGACTGGACACCGGGCACCACCTACCGGTTCGGCAACGTCCCGCTGCTCACCACCACCGGCCGCAACCTCGCCGACGGCACCCGGGACACCACCGCGGCGAAGGTCCTCGCCACCGCACCCGTCGCCCTCGACCCGGCGAAGCGGGTCGCGACGGTCCTCCTGCCGAAGGGCACCGACCAGGGCGTGATGCACATCTTCGCCGTCGGCCTCGCCCGGTGACGCGGTGACCCGGTGACGCCGTGACGCCGTGACCCGATGGTGTCGTGATCCGGTGGCGCGGTGACCCGGTCGGCGCCGTCGGTGCCCGGCGGCACCGGCGGCGCCGACCGGTACTACAGTGACCGGTCGGAAGATCACGCAGGAGGCGACCGGTGCACACACCAGCGACGTTCGGCATCATCGGCAGCGGCTGGCGCGCCGGGTTCTTCGCCAGGCTGGCCGCCCTGCTGCCCGACAGGCTGACGCTCGTCGGCGCGGCCGTCCGGCGCCCCGAGGCCGCCGAGGAGGTCCGCCGCACCTGGGGCGTACCGGCCCACCTCACCCCGGCGGAGCTCGTCCGCGCGACCCGCCCCGACTTCGTCGTCAGCGCGGTGCCGTGGGCCGTCAACGCGGCCGTCGTCGCCGAGGCCGTCGAGGCCGGCACCAGGGTCCTCTCCGAGACGCCCCCGGCCCCCGACCTCGACGGGCTGCGCACCCTCTGGGCACGGGTCGGCGACCGGCAGGCCGTCCAGGTCGCCGAGCAGTACCTGCTGATGCCCGGCCACGCCGCCCGCCGGGCCGTCGTCGAACGCGGCACGATCGGCACGCCGACCTCCGTCCAGGTGTCCTCCACCCACGGCTACCACGCGGTCTCGATGATCCGCGGACTGCTCGGCGCCGGGTTCGAACCCGTCACCGTCCGGGCGAGCCGCCACACCGCGCCGCTCGTCGACCCGCTGACCCGCGCGGGCTGGACCGGTGACGACACGCCCCGGCCCGCGACCACGACCCTCGCCACCCTCGACTTCGGCGGCCCCTCCGGCCTGTACGACTTCACCGACAACCAGTGGCACAACCGGCTGCGCCTGCGCCGCATCGTCGTCCGCGGCAGCCACGGCGAGATCGCCGACGACACCGTCGTCCGCCTCGCCGCACCGCGGACCGTCCTCACCTCGACCCTGCACCGCTCCCAACTCGGCCACGACCTCAACCTCGACGGCCACGACACCGAACACATCGCCCTCGACGGCGAGGTCGTCTACCGCAACCCCTTCGTCGGACTGCGGCTGATGGACGAGGAGATCGCGATCGCCTCGTTGCTCCTCGCCACCGCCGCCTGGGCCCGCGACGAGGGCCCCGCGCCGTACCCGCTCGCCGACGGCTGCCAGGACCACCTGATCGGCCTCGCCATCGACGAGGCCGCGGCCGGCGGCGGCACGGTCGTCACCTCCACGGAGGCCTGGGCCCGCTGACCGGGCCGTTCGGTGCAAGCCGGCCACGGCGGCACCGCGGGTGGCCTACGCTGACGCCGTGCCGGTGACGGCCGACCGCCCGACCGTCCGACCGCCGGACCCGCCCGTGCCGCCGGACGCCGTGCCGCCGGACGACGCCCCGCCAGGAGATGCCGTGCACCAGGACCCCCGCGCAACTCCGCCGTACGGCAGCGCCGTTCCGGGCCCGGGCGTACGACGGCTGCTCGGCACGGCCGCGCCCGCGGCCGGCGGCTGCGCCGTCTGCGACGGCCCGCTCGACCCGCGCCGGGACGACCCGGTGCCCGGCGTCCTCGTCGACGGGCCCACCGGTGCGCAGCACCGCGCCCTGCACACCCATCCGGCGTGCGCCCCGAGCCGGGTGTGGGCGCCGACCCAGCTCGACGCCGCCCGGGTGGGGGCGGGCCGGGCCCCGGTGGGCGGGCCGGTGACGCCCGACGACCGGCCGCGCGCCGAGGACGCGCTCGTACCCGCGATGTCCGGCGGGCCCGGCCACGTCCGGCCCGCCGCCGTCCACCACCCCGGCGGGCCGTACCCGCACGGCCTCCTCGGCCACCTCGCCGACCGCCTCACCGAGGGCCTGCCCCCGCTCGACATCACCGGGGCCGTACCCGCCGAGGACCTCCCCGGCTGGACGGTGCACGTGGCCTCCGGCCGCATCCACGCCGTCACCTACGACCACGGCGCGGCCTTCTGGTGGGCCAGGCCCGGCGGCGTCGCCACCTCGCGCGAGTGGCGGCGCGCCGCGCACACGACCGGGGTGGTCTGGTTCGTGGTGCTGCCCGGCGGCGAGGACACGATCGCGCCGGGCGACACGGCCGCGCTCGGCCGGGCCGTCCGCGACGGACTCGTCCTCGGCGGCATCGCCCGGCTGAGCGGCACCGTGTACTGAGCGGCACCGTGTACCGACCGGCACCGTGTACCGACCGGCACCGTGTACCGACCGGATCGCGGCCGCCCCCGCGGGGGCGGCGCTCAGCTGCCGTGCCAGGTGCGCCAGAGCGCGGCGTAGGTGCCGTCGGCGGCCACCAGGTCGTCGTGGGTGCCGAGTTCGGTGATGACACCGCCGTCGACGACGGCGATCCGGTCGGCGTCCCGTGCGGTCCGGAGCCGGTGCGCGACGGAGACGACCGTACGACCCTCCAGCGCGGCGGCGAGGGCGCGTTCGGCCCGGTGGGCGGTCGCGGGGTCGAGCAGCGCGGTGGCCTCGTCGAGGACGAGGGTGCGCGGGTCGGCGAGCAGCACCCGGGCCAGGGCGAGCTGTTGGGCCTGGCCGCCGTCCGGGCGGTACGCGGTGCCGCCGAGCCGGGTGTCGAGGCCGTCCGGCAACTCGGCGGCCCAGTCGGCGCCGACGGTGGCGAGGGCGTCGCGGAGCCGGTCGTCGCCGGCCTCCGGTGCGCCGATCAGCAGGTTGCCGCGCAGGGTGTCCTGGAAGACGTGGTGCTCCTGGGTGACGAGCACGACCTCCCGGCGCCGTTGCCCGGCCGGCAGTGCGGCGACGGGTGTGCCGTCGACGGTGACCGTGCCCGTGGTGGGCGCGTCGACACCGGCGAGCAGCCGGCCGAGGGTCGACTTGCCCGCACCGGACGGCCCCACGACGGCGAGCCGTTCGCCGGGCCGGACCTCCAGGTCGACACCGTGCAGCACGTCCGCGCGGCCCGGATGGTGGTGGTGCACCCCGGAGACACGGATCCGCCCGCCGCCCGTTCCCGGCTCCGCCCCGGGGGCCGCCTGCCCGGCTGCGGTGCCCCTCGTCGCGTCCGGGGCCGCGCCGATGTCGGCGAGGCCTTCGAGCCGGGCGAACGAAGCCCCGGCGGACTGCAGTTGCTCCGCCCACTGCAGCAGCGTGTCGAGCGGCGCGTCGAGTTGGCGTACGTACAGGGCGGCGGCGACGACCGTGCCCAGGGTGACGGCGCCCCGGTCGAGCAGGACGCCGCCGGCGAGCAGCACGCACACCACCGGCAGCACGTACGCGACCTCGACGGTGGGGAAGAGCACGGTGCGCAGCCGCAGGGTGCGCAGCCGGGTGCGGCGGGCGGCGTCGACGGCGTGCTCGGCGGCCTCGTGGCGGGACTGCCGGAGTGCGAGCGCCTCCGTGGTGCGGGCGCCGGCGGCGTTGGCGGTGATCACCTCGGCGAGTTCCGCGGTGGCGTCGGCCTCGGTGAGGTACGCGGCGCGGGCACGGCGGAGGTACCACCGCAGGACGACCGCGAAGAGCAGGAGACAGGTGAGGCCGGAGAGGCCGAGCAGCGGGTCGAGGAGGACGACCGCACCGACGAGGAGCACGGTCTGCACGGTGGCGACGAACACGGCGGGCACCGCGTCGCGCAGGGTGGTGGCGACGGTGTCGACGTCCTCGGTGCCGCGGGTGACGAGGTCGCCGGTGGTGGCGTGTCCGGCGGTAGCGGCGGGCAGTGCCAGGACACGTTCGAGGAAGCGTTCCCGTACCCGTGCGGCGGCCCGCTCACCGAACCCCGCTCCCAGCAGGAGTGCGTGGCGGGAGAGCAGGATCCGGGCGGCGGTGGCGGCGGCGACGGCAAGGGCGAGCCGGTCGACGGCGGCCACGGCGGACGGGCCGGGCGCCGACCGGACGGTGTCCACGACGAGGCCGAGCAGGCGCGGGCCGACGAGCCCGGCGGCCGCGGCGAGGGTGTCGAGCACGACGACGGCGGCGACGGCGCGGCGGTCGGCCCGCAGTTCGGCCCAGGCGGCGCGGCGCACCTGCCGACGGCCCGCGACGGGCAGGGCGCGGCTCATCGGACGGCCTCGCCGTCCCGGTCGGCGCCGCGCGCGGCGAGGACGCGGCGGTCCGCCCGGTCAGAGGGTCCGGGACGGCCGCCCGCTGCCGGTGCCCCGTGCGTGCCGGGAGCGGCGGCCCGGCCGTCGACCAGGTGGACGACCGTGTCGGCCTGCGCCAGCACGAACGGCGAGGTGCTGGCGACGACCGTGGTCAGGCCGGCGCGGGCGGCGCGCAGCCGGCGGGCCATCACGGCCTCGGTGTGGGCGTCGACCGCGGAGGTCGGCTCGACGGCCAGCAGGACCTCCGGTGCGGCGCAGAGCGCGCGGGCCATCCGCAGCCGTTGCCGCTGACCGCCGGAGAGGCTCCCGCCGCGGCCGGCGAGCACCGTGCCGAGACCGTCCGGCAGGGTGTCGGGGACGTCGTCGGCGGCCGCGGCGTGCAGGGCGGCCCGGACGGCGTCGTCCCCGGCGCCGGTGCGGCCGGCCACGGTGGCCCGGAGCGTGTCGGTGAAGAGGTCGGCGTCGTGGTCGGCGACGAGCACCCGGGCGCGGAAGGAACGGGTGGCGATCGTGTCCAGCCGCACGCCGCCCCAGGTGGCGTCGGAGGCGGTGAACCGGCCGAGGCGTTCGACGACGGCCGCGGCGTCGGCCGGGCGCGCGCCGGTGAGCACGGTGAGCCGGCCGGGCTCGATCACGACACCGGAGACCGGGTCGTGCAGCCGGGCCGGACCGTCGGGCCCGGGCCCGTCCGGTGCGGGCCCGGCGTCCAGCGCGAGGAACGCGGTCACGCGCCGGGCGGCGACCAGCCCCCGGGCGAGCCGGGAGCCGCCCGAGACGAGCAGCGCCATCGGGACGGCCAGCACGGCGACGTACCCGAAGACGGCGACCAGGCCGCCGATCGTGAGCGACCCCTCGGCGACCATCCGGGCCCCGAGCCAGGTGACGGCGGCGAGGAACAGTGCGGGCAGGCCGCTGCCGAGCGCCCCCACCCAGCTGGCCACCGCCCCCACCCGCTGCCCCTCGGTGCGGAGTGCGGCCGACTCCCGGCGGTAGCGGGCGGCGTGCACCTCCTTGCCGCCGAGGCCGTCGAGCACCGGCAGGCCGGTGACGACGTCCACCAGGTGCGCCGTCAGGGCGCCCTGCCGGGTCCGGTACCCGTCGCCGGCCCGGTGCAGCCGGCCCAGCAGCGGACCGACCACGACGCCCACCAGCGGCACCCCGGCGACGACGACGAGCGCCAGCAGCACCGACTCGCGGAGCAGCAGGCCGGCGACCGCGGCGTACGCGACGACGGCGCCGATGCCGGGCCCGGCGACGGCCATCGCCTGGGCGATCGTGCGGACGTCGCCCATCCCGACCGCCACCACCTCGCCGGCCGTGACCCGCTGCGGCAGGGCCGCGCCGAGCCGCAGCGTCTGCTCCGTCACCGCGCGCGCGGTGCGGAAGGTGACGTCCATCCGCACCAGGGTGGTCGTACGGTGCTGTGCCGCGGCCAGCAGCGCGCCGGCGGCGCCGGTGGCCAGGATCGCCGCCGTCCACGTGAGGAGGGCACGGCGGTCACCCGTGGCGAGGCCGTCGTCGACGGCGCGCGCGAGGAGGTACGGGGGGAGTGCGAGGCCGGCCGTCCACGCACTGCCGAGCAGCGATTCGAGGGCGATCCGGCGGCGCTGACGGGAGACCAGCCAGAGCAGGAACGGCACCGGGCCCCGGATGTCCGCAGGTCGGGGCGGTGTGAAGGCGGCTGGCACGGGCAGGCCTATCGGGGGGAGGCGGGCGGGGGCCAAGGATTATGCCACCGCCCGCGGCCGCTGCCGGACGTGGCCCGGGGGCACGGCCCCTCCCGGTGTCCGCCCGGCCGCCTATCGTGGTCGGAGGGCGGTGCGCGTGGGGCGCGCCGCCGAGGGGGAGGGGACCGGCGTGCTGTATCTCGGCGTGCTCGCAGTCGTTGTCGTGTTCTGTGCGGTCATGGCGGTCAGGGCCGCCGGCCTCGCACGCCGGGTCGGACGGCTCCGCAAGGCCATGAGGGCGCTCGCGGAGCGCCCCGGCTGGGAGCTGACGTACCGGTTCCGCGAGCCGGGCGGTTCGCACCAGCGGCACTACCCGTGGATGCGCGCCGGCTGCCACGCGGTCCTGACGGCCGCCGAGGGCCACCGGGCCGAGGCGACGGTGCTCGTCAGGAAGCACGAACGGGACGACGAGTACTGGCTCGCGGTGGTCTACCCGCTGCCGGAGGCCTGCCGGCACCTGCGGCTGGAGCGCGGCTGGAGCGCCGCCGCGGTCGGCGTCCGTTCGATCGGGCCCGGCCCGTACCTGCCGCTCGCCGACGACGTGCCCGCGCTGGACGCCCGGCTGGAGGGCACCGACCTGGTGGAACGCCTCCTCCACGCGGGCGCCCCGGCCGTGTCGGTGATCGGCGACGAGGCCTGCTTCCTCTACCAGCCGCTGCCCGAGGGCACCGACCTCGCCCGGTACCTCGACGAGCTGGCCGCCCTGCTGCCGGCCGTCATGGCGACCGCGCTGCCGCTGCCCGCCGGCGAGGAGGCCGACGGGCCCGGCGCCTGACCTTCGTCCGGCGGCCCGGCGGGGCCGCCGGACGGGGCCGTCGCGGCCCGGCCGGGGCGTTCAGCGGAAGGTGACCAGGTCGCTGCGCCCCCGGCCGTGCAGGTACGCGTGGTCGTTGAAGCTCAGCAGGTGCGCGCCCCGGCGTCCGACCACGACCGTGGTGACCGAGGCGTTGACGGTGATCCGGTTGAGGGCGACGAAACCGCCGGGTCCGGGGCCGAGCAGGCTCGCGCAGATCGCCGCGACGACCCCGCCGGAGGTGAAGACGAGGCCGCTCTCGCCGCTCGCGAGCCGGCCGGCGAGGTCGTCGAGCGCCGCCCGCGCGCCGTCGCGGAACTCCGGCCAGCTGCCGTCGGGGTCCTGCGCCCACCGGGTGAGGGCGGTGTCCAGCCGTTCCTGGAAGCCGGGGCCGTGCGCCACCCCGTCGAGCAGCGCCAGGTGGTCGTACTCGTTCCAGCGCCGGTCCTTGACGGCGGGCAGGGCGAGACCGGCCGCGGCGGCGGCGATCGCCGCGGTGTCGCGCTGGCGGACGAGCGTGCCCGTGCTGATCGCGGTGACCCGGCCCTGCCGGCGGTGCAGTTCGCCGCCGAGCAGGCGGGCCTGTTCGCGGCCGAGGTCGCTGAGCACGTCGTAGTCGGCGGCGTGGGCGGAGGCCTGGCCGTGCCGGAGCAGGTGGACGGTCGGCACGCGTCAGCCCGTCCCTGCGGTGCGGCGGGACGGTTCCTCGGCGGTGCGGACGGCCATGCGGGGCTCCTTACCCGTGGGTACGACGGGCTTTGTACCGCACCCGGCCCGCCACCGGCAACCGTCGCAGGCCCGGGCGCCGGACGGTCCGGGCCCGCCCCACCGGGCGGGACGGCCCGCACCGTCACTGCCGCTTCTCCAGCCCGATGGCGTCGCGCAGCGCCTCGTGGGCCGGTCCCGGCCGGCCCTCCTGCTGTTCGAGCATCGCGGCGGCGATGGCGTCCAGTTTCCGCTGGAGGGCGTGCTCGGCGCGGCGTTCGGAGTTCGTGAGCAGCGACAGCAGCAGCAGCGCCACCGCCGACATGGTCTCGCCCACGAAGATCTGCCAGGCGAGCGGCACCGGCACCAGGTGCACCACGACGAACGCGCCGACGAGCAGCACGCACAGCACGTTGAACGCGGGCGAGCCGGTGAAGTTCGAGACCGCCTCCGCCAGATGGCCGAAGCGGCTCCTGCCCTTCCCTCCCGACTCGGCGGGGTGCCGGACCTTCACGGACGCGCTCCTTCCCGGCGGCCGCCCGGCGGCCGGTGACTCCCGGCCGCCGGGCCGGCGGGCTCAGCAGATACGGGGGAGCTGCTCGCCGAGCGGCAGGTCGACGACCCGGGTGCCGCCGAAGGGCGTACGGGCGACGACCATGCCGGGATGCTCGGCCACGCACTCGCCGATCACCACCGCGCCGGCGCCCCCCGGATGGGCGCGCATCGCGGCGAGCACCGCGTCCGCGTGCTCCCGCGGCACGAAGGCGAGGAGCTTGCCCTCGTTGGCGACGTACATCGGGTCGAGGCCGAGGATCGCGCAGGCGTTGGCCACCTGGTCGGGCACCGGTACGCGCTGCTCCTGCACGACCACGCCGACGCCGGCCGCCGCCGCGATCTCGTTCAGCGCCGCCGCGACGCCGCCCCGGGTGGGGTCGCGCAGCACGTGCAGGTCAAGGGTCGCGGCCAGCATCGCCTCGACCAGCCCGCCGAGCGGCGCGCAGTCGCTCTCGATCTGCACGCCGAACTCCAGGCCCTCCCGCACGCTCATGATCGCGACGCCGTGCAGGCCGATCTCGCCGCTGACGATCACCACGTCGCCGGGCCGCGCGCGCTGCGGACGGATGTCGACGCCCTGCGGCACGAGCCCGATCCCGGCGGTGTTGAGGTAGACGCCGTCGCCGCGGCCGGCCTCCACCACCTTGGTGTCGCCGGTGGCGACCTCGACGCCCGCGGCCCGGGCCGCCGCGCCCAGCGCCTGCGCGATGCGGCCGACGACCGAGGTCTCGACACCCTCCTCCAGGATGAAACCGCAGCTCAGATAGGCGGCGCGGGCCCCGCTCATGGCGAGGTCGTTGACGGTGCCGTTGACCGCCAGGTCACCGATGCTGCCGCCGGGGAAGAAGAGCGGGCGCACCACGTACGAGTCGGTCGAGAAGGCGAGCCGCGCGCCGCCCAGGTCGACCACGGCGGAGTCGCCCAGGCCGGCGAGGATGCTGTTCCCGAAGGCGGGGGCGAAGAGGTTCTCCACGAGTTCGGCGGACATCGCGCCGCCGCCGCCGTGGCCCATCACCACCCGGGGGTGGTCCCGCAGCGGCAGCGGGCAGCTCCAGCCGGAGAAGTCCGGCGCGGTGAGGGTCTCGGTGTCAGCCAACGGGGCTCGCCTCCTGGGGGACGGCCGGCGTACCGAGCCGGCGGTAGAGGTAGTAGGCGGCGCAGGCGCCCTCGCTGGAGACCATCGTCGCGCCGAGCGGGTTGCGCGGGGTGCAGGCGGTGCCGAACGCCTCGCACTGGTGCGGTTTGATCAGGCCCTGCAGCACCTCGCCGGCGCGGCACTGCGCGGGCTCGCAGGTGGTGATGCCGCCGACGTCGAAGCGGTGCTCCGCGTCGTGGTCGCGGTAGCGCTCGGAGAGCCGCCAGCCGCTCGCGGGGATGACCCCGATGCCGCGCCAGGCCCGGTCGGTGACCTCGAAGACGTCCTCCAGCATCGTGCGGGCCGCCGGGTTGCCCTCGGGCCGCACCGCGCGGGCGTACGCGTTCTCCACGGTGTGCTCGCCGCGCTCCAGCTGGCGGACGGTGCGGCGGATCCCTTCCAGGATGTCGAGCGGCTCGAAGCCGGTGACGACGATCGGCACGCGGTACCGCTCGGCGAGGGCCGGGTACTCGTCGGTGCCCATCACGCTGCAGACGTGACCGGCGGCGAGGAAGCCCTGCACGCGGCAGTCCGGCGACTGCATGATCGCCTCGATGGCGGGCGGCACCCGGACGTGCGAGACGAGCATGCTGAAGTTGCGGATGCCGTGCTTGCGCGCCTGGTACACCGTCATGGCGTTCGGCGGTGCGGTCGTCTCGAAGCCGATGCCGAAGAACACCACCTCCTTGTGCGGGTTCTCACGGGCGATCCGCAGCGCGTCGAGCGGTGAGTACACCACCCGGACGTCACCGCCCTCGCCGCGCACCCGGAACAGGTCGCGGCCGGTGCCGGGCACGCGCAGCATGTCGCCGAAGGAGCAGAACACCACGTCGGGCCGGGAGGCGATCTCCAGCGCCTTGTCGATCACCTCCAGCGGCGTCACGCAGACCGGACAGCCCGGTCCGTGGATCAACTCGACTTCTTCGGGCAGCAGTTGGTCGATACCGTGCCGGATGATGGTGTGCGTCTGGCCGCCGCACACCTCCATCAGCGCCCACGGGCGCGTCACCGTCGCCCGGATGTCGTCGAGCAGGCCGCGGGCCAGCTCCGGGTTGCGGAACTCCTCCAGGTACTTCACCGCTCCACCCCCTCGTGCGCCACCGGACCGCCCGCCACCGGACCGCCCGGCGCCGCCGGACCGACCGCCGCCGGACCGCCCGCCGCCGCCGGGTCGTACTCCGCCGGACCGCCCGCACCCGCTGCCGCCTCCCACGGGTCGCCGAACTCCTCCTGCAGGAGGCCGAGTTCGGCGAAGAGGTCGAGCGTCCTGCGGGCCGACTCCTCGTCCAGCCGCTGCAGCGCGAACCCCACGTGCACGATCGCGTACTCACCCACCCCGAGGTCCGGCAGGTACTCCAGGCAGACGTCCTTGACGACGCCGCCGAAGTCCATGACCGCCATCCGGGCGCCGTCGCGCTCCTCGATCTCCACCACTCTGCCGGGCACCGCCAGGCACATGGGCACGTCTCCTCTCAGCGGGCCGCCCGCGCGGCCACCATCAGCTGGCCGAGCGCCAGCCCTCCGTCGTTCGGCGGCACCCGGTGGTGCCGCAGCACGGTGAATCCGTCCGCCGCCAGGGCCTGCGCGCAGGCCGAGGAGAGCAGGGCGTTCGCGAACACGCCGCCGGTCAGGGCGACCGTGGCGATGCCGTGCTCCGCCCGGGCCGCGCCGCACATCCGGTGCACCAGGTCGGCGACCGCCGCATGGAACCGCGCCGCGACCGCCCCGGCCGGTGCGCCGCCCCGGACGTCGGCCGCGACCGCGGCGAGCACGGGCCCCGGATCGGCGATCGACGGACCGTCGCCCGTGCGCAGTTCGAAGGTGTAGCGGTCGGACGGCGGCACCGGGCCGTACCCGGCGGCGGCTGCCTCCAGCTCGATCGCGGCCTGCGCCTCGTAGCCGGCCCGGTGGCAGATCCCGGCGAGCGAGGAGACCGCGTCGAAGAGCCGGCCCATGCTGGAGGTCGGCACGCAGTTCACCCCGCGGGCCAGTTGCTGCTCCAGCACCGCCGACTCGCCGTCGCCGCAGGCCTGTACGCACGGCAGGTCGTCCGACCGGGCGATGCCCGCCGCGTGCAGGTGGGCCAGCGCCATCCGGTACGGTCGCTCCACCCCGGCGTCGCCGCCCGGCAGTTGTGCGTAGCGCAGGTGGGCGAGGCGGCGGGCGCCGGCGTAGTCGGCGAGCAGCAGCTCGCCGCCCCAGACGGCCCCGTCGTCGCCGTGGCCCGAGCCGTCGAAGGCGATCCCGAGCACCGGGCTGCTTCCGTCCAGGCCGTGTTCGGCCATGGCGGAGCAGACGTGCGCGTGGTGGTGCTGCACGCGGTGCAGCGGTCGTCCGGCGGCGATCCGGACGGCCGCGCCGACCGAGCGGTAGCCGGGATGCCGGTCGGCGGCGAGGAGTTCGGGCCGGGTGCCGGTGACGGCGCCCAGGTGTTCCGCCGCCGACCCGAAGGCGCGCAGGGTGGCGAGGTCGTCCATGTCGCCGATGTGCGCCGACAGCCACGCCTGGCGGTCGCGGCCGAGCGCGAAGGTGTTCTTGAGGTCGCCGCCGACGGCGAGCGCCGGGCGCACGGGGACCGGCAGGGCCAGCGGCAGCGGGGCGTACCCGCGGGAGCGGCGCAGGGTCAGCAGGTCGCCGTCGACGACGCGGACGACCGAGTCGTCGCACGGCACCCGGATCGCCCGGTCGTGCGCGAGCCAGCCGTCGACGAGCGGGGCGAGGCGGTCCAGGGCCTCGCGGTCGTCGGTGACGATGGGTTCCCCGGAGCGGTTGGCGCTGGTCGTGACGAGCAGCCGTGGCCCCGGCGGATCGCCCGGCAGGCCGAACAGCAGCCGGTGCAGCGGCGTGTACGGCAGCATCACGCCGAGGTCGGGGCTGCGAGGGGCGACCGCGTCGGCCACCGGCGCCCGGCCGCCCGCGGTGGCGCGCAGCAGCACGATCGGCCGCGCGGGGGAGGTGAGGGCCGCCCGTTCGTCGGCGTCGGGCTGCAGCGGGTGCAGGGCGGCGAGGTCGGCGGCCGTCACGGCGAACGGCTTGTCGCCGCGGTTCTTGCGCCGGCGCAGCTCGGTCACGGCGTGCGGGTCGGCGGCGTCGCAGACGAGGTGGTAGCCGCCGATGCCCTTGACGGCGAGGATCGCGCCGTCGGCGAGCATCCGCCGGGCCCGTGCGAGGGCGGCCTCGCCGGCGCGCGCGGCCCGGCCCGGCTCGGTGAACGACAGGGTGGGGCCGCAGGCGTGACAGCTCAGCGGCTGCGCGTGGAAGCGCCGGTCGGCCGGGTCGGTGTACTCGCGAGTGCACTGCGGGCACAGCGGGAAGCCCGCCATCGTGGTGTTGGCCCGGTCGTAGGGCAGCGCGGTGACGATCGTGAAGCGCGGCCCGCAGTTGGTGCACGTGATGAAGGGGTGGCGGTACCGGCGGTCGCCCGGGTCGGCGAGTTCGGCCAGGCAGTCGTCGCAGGTGGCCACGTCCGGGGGGATGGCGCTGCGGCGCGGACCGGTGGCCAGCGAGGGGGCGATGGTGAATCCGGCGGCGCCGGTGGCGGCGAGGGGCTCGTGCGAGACCCCGGCGACCTCGGCGAGCGGTGGGGCGTCGGTCCGCACGCGGCGGCAGAACGCGTCGAGGGCGTCGGCCGGGCCCTCGATCTCGGCCAGCACGCCTTCGCCGGTGTTGGTGACGTGCCCGGCGAGGCCGAGTTCCGTGGCCAGGGCGAAGACGAACGGGCGGAAGCCGACGCCCTGGACGACGCCGTGGACGGCGAGCCGCCGGCGTTGCGGTGCGGTCGCGGTCCGGCCCGTCGTCACGACAGGCTGCCCACCGTGCCGTGCTCGTGCGGCCCGTGGACGTGCGGCCCGTGCCCGTGCGTGTGGCCGTCCCCTGCGCCGTGCCCCTCAGGCCCGTGGTCGTGTCCGTGGTGGGACGGTGCGGCGGCCATGACGGGCCGGTGCACGGGCCCGCCGTCGAGCACCGCGAGCGCCCGGTCCAGCAGCACCCCCTGGCCCTGCCCGGTCCGGACGGAGGTGAAGACGACCTCCACACCGGGGTTGACCCGGGCGACGTTGGCGAGGAACCCCGCACGGTCGAAGTCGACCGCCTCCGCGAGGTCGGTCTTGGTGACCACCACCAGGTGCGCCAGCCCGAAGGCCGTCGGGTACTTGAGCGGCTTGTCCTCGCCCTCCGTGACCGACGCCAGAGCCACCCGCAGCGACTCGCCGAGGTCGTACGAGGCCGGGCAGACCAGGTTGCCGACGTTCTCGACGAAGAGCAGCCGGGTGTCGTCCGGCAGCCAGCCGGCGAGGTGCCCGCGGAGCATGTCCGTCTCCAGGTGGCAGAGCCCGTCGGTGAGCACCTGCTTGACCGGGGCTCCCGAACGCGCGAGCCGTAGCGCGTCGTTCTCGGTGGCGAGGTCGGCGGTGAGCGCCGCGACGGGGATGCCGCGTTCGGTGGCGAGGGAGAGTTCGGTCTCCAGCAGCGCGGTCTTGCCGCTGCCCGGACTGGAGAGCAGGTTGACCGCGACCGTGCCGCGGGCGGCGAGTTCGGCGCGCAGCTGCTGCGCGTCGGCGTCGTTCCTGGCGAGCACGGCCTGGTGGAGATCGAGCATGCGGCACATGGCGTTCAGCCCTCCTGGACGTAGGCCGGGTGGTCGTCCCACTCGGCGCCGATGATCTGCAGCTCCCGGCCGGACAGCAGGTCGACCTGTCCGGTGGTGCAGCGGGGGCAGGTGAGATCGGGTGGCATGCCGACGGCCCATTCGGTGGCGCACCCGGTGCAGCGGGCGCGGGCCGGGACCGTCTCGGTGATCAGCTCCGCGCCGGCCACGACCGTGTCGGTGCAGGCCAGTTCGAAGCTGAAGGCCAGTGCCTCCGGCACCACGCCGGCGAGTTCGCCGACCTGCAGCCGTACGCGCCGTACGGCGCCGGCGCCGTGTTCACGGGCGGCCTGCGCCACCTGCTCCACGACGGCCGCCGCGATGGACATCTCGTGCATCGGCCTCACTCCCGGGGAGGGTCCACAGCGGGTCCAGTACAGGGTGCGGCGGTGGCGCGGGTCCGAAGCCGCGCCGCCGCCGCACCGGAGGCCAAGCCATTTGCAGTAGCGCCGGGCGCGGGGGGCGCCCGGCCGCCCTCACATCCGGGAGATGCGCAGGTACCGCCGGAGGTCCCCCAGGTTGGCCAGGACCACGACGGCCGCCGCCGCCGCGGCGGTGCCGATCACGAACTTCCACATGGTGACGCCTTCCTGTCCGCCCGTTCGCCGGGCTTCCGGTTCTCTTCGATGACCCGCAGGAGCAGTTCCACGGCGGGGTCGACGGCCTGGGCGACCGGTGCGCTGAGGCCCATGCCCTCGTCCAGCGCCGCCGGTTCGCAGCCGACGACCAGCACCCGCTCCGGGGGCCGTCCGCCGGTGCCGGCGGCGAGCGCGCCGAGCAGGGCGAGCACGGCGTCGGGGCCCATGCGGTGTCCGTCGACGGCGGGTGCCCCGGTGGGGGCCTCGGCCGGCTCGTGGTCGGCCTCGATCAGGTAGACGGTGCCGGGCTCGCCGCCCCGTTCGGTGGCGTCCACGAGCACCAGCACGCGGTAGCCGTCGAGGAGTTGGTAGGCGAGGTGGACGCCGCGTACGCCGAAGTCGACGACCTCCACGCCGTCGGGCAGCGGCCGTTCGGTGAGCCGGCGGACGGTCTCGACGCCGAAGCCGTCGTCGCCGAGGAAGATGTTGCCGACCCCGGCCACCAGGATGTCCTTCACGACTCCTCCAGCGGGGTGATCTCGTCCGTCTGGAAGTACCGGTACCTGCCCTGGGCCCGCCAGAGATCGGCCCCGGGGTCGCCGTCGACGGTGACCGCCACGTGCACGGAGCCGTCCACGTCGTGGAGCACCGCCTCGACCAGGGCCTCCCGGCCGTGCAGGAAGATGTCCTGGGCGTCGGTGCGCCGCAGGCCGGGCTTCAGCCGGACGCGGCTGCCCGCGCCGACGGACCGCCCGTCGACCACGACCCGGTCGGTGCCGGGGTCGACCTCGGCGTCCCGGCCCGGATCCCACCAGGGGGTGTCCGGTGCGGCGAACGGGTCGGCGGCGGTCGGTGCAGGGTCGGTGATGTCGCGGAGGGCCCGGACGGCGCCGTGCAGCCGTTCCATGACCTCCGGCGGCATGGAGTCGGCGAGGTCGATGACGGCGCCGGCCCGCTCGTCCGTGCCGCGGGCCTCCCGCTTCTCCTGGTCGGTGAGGGTCGCGGTGCGCAGGGCGAGGATCTCGTCGATCTCCGTGGCGTCGTAGAGCGCGCCGGGGCTCTCCGGGGCGATCTGCGGGTGGTCCTCCAGGATGATCGGCGAGGAGAGCACGACGTCCGAGCGGCCGGGTTCGCCGGCCAGCACGGGCCAGGTGTGCAGGTTCCGGCAGTGCGCGATCCGGGGTGCGGCCCACTGCGGGGGGTCGGTCATGGAGACGAAGGAACCGCCGTCCAGGCCGAGCAGCAGGTGCGCGGAGACGAGCGAGTGCCGCAGTGCGGACTCCCGGTCCGCGTCGGCGGGCGGCACCCATTCGGTGATGTTCTCCACCACGGCGGTGAGGCGCAGCACCCGGTAGGGGCCGGGCAGTTCCTCGGCGGTGACGCGCACCAGGCCGTCGAGCCGTTCGCAGCGCCGGCTCAGCCGGCCGACCGGCGGGCCTCCGCCGGCGGAGACCGCCTCCTGCTCGTCCCGGGCGGGCCGGTGGAAGGGCACGGTCAGCCCTTCCGCGAGCAGCCGGTCGACCGGTACGGAGAAGGTGACGGTGTCCTCGACGCCCTCGTCCCAGGGCACCAGCACCCGGTCGGGGAGTTCCAGCGAGTCGACCTCGACGAAGCCGCCCTGCGGGTCGGCCTGTTTGACGGTGCGCCGCTGGGCGCGGAGGAAGCGCAGCTCGCCGGAGAGCACCGAGCCCTGCCGGGGTTCCACGAGCATCTCGGTCTGCTGGAACGCGTGCTCGCCCTCGTCCTCGCCGTACGCGGGCGGCACGAGCACGCCGAACTGCCAGCGCAGCCGGTTCTTCGCCGCGGACGCCCGGTAGGGGTACAGCACGTAGCCCTCGAACAGCACCGCGTCGGCGATCCTGCGGGCGGTCGTGAAGTCGCTCACCGCGCACCTCCGTCGGCCGTGCCGGCGAGCTCGGCCGGAGCGGGAGCCGGAGCCGGGCCCGGGGCCGGAGCAGGGGAAGGCGCGGCAGCGGGCGTGGCGGCGGAGGCGGCCGGTGCGGCGGTGTCGAGCAGCGACTGCACGGTGGCCTCCCAGGACGGCAGCGCGTGCCGCGACCGGTGGGCCAGCAGCGCGTCCAGGGTGTCGCGGCGCAGCCGCAGCCAGCCGCTGCCGGGGAAGTGCTGCTCCATCATGTCCCGCCAGACCTGTACGGGGAGGCGGCAGGTGGCCTCGCGGTCCCACGGCACCGGGCTGACCTGGAAGCCGGACGGACCGGAGAACGCGGTGCCGGAGAAGAGCATGAGCAGCGGCACCTCGCCGTCCTCCAGCGCGTGCGGGTAGCGCCCGGCGGCGACCTCCAGGTCGTACGAGCAGGGCACCGGCAGGTCGACCTCGGTCTCCCCGGTGAACCCGGTGACCATCAGGGGCACCTGGGCGAACTGGATCGGGTTGAGCGAGGTGCCCCAGCGGGCGGGTTCCCCGAAGAGGTCGCCCAGCCGTTCCGTCTCGGTGTCGTTGTAGCGCCGTCGGGCGGGTTCGATGCGGAGCTGGCAGCGGAGGGCCAGCGCGTGCACCTGCAGGCCGGGTTCGGCGGTGATGCGGAGCCGGAACACCAGGGTGGGGCCCGCAGCGTAGCCGTCGGCGCGTACACCGGTGCACCGGAAGTCGAGTCCGGTCACGGCGCACCGCCCGTGCCGACCGGCCGGGCCCGGGCGTCCAACCGGTCGAAGTAGGCGTCGAGTTCGGCGCGGGCCTCGGCGCCGCCGTCGAAGCCCTGCCAGTGCAGGCGCATCCGGCCGACGAGTTCGTAGCAGGCGTCGACCGGCACCAGGTAGGCCCGGTTGTGCCCTTCGGAGCGGCGCAGGAGGAGGGCTTCGACGTCCGGTTCGAGCAGGGCGGCGAGCGGGCTGCCGCCGAGCACGGCCTGCCAGTCGTCCTCGTCGAGTTCGCTCTCGGTCGCGCCGGCCGGGCTGGGGTACAGCGCGATCGGCCGTTCCTGTGCCGCGTTGCGGAGGAAGAACACCGTGCTGACCGGGATCCGCAGCGAGTCCCACACGGCGTCGGTGACGCTGTGCTCCGGGTCGACGAGGTAGCGGTCGGGCACCGGGCGGTAGCGGCCGCCGGCCGCGCCGTCCTGGTGGAAGAGCAGGCCGCAGGCGGTGCAGGCGCAGGCGAGCGAGCGCTCCTCGACGTCCACCAGGTGCCGGTGGCCGCCGGGCAGGCGCTGGCCGCAGAAGGCGCAGGCCTCGGGCTGCGGCGGGGCGGGCTCGCGGAGCCTCCGCAGCAGTGCGGTGCCGGGCCGGTCGATCTGGCGTGTGCTCACCGCTCCACCGCCACCGGCCGGGTGCCGATCTGCAGCAGCGCGGGGCGCCGTTCCAGGTGGAGGGCGGTCACCTCGGGGGCGAAGCAGGCCAGCGCCTCCTCCAGCCGTTCCTCGGCCTGGGCGCCGCCGCAGCCGCAGCCGCCGCCGGAGTCCTCGCCGCGCAGCCGCAGGCTGCCCGTCGCGGCGTCGAACTCCTCGACCTGCCAGCCGGTTTCGTTCTCCAGCGCGCGGCCGATCCGGGTCTCGACGCTCTCCGGGTGCAGGTCGTGCAGCACGAGCAGCCCCGACACGAGCGGCTCGCCGAGCGCCTGCGGCGGCAGGAAGGCGGCCATCCGCTCCAGCCCGCCGGTGTAGAAGTCCATGAGCAGCCGGACGAGTTCCTCGGCGGCCTCGCCCTGTCCGGCGCCGGCCAGCTGGTCCAGGCACTCCTGCACGCGCAGACCGGTCTGTTCGGCGCTCATCCGCCGAGTCCGCTCAGGCCGGTGGGGACGTGCATCTTCTGCACGGTCTTCCCGCCGCCGACGTACATGTGCACGCCGCAGGGGAGGCAGGGATCGAAGCTGCGGACGGCGCGCATGATGTCGATGCCCTTGAAGTTCTCCGGGGAGTTCTCCTCGAAGATCGGGGTGTTCTGCACGGCGTCCTCGTACGGGCCGGGTGTGCCGTAGGTGTCGCGGACGCTCGCGTTCCACGGGGTCGGCGGGTACGGGTGGTAGTTGGCGATCTTGCCGTCGCGGATCACCATGTGGTGCGAGAGCACGCCGCGGACGGCCTCGGTGAAGCCGCAGCCGATGGACTCGTCCGGCACCTCGAACTTCTCCCAGGTCTGGCTGCGTCCGGCGCGCACCTCCTCCAGCGCCTTCTCCGCGAAGTGCAGGGCCACGGCGGCCGCGTACGCCTGGAAGTAGGTGCGGGCGCGGTTGCGCTCCAGGGCGTTGGACCACTGGGGGATCTTCCACTCGAAGGTGACCTCGGGCTTGGTCATCGAGCGGGGGAGGTTGATCTGCACGCTGTGGCCGGTGGCCTTGACGTAGCCGATGTCGACGAGCCCGGAGAGGGCGGTCGACCAGAGGCGGGCGATCGGGCCGCCGCCGGTGTCGAGGGCGAGGTGGTCCTTGCCGTCGAACCAGCGCGGCGACATCACCCAGCTGTACTTGTCGTCGAAGTTCCGCTTCTGCGGCGCGGGGATGGTGTGCTGGTTCCACGGGTGCCGCGGGTCGACGGGGTTGCCGAGCGGGTCGTGGGTGACGAACTGCTCCTGCCCCTCCCAGTCCTGGTAGTACGAGCTGCCCAGGAGGATGCGGATGCCGAGGTTGATCTCGGTCAGGTCGTTGGTGACGAGCTTGCCGTCGACGACGATGCCGGGCGTGACGAACATCCGCCGGCCCCAGTCGGTCATGTTGGCGTAGGTGAAGTCGCAGTGGTCGGGGTCGTTGAGCGCGCCCCAGCAGCCGAGCATGATGCGGCGGCGGCCGACCTCCTCGTACCCGGGCAGGGCCTCGTAGAAGAAGTCGAAGAGGTCGTCGTGCAGCGGCACGACCTTCTTCATGAACTCCACGTACCGCATGAGCCGGGTCAGGTAGTCGGTGAACAGCTGCACGGAGGCGACGGTGCCGACACCGCCCGGGTAGAGCGTGGAGGGGTGCACGTGGCGGCCCTCCATCAGGCAGAACATCTCGCGGGTGTAGCGGCTGACCTGCAGCGCCTCGCGGTAGAACTCGCCCTCGATCGGGTTGAGCGAGCGCATGATGTCGGCGATCGTCCGGTACCCGTGGTCGGCGGCGTGCGGTGCCTCGGTGCGCTCGGCCCGCTCCAGCACGCCCGGGTTGGTCTCGCGGACCATCTTCTCGCAGTAGTCGACCCCGACCAGGTTCTCCTGGAAGATGTTGTGGTCGAACATGTACTCGGCGGCCTCGCCGAGGTTGATGATCCACTCGCCCAGGTGCGGCGGCTTGACCCCGTACGCCATGTTCTGCGCGTACACCGAACAGGTCGCGTGGTTGTCGCCGCAGATGCCGCAGATGCGGCTGGTGATGAAGTGCGCGTCGCGCGGGTCCTTGCCGCGCATGAACACGCTGTAGCCGCGGAAGACGGACGAGGTGCTGTAGCACTCCGCGACCCGCTTCTGCTTGAAGTCGATCTTCGTGTGGATGCCCAGGCTGCCCACGATCCGGGTGATCGGATCCCAGGACATCTCCACCAGGCCGCTGCCGTCGCCGGCTGCCTTCGTCGTCTGCGTCATCGTCTCTGTCGTGCCCTTCTGCGGGGGGAAGCGGGAGGGGGCGGCACGAGGCCGCCCGCGCACGGCGGGCGGCCTCGCGGAGGATCACCAGGGCGGCCGGTAGCCCGTCGTCACCTTGCGGCCGGTCTTGCGCCACCTGGGCTCCTTGTCCACGGTCTTCAGCGTGATCGAGCGGAGCCGGCGGATGAGCGTGCCGTACGCCGAACTCGCGGCGGTGGAGACGGTGGAGCCGGGCGGGGCGTCCATGAACGGCATGAACTTGTCGGGGAAGCCCGGCATCGTGCAGGCGATGCAGATGCCGCCCACGTTGGGGCAGCCGCCGACGCCGTTGATCCAGCCGCGCTTGGCGACGTTGCACTTGACGACCGGGCCCCAGCAGCCGAGCCGTACGAGGCACTCCGGCGTGCCGTACTCGGACGCGAACTGGCCCTGCTCGTAGTAGCCGCCGCGGTCGCAGCCCTCGTGCACCGTCGCGCCGAACAGCCAGGCCGGGCGCAGCTTGTCGTCCAGCGGGATCATCGGTGCCGAACCCGCCAGCTGGTACAGCAGGTACGTCAGCGTCTCGGCGAAGTTGTCCGGCTGGATCGGACAGCCGGGCACGCAGACGATCGGCAGCCCGGCCTTGGACGTCCAGTCCCAGCCCAGGTAGTCGGGCACGCCCATCGCGCCGGTCGGGTTGCCCGCCATGGCGTGGATGCCGCCGTAGGTCGCACACGTGCCGATCGCCACCACGGCGGTGGCCTTGGGAGTCAGCCGGTCGAGCCACTCGCTGGTGGTGATCGGCTGGCCGGTCTCGGGGTCGTCGCCGAAGCCGCACCAGTAGCCCTCGGGCTTGATGCGCTCGTTCGGGATGGAGCCCTCGACCACGAGGACGAACGGGTCGAGTTCGCCGCGGTCCGCCTTGAAGAACCACTCGACGAAGTTGTCGGCGCCCTGCACGGGCCCGCACTCGAAGTCGATCAGCGGCCAGTGGACGGCGATCTTGGGCAGGCCCGGGAGGGCGCCCGTGACGATCTCCTCGATGCTCGGCTGCATGGCCGCGGTGAGCGAGACGGAGTCGCCGTCACAGCTGAGGCCGGCGTTGATCCACAGGATGTGGACGGGTGGCGTCTCCACAGCGCCTGGGGTGCCGCCGGTATCGGCGGTCGTTGCTGCAGCATCCATGAGGATGCCTCCTTGCAAAAGGGACGAGACCGATGAAACGGACTCTCTGACTTCCTAGCAGTCCTCCGGTCGGGGCGGCTTCCGGATTGGTCCGAACCGGCGACCGGCCGGCCGGCCGTGGCAGCCCCGGAGCCCGGCCGGTGCAGGCCGCCGGGCGTCCGGCGTCCGGGGGCGGACACCGCCGATCGGACGCCGCCGATCGGACGCCACCGACCGGACACCGCGGGTGCGTCCCAGCCGATGGTGACGCAGAGGAGGGGCCGGACGGCGCAACACCGCCCGGGGAGTCACCCGACCGGCTGCGCGGGCGGTGGCCGGCCGTCGTGGGCGGTCGGCCTGGGCGCAGCTGCGCCCAGGGGGCCGGTCAGGGGTCGGGCCCGGGTGGCCGGGTGGCCGGGGCGTTCATCACCTCAGGCCTGCGCGGCGGGGCAAGATCGTCGTCGTGGTCGACCGCTGACGGTCCTGCCGTACCCCGCCGTACCCTGCCGGGTGGCGTCCGCCGCCCGCCGCAGCCCCGCCCGCCGCAGCCCCACCCGTCGCCGGGCAGCGCGTCAGGTGCGCCGGGAGACGTGCGCCGAGACGATCCGCCAGCCCACCCCGGGCATCCGCACCCAGGTCTGGGACTGGCGGCCCACCCCCGGCACGCCCTCCCGGCGGAAGGTCAGGGAGGTCACGGCGAACGCGTCGCCGTACGTCGTGACCGCCACGCGCTCGGGAGTGCGGTCGAGCCCGGCCGCCGGGCGGGCCCGGCGGAACGCGGCGATCTCCGCATATCCGAAGAGCTCCTCGTCGGCCCCGAACCGCACGGTGTGCGGGGCGTCGAGGAACAGCTCGTCCAGCACGGCGACGTCGTTCGAGGTGAGGGCGCGCTCGTAGCGGGCGAACGCCGCACGGACCTCCGCATGCACGGCCGGGTCGTCGACGACGAGTCCCGCCGGCTCCGTGGCCCCGCTCACCGGGCGGCCGCCGCACCGAGCGGGGCGTCGCCGTCGGCGGCCGCAGCCGCACGCCCGCCGACGGGGAACGTCAGCCGGCCCGCCAGGTGGGCGAAGACCGGGCCGAGCGCGTTCATCGCCACCACCGACAGCCAGGCCGCCCACGGGTCGCCGGCACGGAAGCCGAAACCGCCGAAGAACGTCGCGAAGTACGAGGCGAACCCGAGGAACATGCCGGGCACGAGGGAGAACATCCGCAGCCGGCCGGTGTACATCAGAACGGTGTTGACCACCAGGATGACGGCGGCCAGCACGGCGTCCCGGGCGAGCTGCCCGGACACCAGGCCGCCGACCTGCTGCATCACCAGCACGATCACCAGGGCGAAGAACGACCCCGCCGGCATGGCCACCCACAGCCGCCGGGCCACCGGCAGGCTCGGGCCGCCCGCGAGGAAGGTCGCGGCCCAGGAGATGAAGATCGCCCAGGGCGGGAGGTCGAGGGCGGTGCCGCCGATGAAGGCGGTGGAGGCGGCCAGGACGGACGCCGCGATCTCGTGGGGGATCCGTTCACGCATGGGGGACTCCGTGGGGGAGGGGAGTGACGTGGGGAGTGAGTCGGTGGGCGAGTGCATCGGTGAGGGAGTGAGTCGGTGGGCAAGTGAGTCTGTGAGGGAGTGCATCGGTGAGGGAGTGCATCGGTGGGCGAGTGCATCGCCGGGGGAGCGAGTCGGTGGGCGAGTGCATCGCCGGGGGAGCGAGTCGGTGGGGGAGGACGGCCCGGATCGGGTCAGGCCGTGCGGAACAACAGCTCGGTGCTCCGGGTCGAACGGGCGACCACCCGGCCGCCCTTGATGACCGCGGTGCGCACCGGACGGTCCAGCAGGACGTCGTGCACGTTCAGGGTGTCCAGTACCACCAGGTCGGCCGCGGCACCCGGCCGGAGGCCGTACCGGTCGGCCACGCCGACCACCCGGGCCGCCTCGGTGGTGGCCATCGCGAGCACCCGGGCGAGGTCGTCCGGCCCGGTCAGGTGGCCGGTCTGGGCGAGCAGGAGCCCGATGTCGAGCAGGTCGGCGTTGCCGTACGGGGTGAACGCGTTGCGGATGTTGTTCGAGGAGTACGCGCACGTCACCCCGGACTCCCACAGCTCGCGGACGGGGGCGACGCCGCGCCGCGTGTTCACCTGGTCGGCCCGGCCGTTGAGGTGCAGGTCGGTGGCGGGCAGCGGGACGACCGCCACCCCGGCCGACGCCAGGGCGGCGAGCACCTCCCGTCGCTCCGAGGGCGGCCGGCCGGCCAGGGAGGTCATGTGGCCGAGCGCGACCCGGCCCTGCAAGCCCCGCCGTACCACCGCCCCGGCGATGTACTCCGCCATGGCGAACCGCGGATCGGCGGTGTCGTCCGCGAAGTCGGCGTGCAGGTCGGCGGGCACGCCGAACTCGACGGCCAGATCGAGCACCAGGTCGACCTGGCGCCGGCAGTCCGCGACGTCCGCCTCGTTGTAGGTGCAGCCGCCGACGACGTCGGCACCGCGGCGCAGCGCCTCGCGCAGCAGGCCGAGGGTGCCCTCGGCGCGCAGCACCCCCTCCTGCGGGAAGGCCACCACCTGGAGGTCCACCACGTCGCGGTACTCCTCGCGCAGCTCCAGCACGACGTCGAGGGCCAGCAGGCCGATGATCGGGTCGACGTCGGGGTGGGCACGGATCAGGGTGGTGCCGTGGGTCACCGCCTGCTCGATGACGCTCCTGGCGCGTTCGCGGACGGCCTGCGCGGTGAAGGAACGCTTGAGTTCCCCGGTGACCGCGATCGCCCCGGCCAGCGAGCCGTCGGGGTTGGGCCGTTCACGGTCGAGCAGGGCCTTGTCGAGGTGCAGGTGGGATTCGATGAGGCCGGGTATCACCACGCGCCCTGCGCAGTCGAGGGTTTCGGCGCCCGGTGCCGCGGCGGACCGGCTGCCGATCGAGCGGATCAGGCCGTTGCCCAGGTGGATGTCGACGGGCTCGGCGTGGTCGGCGATCCGGGCGTCGCGCAGGACGAGGTCGGGCAGGACGAGGTCGGGCAGGCGGCGAGCGTGCATACAGGCGGATCCCTCCGGGGCGGGGCGCCGGGGGAGAGGGGTCCTCCGGGGGCGCCGCCGATCTTGTCCACCGGTTGTATACAAGTCGTTTGTTGCGCGAAAACGCTTCTCCGGAAACGCCCGTGTTTCGGTGCGCCGGCCGGCGGGAGGCCGTCGGGCGGGACGGGTCCTACGCCGGTCCGTCCGCGGCCGCCGTGCCCGGCTCGCGGCGCCGGTACGCGGACTGCGCCTTCACGATGTGACGGGCGACCAGGTCACGGGCGCGGTCCTGGTCGGCGTCCTCGATCGCGGCCACGATCTCCGCGTGCTCCCGCCAGGAGTCGACGGCCCGGCGCGGGAGTTCGGCCGCGTACACCCAGGCGATCTTGTGGCTGAGCTGGGTCACCAGCTGGCTGAGCGTGCGGCTGCCGGAGGCCGTCGCGATCACCTCGTGCAGACGGCTGTTGAGCCGGGCCAGCTCCTCCAGCCGGCCGTCCTCGGCCGCCTCCAGGCCGAGCGAGACCAGTTCCTTCATCCGTCCCACCTGCTCGGGTGTCCGGCGCAGCGCCGCCCGGCCCGCACCCAGCGGCTCCAGCAGGCCGCGGATCTCCAGCAGGTCCTCCGCCTCGTCGTCGCTCAGCTCCACCACGGCGATGCCCGCGTAGGGCCGGCTCACCAGGAAGCCTTCCGCCTCCAGTGCGCGCAGGGCCTCGCGCACCGGCACCCGTGAGACGCCGTACCGGGCGGCCATCGCCTCCTCGGTGAGCCGCTGGCCGGGCCGGTGGACCCCCCGGATCAGGTCCTCGCGGATCGCCCTGACGACCGCCTGCGGCGACACCCGCCCCCGGTCCGACGCGGACTGTCCAGCCTCGTCACCCATGATCATCCTCGATTGGATACAATCGCCGCTCCTTCGGCGAAAGAGCTTGGCGTGGCGAACGTACTACAACCCGGCACCGGCCCGATCCACGGCGACGCGTACCTGCGCTCCACCCCCGACACCGTCTCCTGGGGCTTGCTGCCCACCGCGGCCGACCGGCCCGTCCTCACGGTCGACTCCGGCTCGACGGTCTGCTTCGACACCGTCAGCCACGAGGGCCTGCTGGCCGACCAGGGCGGTGACCCCGCCGCCTTCTTCGGCGCGGCCGGCATCGCCCCCGGCCACCTGCTCTCCGACGCCCGCGACATCGCGGCCGCCCTCACCCACCGCCCCGACGTCACCGGCCCGCACATCGTCACCGGACCGGTCGCCGTCCGTGGCGCCCGCCCCGGCGACGTCCTGGAGGTCGAGGTGCTGAGCCTGCTGCGCCGCGCCCCCTACGGCGTGATCAGCAACCGGCACGGGCGCGGCGCCCTCGCCGGCGAACACCCGATACCCCCGCACGGCTGGCCCGCCGGGCAGCCCGCACCCACCGTCAGCCTGGTCGCCCACGTCGACGAGGACGG
Source organism: Kitasatospora sp. NE20-6 (assembly GCF_045862635.1). Lineage (NCBI taxonomy): Bacteria > Bacillati > Actinomycetota > Actinomycetes > Kitasatosporales > Streptomycetaceae > Kitasatospora > Kitasatospora sp. NE20-6. The sequence continues at coordinate 112,485 of NZ_BPRL01000021.1, forward strand.
CCGCGGCCTCCTGCCCACCGGCGACGGCCGGCACCTGCGCTTCCCGCTCGCCCCGTTCCTCGGCATCCTGGGGGTCGCCACCGCCGGCGACCGGCCGCACGACTCCGTGCCGCCCGGCCCCCACGGCGGCAACCTGGACATCCGCATGCTCACCGAGGGCGCCCGGCTGTACCTGCCCGTGCAGGCCGACGGCGCCCTCTTCTACACCGGCGACCCGCACTTCTCCCAGGGCGACGGCGAGGTCTCGCTCACCGCCTTCGAGGCGCCGCTGCGCGCGACCCTGCGGCTCACCGTGCACCGCGACGAGGCCGTCCGGCGGCTCGCCGCCGACCTCGCCCTGCCCTTCGCGGAGACGGCCGACGCCCACCTCGTGCTCGGCCTGGACCCCGACCTCGACACGGCCGTCCGGCAGGCCACCCGCAACGCCGTCGCCTTCCTCCGCGCCCGGCACGGCCTCCCGCCCGCCGTCGCGCTCGCCTACCTCAGCGCCGCGTGCGACGTTCGGATCTCCCAGGTCGTCGACCGCGTCAAGGGCGTCCACTTCGTCCTGCCCAAGGCCGACCTCGCCGGCCTCGGGCCCGGCGGCACCGACACCGCCCGCAGTGAGGGAGACACGGCATGACGACCCGTCCCGGCCCGTTCGTGGAGTGGCTCCCCGCGCCGCCCGACCCGTCGACGCCCGACCCGTCGCCGTCCGACCCGGCCCCGACCGCGCCGGACGGCCCGCTCGCCGGTGTCCGGCTCGCGGTCAAGGACGTCGTCGACGTCGCCGGGCTCCCCACCGGCGCAGGCCACCCGCTCCGGCTCCTCACCCACCCGGCCGCCGAGCGGGACGCCGAGGCCGTGGCCAGGCTGCGCGCCGCCGGGGCGGCGTTCGTCGGCAAGACCCACACCGACGAGCTCGCCTACAGCCTCGGCGGCACCAACGCCCACTACGGCGCCGTGCCCAACCCCGCCGCGCCCGGCCGGGTCTGCGGCGGCTCCTCCAGCGGCACGGCCGCCGCCGTGGCCGCAGGCGCCGCCGACCTCGGTCTCGGCACCGACACGGCCGGATCCGTCCGCGTCCCCGCCTCCTACTGCGGCCTGTACGGCTTCCGGCCCACCCACCGGCGGGCACCCCGCGCCGGGATCGTGCCGCTCGCACCGTCCTTCGACGTGCCCGGCCTGCTCGCCCGCGACCCCGCCGTGCTCGACGCCGGCCTGCGGGCGCTCCTCGGCACCGGCCCGGAGCAGCAGCACCCGCGCACCCCCCGGCCCGTACGCCGGCTGCTGGTGCCCGACGACCTGTGGGCCCGCGCCGGCGACGCCGTCACCGCCGCGCTCGCCGGGCCGGTGGCCGCGCTCGCCCACCTGGCCCCCACCGACCGGCGGACGTTCCGGGCAGCGGCCTCACCGGGCTGGGACCGCACCCGCGAGGCGTTCTCCACCGTCCAGGCGGCCGAGGCGTGGGCCGCGCACGGCGCCTGGATCACCGCACGGCAACCGGAGTTCGGGCCCGGCGTCGGCGCCCGCTTCGCCGCCGCCGCCGAGGTCACGGCGGACCGGGCGGCACAGGCCAGGGCCGACCTGGCCGCCGACATCGCGCCGCTGCTCGAACTCCTCCACGACGGCGACCTGCTGCTGCTCCCCGCCGCACCCGGCCCGGCACCGCTGCTCACCGGCGGCGGCGCCGCTCCCGCCGCGCCGCCCGCGCCGGACCGCCGGACCGCCACCGTGCTGCTCACCTGCCTCGCCTCCGCCGCGGGCGCACCCGCCCTCTGCCTCCCCGTCGCCCGCCTCGACGGCGCCCCGCTCGGGCTCTGCCTCGTCGCCGCCCCCGGCTCCGACGAACACCTGCTCGACCTGCTCGCCGCGCTCGACCCGCCGACCGGTGCGGGACCGGCCGGCGGGCCGCCTCCGGACGGCACCACAGCGAAAGGCCCCCGATGAAAAGCATCACCGCACGCCTCGGCATCGACCCCTATCTGCTGGCCATCCTCGCCACCGTCGGCCTCGCCGTCCTGCTGCCGGCCCGCGGGGCTGCCGCCCACGGCCTCGCCGACACCACCACCGGGCTCGTCGGCCTGCTGTTCTTCCTCTACGGCGCCCGGCTCTCGCCCCGCGCCGCACTGGAGGGCGCCACCCACTGGCGGCTCCACCTGACCATCCTGGCCGCCACGTTCGTCGTCCTCCCGCTGCTCGGCCTGGCCGCGCAGGCCCTCGCGTCGCCCCTGCTGGGGCCCGAACTCGCCCGCGGCGTGCTCTTCCTCTCGCTGCTGCCCTCCACGGTGCAGTCGTCGATCGCCTTCACCGCGATCGCGGGCGGCAACACCGCGGGCGCGGTCTGCGCCGCGTCCTTCTCCAGCCTGCTCGGCATCGTCGCCACCCCGCTGCTGGCCTCCGCGCTGCTCGGCGGCGCGGGTGCGGTGCGGCTCGACGCGGGAGCGGTGCTGACCCTCGTCCTCCAGCTGCTGCTGCCGTTCCTCCTCGGCCAGCTCTCCCGCCGCTGGACGGCGTCGTGGATCGCCGCGCACAAGCCGGTCGTGACCGCCGTGGACCGTGGATCCATCCTCGTCGTCATCTACGGCGCCTTCAGCGAGGGCATGGTCGCCGGCGTCTGGCACACGACCTCGCCGGGCCGGATCGGACTCCTCCTGGCCGTCTGCGCACTGCTGCTGGCCGCCGCCCTGATCGTCACCGACCGGAGCGCACGGGCTCTCGGCTTCTCGCGTGCCGACCGCATCACCGTCGTCTTCTGCGGTTCGAAGAAGAGCCTCGCGAGCGGACTGCCCATGGCCGCAGTGCTGTTCACGCCCACCGATCTCGGCCTGATCGCCCTTCCGCTGATGCTCTTCCACCAACTGCAGCTGATGGCCTGCACGGTGCTCGCCCGCCGCTGGGCGGCGGCGGAACACCCGGACGGGAGCGGGCCCGCGGCAGCAGCCGGTGCGGCGGGCGCCGGGTCGGGCGCCGGGTCGGGCGCCGGGTCGGGCGCCGGGTCGGGTGTCGGGTCGGGCGCCGTCGTCGAGGAGCGCGCCGGCAGCTCCGGCGTGACCGTGTGACCGTGCGGTCGCCGGCAGGCCCGCGGCCTCCGCGGTTCGTCCCCTCGGGTGGGGATCATGCCGGTTCCCGGGCCCGGTGCGACGTGTTCCACAGGGCAGGGCGCGGGCCGTGAGGGGTCCGATACGCCGGTGTTACACGGCGGAACGGTCCAGGCAATCCGGCGGACCTACGGTCGGGCGCACCGCGATTTCGTATACAAAAGCGGGATCGCCTGGACCGAGGAGACCGATGAGACCGGACGCCGCACCCGACACCGCCCCGGACACCGCCCCGGACACCATCCCGGACGGCGGCGCGACGGACGAGTACGAGCACCGGCCCGTGCCGCCCGAGGCCCGCCGCAGCCTGCTCTCCGTCGCCGCGGTCTGGGGTGGATTCCCCATGTGCCTGGGCAACGCCGTGTTCGGCGGGCTGATTGTCTACAACCTCGGCACGCTGCGCGGCATGCTCGCCGTCCTCGTCGGCAACCTCGTGCTCCTCGGCTACGTCGGCACGCTCGCCCACCTCTCCGGCCGGACGGGCGACAACTTCTCGCTGCAGTCGCTCACCACCTTCGGACACCGCGGCCGGGCCCTGGTGGTGGGCTTCCTCTCCACCGTGGTGATCGGCTGGTTCTCGTACCAGATCGGCCTCACCGGCAGCACGTTCCACGAGCTGTTCGGCTGGGCGCCCGCCTGGGGTGCGCTGCTGGGCTGCCTCCTCTACACGGCGGCCGCGGTGGCCGGCATCAGGGCGCTGTCGCTGATCGGGCTGATCGGCACGCCGCTGTTCCTCGTCCTGGGGGCGGTCGCGCTGTACTTCGGCACCCGCGACGGCGCCTCGCTCTCCACCGCGCTGGCGTACGGCGGTGAGGGGCGCGCCCTGCCGTTCTGGGCGGCCGTCAGCATCGTGATCGCGGGGTTCGCGGACTCCGGCACGATGACGGCCGACTTCACCCGGTGGGCCCGTGACGGACGGTCGGCCGTCGCCGCCACCGCTGCCGCGTTCCCCTTCGCCAACACGGCGGCCTACCTGGTCGGCGGGCTCGTCGTCGCGGTCGGCGGCGCCGCGGACCCCGCGCACGACGGCGGCGCGTTCCTCGGTCTGCTGACCGGGCACGGCGCGCTGCTCACCGGGATCGCGGTGCTGTTCGTCCTCACCAACCTCGGCTCCGTCGCCGCGCACTGCCTCTACAACGGTGCCGTCGGCTGGTCGGGCGTCACCCGGGCCCGGATGCGTACGCTCGCGCTCGTCCTCGGGGCGGTGGGCCTGGCCGTCGCCCTGACCGGGGTGTGGAGCTCGATCGTGGAGTGGCTGTCGCTGCTCGGCATCGTGGTGCCCCCGATCGGTGCGGTGCTGATCGTCGACCATCTGATGCCGCGGTGGCGTGCGGCCGGGCGGCCCGTGGAGGCCTTCCGCGTGTCGGCCCTCGCCGCCTGGGCGGCCGGTGCGGGTGCGGCCGCGCTGGTGCACGCGCTGGCGCCGGGCTCCGTCGACGCACTCGTCGGGATCGCCGTCGCCGCCGCCGCGTACGCGGGGCTCGCGCTGCTCCGCCGTCCGGTCGCGGAGCAACCGCCCGTGAAGGGAACGCCGCAGGGAGCGCCGCAGGGGTCGGTGCAGGGCCCGGCCCTGGTGGCCGTGCCGGTGGCGGGGGAGGGCCGGTGAACCGCGCCGCCCGGGACGAGATCTGCTTCCTGTCCGCCACCGACCTGGTCGCGCAGGTGCGGCACCGCACCCTCTCGCCGGTCGAGATCGTGGACGCCGTGCTCGACCGCACCGCCGAACTCGACCCGCTGCTGGGCGCGTTCTGCACCCCGACTCCCGGGATCGCCCGGGAGCGCGCCCGCCGGCTCGCCGACGACCTGGTGCACGGCCGGCCGACCGGTCCGCTCGCCGGGGTGCCGATCGGCGTGAAGGACCTGCTCTCCACCGCGGGGGTGCGCACCACGTCGGGTTCGGTGGTGCACGCCGACCACGTGCCCGACGAGGACGACATCGTCGTCGAACGGTCCGCGGCGGCCGGGGCGGTGCTGCTCGGCAAGACCAACACGACGGAGTTCGGCTACAGCGCCGTCGGCCACAACCCGCTCTTCCCGCCCACCCGCAACCCCTGGAACACCGCGCTGACACCGGGCGGTTCGAGCGCCGGATCCGCCGCGGCGGTCGCCGCCGGCCTCGGCCCGGTCGCGCTCGGCAGCGACGGGGGCTGCTCGGTACGGGTGCCCGCCGCCCACTGCGGCCTGGTCGGCTTCAAGGCGTCGATGGGCCGGATCCCGGTCTACCCGGGCTGCCGGGACGAGCGGCTGCCCGGCGTCTCCGGCTGGGAGAGCCTGGAGCACATCGGCCCGCTCACCCGCACCGTCGCCGACGCGGCGCTGATGCTCTCCGTGCTCGCCGGGCCCGACCCGCGGGACCGGCACTCCATCCCGTGCGGTGACGTCGACTGGCAGGACGCCGCCCGCCGGGGCGCGGCGGACGGCGTCGCGGGCCTGCGGGTCGCCTGGAGCCCCGACCTCGGGTACCTCGCGGTCGACCCCGAGGTGCGCCGCGTCACCGGCGCGGCGGTGGCCGTGCTGGAGCGCGGACTCGGCTGCCGGGTCGAGGAGGTGACACCCGGCTGGGACGACCCGGCCGCGGCCTTCGAGGCCCTGGTCGTCGCCGAGACCGACCTGCGCGGCCTGCGCCGGACGATCGACGAGCACGGGCCGCGGATGTCCCCGCACCTGGTGGCCTGGATGCGCCGCCCGTGGACCGCCGAGCAGCTCACCGACGCGAACATCGCGCGCAAGGCCCTCGTGAACCGGATGGCCCGGCTGATGGCCGGGTACGACGTGCTCGTCACCCCCACCGCGGCCGTGCCGCCGTTCCCGGTCGGCATCGCCGGCCCGACGGTGACCGACGGCCGGGAGGTCGGGGAGAACGCCTGGATCGGCTTCAACTACCCGGCGAGCCTCACCGGCCAGCCGGCCGTCAGCGTCCCCGCCGGATGGACGCGGGACGGCCTTCCGGTCGGCCTGCAGATCGTCGGACGCCACCTCGCGGACGCCACCGTGCTGCGCGTCGCCGCGGCCTTCGAACGCGCCGCACCGTGGGCGGACCGCAGGCCCGACCCGGCGGCCGCGCAGGCGGGCACGCCGGAGCCGTTCGGAGCAGGCCGCCGGGTCTGGGATCATCGAGGGCATGGTCGAACGAGTCATCGCAGCATGTGACGGAGCAGCCAAGGGCAACCCGGGCCCGGCGGCCTGGGCGTACGTGGTCGCCGACGCGGCGGGCGCGCCGCAGCAGTGGCAGGCCGGTCCGCTCGGGCACAGCACGAACAACGTGGGCGAGCTGACCGCGCTGGAGCAGCTGCTCGGCGCGACGCCGCCCGCCGCGCCGCTGGAGGTGCGCCTCGACAGCACCTACACCCGCGACGCGGTGACCAAGTGGCTGGCCGCCTGGAAGCGCAACGGGTGGAAGACCGCCGCGGGCAAGCCCGTGGCCAACCAGGAGCTCATCCAGCGCATCGACGCGCTGCTGGAGGGCCGCGACGTCACCTTCGTGTACGTGGCCGCGCACCAGGTGGACGGCGACCCGCTGAACGCGATCGCCGACAAGGCCGCCAGCGACGCGGCCCGCACCCAGCAGGCGGCGGGCGGTACGGCGGCCGACCTCCCGGTGCCGGACGCGGTCACGGCGCCGAAGGCGCGCAGCACCCGCCGTCCGGCGGCGGCGTCGGGCGGCGCCCGCACGGGCACCGCGAGCGGCGGGGCGGGCCGCTCCCGCACGCTGGCGGCGCGCTACCCCGGCACCTGCCCGTGCGCCCGCCCGTACGCGAAGGGCGACACGATCACCAAGGTCGGCGCGGGCTGGGGTCACCCGGAGTGCGTGGCGGCGCACGCCTGAGGCACCCGGATCCTCCCGGGGAGGCGGTCAGAACGTGCGGCGGCGCCGCAGCCGCCGGGGCCGCCCGTCCGGGTCGGCCACCAGCCGGGCGAGCGGCCGGGCGAGCGCGGTGGCCGTCCGCGACAGCTCCGGCGGGTGGTAGGTGCGCAGGCGGCCCGGCGGCCGCGGACCGCGCCGCCCGCCCTCGTGCCAGGCGTCGAGGGCGGCCGCGGAGTCGGCGAACGCCCGGAACGCGCCCGCCGGGTCGCACAGCGCCGCCGTGGTCGCGGCGTCCTCCGCGGCGTCGAGGTGTTCCCGGGCGAGCTGCAGCCGGAGCTCCCGGGGGAACCGGCGGGCCCCGTCGCCGAGGCCGCCCGGGTCGGCGGGCGCCCTGCCGTCCGGGGTGCCGTCCAGGACGGCGCAGTTGAGCTCGGAGTCGTGCGTCCACGACCGCAGGTTGATGTTGTCGGAGCCGACCGAGGCCCACGTGTCGTCGACGATGCAGACCTTGGCGTGCACGTACACCGGGGTGCCGGCGGGGTTCTCGACGCCGTACACCGCGACCCGGTCGCCGCCGGCCCGGCGCAGTTCCTCCAGGGCGGTGATCCGGCCGATCAGGTTCATCGGGAGGGTCAGCCGGCCGTCCTGCTCGGGCACCGGGGGGATCACCGCGACGAGGTGCAGCCGCGGGGCGGTGGCCAGGGCGCGGGCGAAGCCGGACACCACCTCCGGCGACCACAGGTACTGGTCCTCCAGGTGGACGAGGGCACGGGCGCGCGGCAGGGCCTTGAGGTAGCTGCGGGCGATGCTGCGCTCGCCGTCCGGCGCGAACGGGTGGCCGCGCAGCAGCCGGTTCGGGTAGGTGCGCAGGACCTGCACGGTGTGCGGGCCGCAGGGCGGGGGGTCGGGCAGCCGGGGCGGCAGCGTTCCGGCGGTGGTGTCCTCGTGGTGGAGGAGGCTGCGCAGCCGGATGAGCGGGCTGCGGCTCAGCGGGGCGGGGTCGTCCCAGCGTTCCCGGAAGCAGCTCTCGACGGTGCCCACCGCCGGGCCGCGGACGGCGAGCTGCACGTCGTGCCAGGGCGGGTGCGGGCCGTAGGCGTCCGCGATCGGCCGGCCCTGCGGGTCGCCGCGGTGGCGGGCGTCGTCGCGCCGGCCGTGGCAGAGGTCGATGCCGCCGACGAACGCGACGTCGTGCTCGGGGCGGCCGGGGTGGCGCAGGACGACGAACTTCTGGTGGTGCGCGCCGCCGGGGCGCACCCGCATGTCGAGCAGGCACTCGCCGCCCGCCTCCTCGATCTCCTCGCCGAGGTGGCGGTTCTCGCGTTCGCTGAACCGCAGGCGGTCGAGGTGGGAGCGCCACACCAGCCCCTTGACGGTGACACCCCGCGCCGCGGCGGCCGCGAACACGTCCCCGACCTCGGTGCCCGGCCCGGCGAGCCGTTCGTCCGGATCACCGCGCCAGTCGGTGAACAGCAGCAGGTCGCCCGCGCGCAGCCGCCGCACCGCGGCCAGGAGATCGGCGAAGTACGCGGCGCCGTGCACCAGCGGCCGTACGAGGTTGCCGTCGGACCAGGCCGTGCCGTCGGGGCGGCCGTCGTCGATCCCGGTCGCGGGGTTGCCGCGTTCGTCGGGGGTCAGCAGCCAGTCGCCGGGGTGCACGGGGTGGTCCTTCGGATCGGAGCTCTCCCTGGGGGTCTACCCCGTCCGGGGCGCCGTGCCCGTCCGGGGCCGGGTCGCTGCGTACCGGACGCGCCGCAGGGGTAGGCCGGTGCCGAAGGTTCCGTACGTCGGGAGGGGTGGGCCATGGCCGGGTCGGAGAACTGGGACGACTACCAGCCGGAGTCGGGCGGCAGCTGGGCAGGTGCCGAGGCGGAGCGGCCGGACGGCTTCTCGCTGTCCGGCGAGGCGTACGTCGAGGAGACGCACACCGTCGGGGGCGGCAGCAGCACCGACCGGGAGGAGGTGGGCGGTGGGCTGACCGTCGACTACCCGGACGCCTGGGACGGGGCCGACGGCGACGGCCGCGTGTCCGTCACCGGAGAGGTGCACCACGAGGAGACCCGGACGATCGAGGACGGCACCGCGACCGACCACTCCTCGTGGGGCGGTGACCTCTCCGTCGACTACTGACGCCCGGGGGTGCCGAGGCGGTCCCGCTGCGCCGCGAGGTCGCGGCGGGCCGCCTCGATGCCCCGGCGCTCGGCGGCCAGCCGTTCGGAGGCGTCGGCGGTCGGTGCGGTGACGAGGGCGGCGCGTGCCGAGAGCAGCCGCCGCAGTTCGGTCCTGGCGCCGGTGACCGTCGACCCGCGGGCGGCCAGCCAGGTCGGTGCGCAGCCGGTGGTGGCGGACGGCGCGAGGTTGCCCTCGATCTCCTTGCGGGTCGCGCGCAGCAGGCGCAGGGTGTGTCCGAGGTGTCCGCCGCCGAGGTAGTGGAATCCCATCAGCCCGCCCCAGGTTGTGGGCAGCAGGGCGACGATGAAGCCGGAGACGCCGTCGTCCCCGATCTCGTTGAAGATGTCCCCCGCGCTCTGGTACGAATACGAACCGACCTTGAGCGAAGAGACGGCGGCGGGGGAGCCGGGGGCCGGGGCGGCACCGGTGGGGAGACGGGCGTCGAACGCGGTGAGGGTCTCCGCGGTGATGTCCAGCAGACCGGCGGCGAGGCGGTGGAACCCCGGCCCGGCCGCGGCGGCCAGTGCGTCCTGGGTCTCGGTGAGCAGGCCGCGGATCTCCTCGTCGACCTTCGTCGCCTCGTGCTTGGGCAGCGTCAGGTTGGCGGCGATCCGCTGCCGTACGGCGTCCAGCCTGCTGCGGAGCTTGGCGGTGAGCCGCAGCGCGTCCGGTTCGAACGCCCGCCAGTCGGCCGTACGGGAGTCCGCCTCGGCGGCGGCGAGGCGGCGCGAGGCGGCGGTGAACAGCTCCTCGGAGAGTGCGGTCCCCTCCGACGCGGGGACGGTGCGGCCCCTCACCCGGTCGATCCGCCGCACGCGGTCGGTGAGGGCCGCGTCGAGGAGCGGCACGGCGTGCCGGGCGGCCGCCGCGGCGGTCTCCGCCACGTTGCGGCGCACCCGCTCGGCGATCTCCGTGCGGAAGGCCTTCCACTGCTCCTGCTGTCCGTCGGGGACGGGCCCGTCCGCGCCCGGGAGGAACGACGGCAGGTGCAGGGCGTACACCCCGGCGGAGGCGACGCCGAGCGTGCCGTCCGGGTCGGCGGGCAGGAGGTACTCCGCGATGCTCCGCCGCCGCATCGTGAGATGGTCGGTCATCCGCTCCGACGGCGGCGGTGCCGCCTCGTTGAAGACGACGGCGGCCACCCGCACCTCGTGCGGGCTGGCGGCGAGCTGCCGCAGGACGTCCGACAGGGCGGCGATGCTGACCCGACCGAAGGTGACGAGCACGGCGGTGAACGCGCTGCCGTCGAGGTCGGCCGAGGTCTGCGCGGTGACCTCCGCCGACACGCTGTTGGCGCCCGGCAGGTCGACCAGCCGCAGTCCGTCGGCCAGCAGGCCGGACGCCACCCGCACCTCGCCGCGCAGCACCCGGCGGCGGTTGTCGCGGTTGTGGTCCTGCAGCATCCAGCCGTCGAACTCCTGTCGGTCCGTGTCGGTCTCCGCCGGTGCGCCGGCGGTGCCCGCGTGCACGATCCGGAAGCGCGGCTGCGGGCTCGCGCCGGCCAGCACGTGCACCGGGGCGACGGTGCCCGGCAGGTAGGCCGAGACCGGCGCGACCTCGGCGCCGACGAGCGCGTTGACGAGGGTCGACTTGCCTGCGCCCTCCGGCCCGACGACGGCGAGGTGGCTGCGCTCCCGGGCGCGGCGTGCCGCGGCGAGCGCGGTCCGCAGCTCCGCGGACGGCACGGGCAGCAGCCGGCCGTGGCGGTCCAGGGCGGCCAGCAGGTCGGTGATCGCAGGGAGTTCAGCCACCGATGACTCCTCTCATCTCGGTCAGCACGCGGTGCGCGGCCGGGTCGCCGGCGACGGCCCGCCCGGTCGCGTCGAGTGCGGTGCGCAGGGCCTCGCGGTAGGCGCCGCCGGCGGCGGCGAGGGGGCCGGCGGCCTCGGCGACCGGCGGGAAGGGCGGGCCGGCAACGGCGTAGTCGGGGTGCACGAGGATCGCCAGCGAGTGCCGCAGCGAGCCGACGGCGTCGTCCGCACGCCCGCGGGCCGCCTGCCGGCCGGCCACGGTGAGCAGGTGGAACGCCGGGTCGGCGACCTGGCCGAGCGGGATGCCGAGGTCGGGCGGCCAGTCGGTGAGCGCCCCGGGCCCCAGCGCGGACGCCGCCTCGTCGAACCGCTGGTGGTAACGGGCGGCGCTGCCCACGTAGTACGCGTCGACGGCCGCGGTGACGACCGCGGTGACCGCACGGGCGGCGATCTCGATGTCGAGCCGCACCCGGTCGGCGTCCGTCTCGGGGACGGCCAGCCGGTGGCCGGGCGCCGCCGCGGCGTTGAGCTCCGCGACCGCCTCGGCCGTCCACCGGTCGGCCTGGCCGACCCGGTGCCGGTGCACGCTGCGCAGGCCGGTCGCGGGTGACTCGGCGGCCGGGTGCAGGTGGCAGCCGCCGAGGCTCACGTCGAGGGTGTCGCGGAAGTAGCGCACCTGCACCACGAGCGTCGGGACGCCGTACAGGTCGTTCCAGTAGAACGCGGCGTGCGGCCAGCCGAACGTCCTGAGCGAGTCCTGGAGTTCGATCAGGCCGTCGGACGCGAGCCGGCGGCGCAGGGCGTCGACGAGGGCGCCGCGCAGACCTGCCCAGTGCCCCTCGGGCGATCCGTGGAAGGTCGGCAGGAGGACGACGAGCGGCAGGGTCGACAGGTCGGCGGAGAGCAGCCGCAGGCTCTCCCGCAGGTGCCCCGGGCCCTCCTCGACGGGGTAGGTGTCGAACAGTTTGCGGCTGCGCAGCGCGGCGAGGTCCGTGTCACGCCGGAGGCGGCTCTCCAGGTCGGCGAGGTCGGCGAGGCGCTTGTGCCGGACGGCCTCCAGCTGGAGGTCCCGGTGGAAGCGCACCTCGGCCTGGGCGCGGTCGAAATCCTGCTGCGAGGCCCGCGCGCGTGCGGCGGCGTTGATCTGGCGGTGGGTGTTGACGAGGGACGCGGCGGCTTGCGCCGCCGACCCCACACCGATGGACACGGCTGGACTGGCCACGTTCCCCCCTGGGACTCCGGACGGCCGACAGGGAGTTCTCTCTCCACCGCGGCGCCCTCGCATGCGGCGGAGGCCGACACACCCGCTCCCGCCCGGAGCGCGGGGGCGTGCAGGGCGTGCAGGACGGCGCCGTAGCTCCGGCGTGCGCCTCGGCGTGACCGTCACTCCGTGCGCCGGACCATCGCCCGCCCGCCGGTCCTGTCCGCCCGCCCGCCCGGCCCGGCGCCCGCAGGGCCCGTCCTGGTGTTCCTGGTGCTTGTGGGGCCTGTAGAGCCGGTGCGGTCCGCCCGGCCCGCCCGGTCCGTGCGGTCACGCCCCCGGCGGCTCCGGGCGACGGTGGTGGTGGCGTGCGGCGAGCCGCCGGACGCCGAGCACGACCTCGATCGCGGCGGCCAGCCAGACCGCCCCGAAGACCGTCCACGCGGCGGCGGCCGGCACGGTCGCGCCCAGGGCCAGCAGGCCGAAGGAGCCCACCAGCAGCAGGACGACCGCGGCGACCGGTCCCCGTACGAGTGAGTGGTACGTCGCGGAGATCCGGCCGGTGCGCATGGTGCTGAGCCGGCGGTCCAGCGCCGTGTCGGCGCGCAGCTCCCGCTCGATCTCCTGGAGCAGCTTGAGTTCGTGCCACGAGAGTGAGGGCCCGTCCACCGTCCCACCTCCGCGCGTGTCCGCAGTGGCCCCCTCCCTCTGTGCTGCCCGTGTACGCACGGTCTAACACCCCTGGTGGCCGGGGGTGAGCAGCCGGGTACCGTCCGGCAGGGCGCCGCCCTGGGCCAGGGCCGCCACCTGGTCGAGCACGGTGGCGCGCATCCGCTCCGCCGCCCGGCCCAGCGGGATGTCGCGCCCGTGGGCGAGCGAGACGGTGCGGCCGAGTCCGGCCCCGCCGAACCGGGCGGCCGAGAGTCCGGACCGGGCGGCGACCATCGCCGGTACGACCGCGGCCCCCAGGCCCGCCCGGACGAAGCCGAGCACCGCGTCCATCTCGCCGCCCTCGACGGCGAAGCGGGGCTCGAACCCCTCCGCGCGGCAGGCGGCGAGGGTGCTGTCGCGCAGCGCGTACCCCTCGCGGAACATCACCAGCGGGTGGTCGCGCAGGGCGGCCACCGGCATGCGGCCCCCGGGCAGCGGCGCCGCGCTGACGAGCACCAGGTCCTCGTGGAGCAGCGGGGTGACGGCGAGGCCGGCCGGCGCCTCGCCGCCCGGCGGGTCGATGAGCAGGGCGAGGTCGAGCTCGCCCGCGGCGAGGGCGGCGGTGAGGTCCCCGGAGCCGCCCTCACGGACCAGCAGGTCCACCGCGGGGTGCCGGGTGCGGAAGGCGCCGAGCACGTCCGGCACGAGGCTGGTGCACAGGCTCGGCGGGGCGCCGAGCCGCACCCGGCCGCGCCTCAGCTGGACGGTCTCCTGCACGGCGAGGCGGGCGCTGTCGGTGTCGGCGAGGATGCGCCGGGCGAGCGGCAGCAGCGCCTCGCCCGCGTCGGTGAGGGCGATGTTGCCGCGGGTGCGGTGGAACAGCTCACCGCCCAGCTCCCGCTCCAGGGAGCGGATCTGCTGCGACAGCGACGGCTGGGCGACGTGCAGCCGTTCGGCGGCGCGGGTGAAGTTGCGGAGGTCCGCGACGGCGGCGAAGTAGCGGAGCTGCTGGAGCTGCATGGCGCCATCGTAGGCCCCGCACGATAGGCCCTCCCTATCGTGACGAGCCCGACCATGTCTTGGACGCCGCCCGGGGCTGCTTCCTACCGTGGTCGTCATGGCTCTGGCGCGTGGAACGGATCGGCGGCAGCCCGCGGTGGCGGCGCTGTGGGGATCGACGATCGGCAAGAAGGCGGTGATGGCCGCCAGCGGTGCCGTGATGCTGCTCTACCTGGTGGCCCACATGCTCGGGAACCTGAAGGTCTTCTTCGGACCCGACGACATCAACGGCTACGCGGCTTGGCTGCGCACCGTCGGGCAGCCGTTCCTCGGCCACGCCTGGTTCCTGTGGATCGCCCGCGTGGTCCTGCTGGCCTCGGTGCTGGCGCACGGCGTCGCCGCCTACCAGCTGAGCCGTCGCGACCTGGCGGCACGGCCGCAGAAGTACGCCCGCCGGCGGGCGCGGTCGAGCTACGCGACCCGCACGATGCGCTGGGGCGGCGTGATCCTCGCGCTCTTCCTCGTCTGGCACATCCTCGACCTCACCACGCTCACGGTGAACCCGCGGGCCGAGGAGGGCCACCCGTACCAGAACATCGTGGCGTCCTTCTCCACCTGGTACGGCGACGGGATCTACATCGTCGCGATGCTCGCCCTCGGGCTGCACGTACGGCACGGATTCTGGAGCGCTGCCCAGACCCTGGGGCTCAACAACCCGCGGCGCGACCGGGTGTTGAAGGCGACGGCCAACGGGCTCGCGCTGGTGCTGACCGCCGGCTTCGTCGCCGTGCCGGTCGCCGTGATGATCGGAGCGGTGCAGTGACCCCCTACCTCGACCACACCGTCGGCGAGCCCGTCGCCGACACCAGGACACCCGGCGGGCCGATCGAACAGCGCTGGGATCAGCGGCGGTTCGAGGCGAAGCTGGTCAACCCGGCCAACCGGCGCCGGCACACGGTGATCGTCGTCGGCACCGGTCTGGCCGGCGCCTCCGCAGGAGCCACCCTCGCCGAACAGGGCTACCGCGTCGTGCAGTTCTGCTTCCAGGACTCCCCCCGCCGGGCGCACTCCATCGCCGCGCAGGGCGGCATCAACGCGGCCAAGAACTACCGCAACGACGGCGACAGCGTGCGCCGGCTCTTCTACGACACCGTCAAGGGCGGCGACTTCCGCGCCCGCGAGTCCAACGTGCACCGCCTCGCCCAGATCTCGGTCGAGATCATCGACCAGTGCGTGGCGCAGGGCGTGCCGTTCGCCCGCGAGTACGGCGGGCTCCTCGACACCCGCTCGTTCGGCGGCGTGCAGGTGCAGCGCACCTTCTACGCGCGCGGCCAGACCGGCCAGCAGCTCCTGCTCGGCGCCTACCAGGCGCTGTCGCGGCAGATCGCCGCCGGCGCCGTCGAGATGCACCCGCGCACCGAGATGCTCGACCTGGTGGTCGTCGACGGTCTCGCCCGCGGCATCGTCGCCCGCGACCTCGTCACCGGCGAGGTCTCGACCCACCTCGCCGACGCCGTCGTCCTCGCCACCGGCGGCTACGGCAACGTCTTCCACCTCTCCACCAACGCCAAGAACTCCAACGCCACCGCGATCTGGCGGGCCCACCGGCGCGGCGCCTGGTTCGCCAACCCCTGCTTCACCCAGATCCACCCGACGTGCATCCCGCGCTCCGGCGACCACCAGGCGAAGCTGACGCTGATGAGCGAGTCGCTCCGCAACGACGGCCGCATCTGGGTGCCGAAGGCCGCCGGCGACACCCGGCCGCCCGCCGACATCCCCGAGGACGAGCGCGACTACTACCTGGAGCGCGTCTACCCGTCGTTCGGCAACCTGGTGCCCCGCGACATCGCCTCCCGCGCCGCCAAGGCCGTCTGCGACGAGGGCCGCGGCGTCGGCCCCGGCGGCCAGGGCGTCTACCTCGACTTCGCCGACGCGATCGCCCGGCTCGGCCGCGACGCGGTCTCCGCCCGGTACGGCAACCTCTTCGAGATGTACGAGCGGATCACCGCCGAGGACCCGTACCGGGTGCCGATGCGGATCTACCCGGCCGTGCACTACACGATGGGCGGCCTCTGGGTCGACTACGACCTGCAGACCACGATCCCGGGCCTGTTCGCGATCGGCGAGGCCAACTTCTCCGACCACGGCGCCAACCGGCTCGGCGCCAGCGCCCTCATGCAGGGCCTCGCGGACGGGTACTTCGTGCTGCCGCCCGCCGTCAACGACCACCTCGCCCGGCAGAGCCTCGAACCGGTCGCCGCCGACCACCCGGCCGTGGCCGAGGCCGAGCGCGCCGTCACCGGCCGGCTCGCCCGGCTGCTCGCCGTGCGCGGCGACCGCACCCCCGAGTCCTTCCACCGCGAGCTCGGCGAACTGCTCTGGAACGACTGCGGGATGGCCCGCACCGACGCCGGGCTGCGCCGCGCCCTCGCGCGGATCCCCGAACTGCGGGCGGAGTTCTGGCGGCGGGTGACGGTGCCCGGCACCGGCGACGCGTTCAACCAGTCGCTGGAGAAGGCGAACCGGGTCGCCGACTACTTCGAACTCGCCGAGCTCATGTGCCTCGACGCGCTGCACCGCACCGAATCCTGCGGCGGCCACTTCCGCGAGGAGAGCCGCACGGAGCAGGGCGAGGCGCTCCGCGACGACGAGGCCTTCTCCTACGCGGCGGCCTGGGAGTTCACCGGCACCGGAGCGGCGCCCGTCCTGCACCGCGAGCGGCTCGAATTCGAGCACGTCCACCCCACCCAGCGGAGCTACGCATGAACCTCACCCTGCGGGTCTGGCGCCAGGCCGGCCCGGACGCACCCGGCGGCTTCGCCGCGTACGACGTCCGCGACATCAGCCCGGACATGTCGTTCCTGGAGATGCTGGACACGCTCAACGAGGAACTCATCCTGCGCGGCGAGGAGCCGGTGGCCTTCGACCACGACTGCCGCGAGGGCATCTGCGGGGCCTGCGGCATGGTCATCAACGGCCGGGCGCACGGCCCCCAGCCCACCACCACCTGCCAGTTGCACATGCGGCACTTCCGCGACGGCGAGACGGTCGACGTCGAGCCGTGGCGGGCCGCGGCCTTCCCGGTCGTCCGCGACCTGGTCGTGGACCGCTCCGCCCTGGACCGGGTGATCGGCGCGGGCGGCTACGTCACCGCCCCGACCGGCAGCGCGCCCGAGGCGCACGCCACGCCCGTCCCCAAGGAGGCCGCGGACACCGCCTTCGAGCATGCCGCGTGCATCGGCTGCGGTGCGTGCGTCGCGGCCTGTCCGAACGGCTCGGCGATGCTCTTCACCGCGGCCAAGGTCGTGCACCTCAACGTGCTGCCGCAGGGCGCGCCCGAACGCGGCAGCCGGGTGCGCGGCATGGTCGCCGCCATGGACGCCGAGGACTTCGGCGGCTGCACCAACACGGGGGAGTGCGCCACCGCCTGCCCGAAGGGCATCCCGCTGTCGGCGATCGGCAGCCTCAACCGGGAGTTCCTGCGCAGCCTGCGCTGAGCCGCCGGGCCCGGGGCCGTACGACCCGGTCGCACGGCCCGGTCGCACGGCCCGGTCACGGTCAGGCCCGGTGGACGCTGACGCCGGCGGCCGCGAGGGCGTCCGTCTCCTCCCGGGAAGCGTTCTCGTCGGTGACGACGACGTGGAGGGCGGTCGCGGGTGCCACCAGGGCGAGGGCGGTGCGGTGGAGCTTCGCGCCGTCCGCGACGGCGATCACCCGGCGGGCCGAGGCGATGGCGGCGCGCTTGAGGGCGGCGTCCTCCAGGTCGTAGGCGGTGAGCCCGTGCGCGGCGTTCAGGCCGCAGCAGCCGACGACGGCGGTGTCGAAGCGCAGGGAGGCGATCGACTGCTCCGCCAGCGGCCCGGTGAGGGCGAGCTCCCCCGGCCGCGGGCGGCCGCCGGGCACGAGCAGGGAGATCTGCGGCGCCGCAGTGAGCGCGTTCACGGCGTGCAGCGAGAGCGGCATCACGGTGAGGCGCCGGTGCTCGAACGCGCGGGCGACCTCCAGGCAGGTGGTGCCGCTGTCGAGGACCACCGACTCGCCGTCGCCGATCAGTGCGGCGACCTCGGCGGCGATGCGGCGCTTGGCCTCCACGCCGTCCTGCGTGCGCAGGGCGAACGGCGGCTCCTCGCCGCGCAGCAGCAGGCTGCGGGCTCCGCCGCGGTAGCGCTCCAGCACGCCCTGGGCGGCCAGCGCCTCCAGGTCGCGGCGGATGGTCATCTCCGACGCCCCGGTGCGTTCGGCGAGGTCGGCCACGCCGACGGTGCCGGCCGCGCGCACGGCCTCGGTGATCGTCCGCAGTCGTTCTGCACTCCCCATACCGCACATCAAACACCCGTGATGTGCGGATCGCAAGGTTACGAACACAGAAAATGTTCGATACGTTGTGCGGCATGGAGAGACACCTGCGCAACGCCCGCCTCGCGACGTTCGCCTACTTCACGCTGAACGGCTTCCTCCTCGGCATGTGGGTCGTCCACATCCCGGCGATCGAGCACCGCGCGGGGATCGGCCACGCCGTCCTGGGCCAGCTCCTGCTGCTGCTCGGGGCCGGTGCCTTCGCCGGCATGCAGATCGCGGGGCCCCTCACCGACCGCCTCGGGGTCCGCACCGTCGTCCCGCTCAGCGCGGCCCTCTGCAGCGCCGCCGTCCTGCTGCCCGGCCTCGCCGACGACGCCTGGACGCTCGGCGCGGCGCTGTTCGCCCTCGGCGCCAGCAACGGCTTCCTCGACGTCAGCATGAACGCCCATGCCGTGCAGGTGGAACGCGGCTACGGACGGCCCGTCATGTCCGCCTTCCACGCCACCTTCTCCATCGGCGGCGTCCTCGCCGCGCTGGCCGGTGCCCGCACCCTGGCCTCGGGGTGGAGCCCGGCGGTGACCCTCACCGCCACGGCGGTGCTCGGCCTCGCCGTCTCCGCCGCCGCGGCCCGGGCCCTCCTGCGGCCCGCGGCCGGCGCGGCCGATGCCGACGCGGCGGCCGGTACGGACCGCCCCGCCGGCCGCCGCCGGACCCCCGGCCGGATCTGGCTGCTGGCCGCACTGGCCTTCCTGCTGATGCTCTGCGAAGGCGTCGCCAACGACTGGAGCGTGCTCCACCTCCAGGACGTCCTCGGCGCGCCCTCCGCCACCGCCGCCCTCGCCTACGGCTCCTACGCGACCGCCATGACCGTCGGGCGGCTGCTCGCCGACCGCGTCGCCGCCCGCATCGGGGCGGCGGCCGTGCTCCGGTACGGCTCCGCCGTCGCCGCGGCCGGACTCACCGCGGCGGCGCTCTCCACCGGCGTCCCGCTCGCCCTGGCGGGCTGGGCCGTCTTCGGCATCGGACTCTCCGGCTGCATCCCCCAGCTGTTCAGCGCCGCCGGACACCTCGACCCGGACGCCGCCGGGTCCAACGTCTCCCGGGTCGCCGGCCTCGGCTACCTGGGCATGCTCGCCGGCCCGGCCGTCATCGGGCCGCTGACCCGGCTCGTGCCGCTCAACCTCGCGCTCCTCCTGCCCGTGGCGTGCTGTGCCGCCGCGGTGTGCACCGCCGGGATCCTGGCGTCCCCGCGCCCGCGGACCGCGCCCACCGGCGCCGGCAGCCGCAAGGAGGCCGAGGCCGCGTGACCGCGGCTCCCGGCGTGCAGTTCCGGCACTTCCGCACCCGGGCCGGGTCCGAGGAGCTCGGCTGCTCCGCCGCCTCCCCGGGGGAGCGGGCCGCGGCGGCCGGGCCCGCGCTGACCGCGGTGCTGCTGCACGGCGCGGGCACCGCCGACCGGGCCCCGCTCGCGGGCATGATGGCCGACTTCGCCGCCCGCGGCGTCCACGCCCTCACCTTCGACTTCGCAGGCCACGGCGACAGCACCGGCCTGCTGCCGGGCCAGAGCCTGCAGCGGCGCTTCGAGCAGGCGCGCGCCGTCATCGACCGGCACGTGCCCGGGGACCACCGGCTGGTGCTGGTCGGGTTCAGCATGAGCGGCCAGACCGTCGCCGACCTCGCGGCCCACCACGGCACCCGGGTCGCCGCCCTCGGCCTGTGCGCGCCCGCCGTCTACGCGGCCGACGCCTGGTCCGTGCCCTTCGGGCCCGGCTTCACCCGGATCATCCGCGCCCCCGGCAGCTGGCGCAGCTCCCCGGCGTTCGACGTGTTCCGCTCCGTGCGGAGCCGTGCGGTGCTCGCCGTGCCGGAGACCGACGCCGTCATCCCCGAGGCCGTCACCGACGCCGTCACCGCCGCTCTCGGGAGTGGCCGTGCACGGTTCGCACGGCTCCTCCAGATCGGGGCCGACCACCGGCTCGGCGCGTGGTTCGCCGCCCGGCCCGAGCCGCGCGGCCGCTTCGTCGACTCCCTGCTCGACTCCCTGCTCGACCCGCTGCCCGACCGGCTGCCCGGGGCCGTCCGGACGTAGGGCGGGGGCGGGCGGGGCGGGGCCGGGCAAGGGGTGGGCGGCCCGTCGCCGTCGCCGCCCGATCTGCCGCCGCCCCCGCCCGGTGCCACGATGGAGGGCACCGGGTCGCGCGAACGAGGAGGCGGTCATGGGCCGTGCGTACCACTTCCACCGCGAGTACGAGGACTGCTCCGTGACCGTCGGCGTACGCCTGGGCCGGCACCCGGAGGTGGAGCTGCTCGTCGACGGCAAGGAGGTCGGCCTCGAACGCGTGCACGACCGCCACGTGGAGCAGGTGGTGCTGTCGACGACCCTGCCGACGTACCCGCCGCGGCCCGCCGAGGTGCGGGTCGACCTGGCCGGCGGGAAGGACGGCGTGCCGGTCTGTGTGCTGGTCGCCGACGGCACCGAGCTGCCCGTGCCGGAGAGGGAGATCCCCCGCCACGCCCGGCCGACCGAGGCGTCCTGGTACGGCTGACGCCCGGCGGCCGTACCGCTGCGCGGCTGCCCGCCGCCCCTCGGCCCCTACCCGCTGTGCGTCGTACGGCGGGCGGCGATCCGCTCCTCCAGCGCGGCCCGCCGCTCGGGCCACTCCTCGGCGACGATCGAGAAGATCGCGGCGTCGCGCAGCAACCCGTCCTCGCCGGGCGCCCAGGAACGGGACCAGTTGCGGAGCACCCCCTCGAACTGCGCCCCCACCCCCGCGATGGCGGCCCGCGACCGGCCGTTGCGGGCGTCCGTCTTCAGGTCGACCCTGGCCACGCCCCAGCTCTCGAAGGCGTGGCGGAACAGCAGGTACTTGGACTCGGTGTTCAGCCCCGTGCCCTGCGCCGACCGCGCGAGCCAGGTGAAGCCGACCTCGACGGCGTACAGCTCGTCCGTCTCCGGCCGCAGCCGCGGCTCCCAGTAGGAGGTCGCCCCGACGGCCCGCCCGGAGACCAGGTCGATCTGCGCGTACGGGGCGAGCCTGCCCGTCGCGGCGCGGGCGAGCTGCGCGTCGATGTACGGCCCGACCTCGGCCGCCGTCGGCACCCAGGTGAAGCCGTACGTGCTCCGGTCCTCCTCCGCGGCGGCGGCCAGCTCCGCGGCGTGGCGCCGGTGCAGCGGTTCGAGACGCACCAGCCCGCCCTCCAGGACCGGCCCCTCCAGCATGAAACCCATCGACCCCTCGCTCCGTCGTCCGATGCCGCGCCTGCTGCCGTGCCGCGGGGCGCCGCCCGGCGGCCGGTGGCCGCCGCCCCGCCACTGATCATGTCAGCGGGGTCCAGCGGTTTTCGGCTCCGGCGGGGTGCCCGGGCCGGGCCGGTGCCGGAGGTCGCGGGCGGGGCGTCAGGCGCTGACGGCGCCGGTGCCGAGGAGGCCGAGGAGCAGCAGCCCGATGACGACGCGGTAGACGACGAACGCGTTGAACGAGTGCTTCGCCACGTACCGCAGCAGCCAGGCGATCGACGCGTACGCGACGCCGAAGGAGACGGCGGTGCCGACGGCGAGGGGCAGCGGGTCGATGCCCGAGCCGAGGGCGTCCTTGAGCTCGTACAGGCCGGCGCCGGTGAGGGCGGGGATGCCGAGGAAGAACGACAGCCGGGTCGCGGCGACCCGGTCGAGGTCGAGCATCAGGCCGGCGGACATCGTGGCGCCCGAGCGGGAGAAACCGGGGAAGAGCAGGGCGAGGATCTGGGCGGAGCCGACGATCATCGTGTCCTTGAAACCGGTGTCGTCCTCCCCGCGCTTGTGGCGGCCCATCCGGTCGGCGGCCCACATGACCGCGCTGCCGGCGATGAGGGAGCCCGCGACGACCCAGAGGGAGGCGAGCGGTCCGTCGATCAGCGGCTTGGCCGCGAGGCCGACCACGACGATCGGGATCGTGGCGTAGATGACCCACCAGCCGAACTTGTAGTCGTGGTGGTACCGCTCCTCGCGGTCGGCCAGGCCGCGGCCCCAGGCGGTGACGATCCGCGCGATGTCCTTGCGGAAGTAGAGGAGCACGGCGGCGATCGCGCCGACCTGGATGACGGCGGTGAAGCCGATGACCGAGGTGTCGTCGACCGGGATGCCCATCAGGCCCTCGGTGATCTTCAGGTGGCCGGTGGAGGAGATGGGCAGGAACTCCGTCACCCCCTCGACCACGCCCAGGACGACGGCCTGTCCGACGGTGATCACGCTCACGTGCACCTACCCATGGTCCGAGGGATGCCGCGGACACCCCGCACGCCTGCCGTCCGGCAGGCGTGCCGGGCACGCGGCGGACGGGCCTGGTGCGGCGGTCCCCGGGGGGCCGGCGTCGGCCCGCCGTTTATGTCTACAGGAATGTAGACGTACGCGGCGGGTGCCGTCCAACCGGGTGGCCGCGGCGCCGCCCCGGACCCCTGAGGGCGGGGCGGACGACCTGCGGCCGTGGAGGACGACCGCTCCGCAGTGTTCCACCGATGTCCCCTCCGGAGCCGCACCCGCCGACCGCGTGCCGTGCCGCGCCGTGCCGCGCCGAGCCGCGCCGAGCCGCGCCGAGCCGGGCCGCCGGTGTGCGGCTGCCGCCCCGCCGGGCCGCGGTCAGGCCGGGTACGGCCGCGCCCGGCGGGCCTCGTGCAGTGCCTCGCCCCACCAGTGCAGGCCGTCCAGCATCAGCCGTGCCGCGCCGGCCGGCCCCGAGGGATCCTTCAACGTGCCGTCCGGCCCGAAGAGTTCGTAGTAACGGGGGAACGAGACGTACGCGCGCACCGTGTGCGCGTGCAGCTCGTTGAAGACCTGCCGCAGCTGCTCGATCGCCAACAGGCCGCCGCTCGCGCCGCTGTAGCCGACGAAGCCGACCGGCTTCGCCTGCCACTGGGTGTAGTGCCAGTCGATCGCGGCCTTCAGGGCGGCGGGGAAGCTCCGGTTGTAGTCGGGCGTGACCACCACGACCGCGTCGGCGGCGTCGAGGCGGTCGGTCAGCGCGGCCATTCCGGCGGGCCGCGGCAGGTCCGGTCGGAGCGCGGGCGGGACCGCGGGCAGGGCGAGCGGCAGCTCCACGTCCGCGAGGTCGACGGTGTCGACGGTGAACCGGCTGTCCAGCGCGGCCTGTTCGGCGAACCAGCGGGTGACCGTGGGGCCGAACCGGCCCTCCCGGACGCTGCCGGTGACGACGAGGAGGTGCAGAGGGGTGTCTGGCACGGGAAGGCTCCCTGACGGAGTGGAGACGGAGTGAAAACGGAGTGGGGACGGAGACGGCGGGCGGGGCGCGGACGGCATCCGCCGGGCCCGCACCACCAACCTGCCGGGCCGCCGCGCCCGCAGGGAGACCGGGCCGGGACTGGTAGTGACAGGGCCACGACCCGGGCGGCGGGCGGCTGTTACGTTCGACCGGTGAGCGACAACGAGCTCGGACTCTTCCTGCGCAGCCGCCGGGAGGCCGTCACCCCCGCCGAGGCGGGCCTGCCCACCGGCCCCCGCCGCCGCACCCCCGGCCTGCGCCGGGCCGAACTCGCCGCCCTCTCCGGCGTCAGCGTCGAGTACGTGACCCGGTTGGAGCAGGGCCGCGACCGCCGGCCCTCCGCCCCGGTGCTCGCCGCGCTCGCCGACGCCCTCCGTCTCACCACCGCCGAACGCGTCCACCTGCACCGTCTCACCAAGGCGGCCGACGGCGGCTTGACCTGCACCGGCGGGGCCGGGCCCACCGCCACCGTGCGGCCCACCGTGCAGGCCCTGCTCGACCGTCTGGAGCCGGCCCCCGCCGTGCTGCTCAACCGGCTCTCGGACGTCGTCGCCTGCACGGAGGGCTACCGGCGCCTCGTCGGGCCGGCCGGCCTCCTGGACGGCACCCCGCCGAACCTCGCCCGTTTCGTCTTCACCGACGCCCGCGCCCGCACCGCCTTCCCCGACTGGGAGTGCGTCGCCGACCAGCAGGTCGCGGCGCTCAAGCAGGGCCCCGGCCGGTCCGACCGCCACATCGCCGCGCTCGCCGGGGAGCTCGCCCTCGCCGCCGGCGCCGCCTTCACCCGGCGCCTCGCCGAGGTGCCCGGCCTGCCGCGCACCACCGGGGTCGAACGGCTGCTCCACCCGGACGAAGGAACGCTCCGGCTCGCCTACGAGATCCTCGACCTGCCGGCCGACGACGGCCTGCGGCTCGTCGTCCACCTCCCCGCCGACGACCGTGCAGCCGCCGCGCTCGACCGGCTGGCCGGACGCCGGCCCGGTGCGCTGCGCGCACTCGCCGGTTAGCCGACCCGGCCCGGTGGCCCGGTGGCCCGGTGGCCCGTGCACGGCGGGCGGAACCCGGCACGGCGGCGGCACCCTGGTACGGGCGGCTGCTGTCGCCCGGGCGGGCCGCCGCGGGCGGCGCCGGGTTGCGCGCGGTGGGCCGCCGGGCGGTCATGGCAGGGCGGGCCGACCTCCGTCCCGCGTGCCGACCCCCCCGGGAGAGCCCCGTGCAGACCGACCGTGCCGCGCAGCAGACCGCCGAGGACGTGACCGCCTACCTGGAACCCGCACTGCGCGAGGCCGTGGGGCGGCTGAGCCTGCCCGTACGCCGGATGGCGGAGTACCACTTCGGGTGGGTCGACGCCGACGGACGGCCCTCGGTGCCCGTCGGGTTCCGGCGGCGCCCGGCCCTGCTCGCGCTGCTCTGCGCCGGCAGCAGCCGGGCGGCCTGGGACGCGGTGCGGACGGCGGCCGTCGCGGGCACCCTGCTCTCCGCGGCGGGCACCGTGCACGACGACATCGGCGACCGCGAGATGGTGCGCAAGGGCCGGCCGACGCTGTGGAACGCGGTCGGTGTGCCCTCCGCGATCCAGGTCGGGGTCGCCCTGCACTGTCTGGCGTTCGAGCTGCTCGCCGCCGAACCGGGCGAGGCCGCGCGGGAGCTGGCCCGGCGGGCGGCGTTCGCGGTCCGCGAGTGCTGTTCCGGGCAGATCCTCGACCTGGAGGGCGAGGGCTCCTCGCGGATGAGCCTGCCGGCGGCGCAGCGGCTGCTGGAGAGCACCATCGCGATGCCCACGGCGGGGGTCTGCGTGGTCGGTGCGGTGGTCCGCGGGGCGTCGGAGGACGAGGTGGCGGCGGCCGAGCGGTTCGGCTACCACGCGGGCATGGCGATGGCCTACTTCGACGACTGGGAGGGGGTCTGGGGCACCTCGCGGGACGACCTGGAGGACGCCTTCGCCGACCTCCGGCGGCGCAAGGCCCGGGCGTTCGCGGCGTTCGCCCTGCAGTCCCGCGGGCCGGCCCGCGACCAGCTCGCCGCGTACTACGACGACACCGCCGAGCCGGGCCCGGACGGGCTGCGGCGGGTCGCCGCGCTCGTCGAGGAGTGCGGCGGCCGGGCGTGGCTGGAGGAGCGGATCCGCGAGCACGCGGAGGCCGCGCTCCGGGAGCTGCCGGAGGCCGTACCGGACCCGGCCGCGCGGGCGGAGCTCGCCCGGTTCGTCCGCGCGATCACCGCCGAGGTGGGCTGAGGCGCCGGATCCGGCCGGACCGGGGCCTGTTGCGAAAGTGGATCCCGGCCTGCGCTGATCATGGTGCGGCGCGAGGGGACGTGACGGACCGGCAGCGGCCCGGCTGGAGCCGTTGCGGCGCAGCGCCCGCCGCGACGGCGCATTCTCCGGATCGGTGGACGCCTCCACGGGGCGACCGTCCTAGCGGCGCAGCGGGGTCTCCTCTTCGAGGCGCGACAACTTCTCGGGGTTGCGCACGAAGTACAGCCCGGTGATCAGGCTGTCCTCGGTCCGTACCGCGATGACGCCCTCGATCCGCCCGCCGATCTGGACGATCAGTGCGGCGTGACCGTTGACCTGCGCCGCCCGGACCGATGCGGAACCCGCGATCCTGCCAAGTCCCGCGGTCAGCAGGCCGGCAACGGACGCGGCGCCCGTGACGGGCGAGAGCGCGGCCTGGACGACTCCGCCGCCGTCGCTCAGGAAGACGACGTCCGGGGCGAGCAGGTCGAGCAGATTCTGCAGGTCACCGGTTTCCACTGCCCGCCGGAACGCCGCAAGGGCCACGCGGTTCTCGGCCTGGGACACGGCGCCGCGGGGCCGGCGCGCGGCGACATGGGTCCGTGCCCGGTGCGCGATCTGCCGGATCGCCACCGGGTTCTTGCCCACCGCCCCGGCGATCTCGTCGTAGTCCAGGCCGAACACCTCCCGCAGTACGAACACCGCGCGCTCGGTGGGCGTGAGCGTTTCGAGCACCAGCAGCATCGCCATCGACACGCCGTCGGCCAGCTCGACGTCCTCGGCGACGTCGGGTGCGGTCAGCAGCGGCTCGGGCAGCCAGGGGCCGACGTAGGTCTCCTTGCGCCGGCGAAGCGTCCGTAGCCGCATCAGGGCCTGGCGGGTGGTGATCCGGACCAGGTACGCGCGCGGATCGCGCACGGTGTCCGGATCGACCCCCACCCACCGCATCCAGGTCTCCTGCAGCACGTCCTCGGCGTCGGCCGCCGAGCCGAGCATCTCGTAGGCGACGGTGAACAGCAGGTTTCGGTGGGCGACGAAGGCCTCGGTGGCGCGATCCGCACCGCCGCGATCAGTGGGCGGCTCGGCGGCTTGTGCGGTTCGGTCACTGCGCTCGCTCATAGCGGGCTCCCGTCCGTTCTGGATCTTCATGGTGCCGCACACGAGATGCCGGTCCCGTCGGCTTCGTGACGTCGATCTTCGGTGATGCAGGTCACATCGCCGTACTGTCACGCACCTCCGGCGACCGGCATCTCCTGTTCGACTTCGACCGACGACGAGATGCAAGGAGCACACCATGACCGCTCGTTTGAGTCTGTTCGGCAACCCGGCGGCGACCGCGGCCAAGGCCGCCGCCCACTTCGGCACGGCGAGCAGGACGATCCTGACGGAGTCGAGCCTGCCCGCCGCCACCCAGGGGCTGGTACTGCTGCGGGCCAGCCAGATCAACGGCGACGGCTACGCCACCGACGTGTGGGCCAAGAACGCCGCGACCGCCGGGGAGAGCGCCACCCGCATCAACCTGGTCGCGGCCTGGCGCGGATCCACGGTGTTCACCGATGCCGAGCGCGCGGCGCTGGCGCTGGCCGAGGAAGGCACCCGCATCGCCGACGCGGCCGGCGGCGTGGCCGACGAGGTCTGGGCGGACGCCGTCCAGCACTACGACCAGGACCAGTTGTCCGATCTGGTGATGCTCGTCGCCTTGATCAACGCGACCAACCGCATGAGCGTCATCGTCCGCCAGCCCGGCGGCTCCTACCAGCCCGGCCAGTTCGCCGGAACGGCCGACTGACCGGCACGCCGGTCACCGTCCGGCCCGGGACGACCCACGGGGCCGGCATGTCAGCACGACAACTGCACCGAAGGAGGGGACATGAATTCCGCACTCTGGATCGCCGCCGGTCTGCTCGCCCTGGTCGCGCTCGCCGGGGGCTTCACGAAGTCCTTCGTCCCGAAGGAGAAGCTCGCCACCATCCACGGCGCCGAATGGACCGCGGGATTCCGCGCCGATGCCATCAGGGCCCTGGGAGCCCTCGAACTCCTGGCGGCGGCCGGCCTGGTGCTGCCCAGGGCACTCGGCACCGCACCGGTCATGGTCCCGGTCACCGCCACTTGCTGGATCGCCCTGATGGTCGGCGCGATGGTCGCCCACGGCCGCCTCGGCCAGTACAGGCTCGTGGCGGTGAATGCCGTCTACCTCGCGGTCGCGCTCTTCATCGCGGTGGGACGCTTCTGAGGTCTGTTCTGAAAGTGCCGGTCGCAGCCGTTCGTCGACGGCTGCGACCGGCACTGTTGCTTCGTACCGCACGGCCAATGCGTCGTATCCCGTGGTCACCTCGCAACGGACCCCGGTGTTCCGGGCGCCGGGCCGCGGGGCGCATCCCGCAGTCCGGCGCCCTTGCGGCCCCGGCCGGGGCCGCCCCGGCCGGTCAGGGGGCCTGCCACCAGGCCGTGCTGTCGGCCGGCAGCAGGAACCCGGCCCCGCCCCCGGCGGCCCCGGCGGCGACGGCCGACGGGGGTTCGGCGGAGCACAGCAGCAGGACGCCGAGCGCGGAGCCGTCGACCGGCACCGGACGGCCGGAGGTGTTGACGGTGCAGATCAGCGCGCCCTCCGCGCTGTCGCGGCGGAAGGCGAGCACGCCGGGGCCGAGGTCGAGCCACTCCACCGCGCGGCCGGCGCCGAGTGCCGGGTGGCTGCGCCGCACGCTCAGGGCGCTGCGGTAGAGCTCCAGCACGGAGCGCGGGTCGCCGGCCTGGGCCTCCACGCTGAGCGCGGCCCACGCGGCGGGCTGGGGCAGCCAGGCGGGGCCGCCCGGCACCGGGCCGAAGCCGTACGGCGCCTCGGTGCCCGACCAGGGCAGCGGCACGCGGCAGCCGTCGCGCAGCCCGTTGCCGCCGTCGGGGCGGAGGAACGAGGGGTCCTGCCGGACCTCGTCGGGCAGGTCGGTGACCTCGGGGAGGCCGAGCTCCTCGCCCTGGTAGAGGTAGGCGGAGCCGGGCAGGGCGAGCATCAGCAGGGCGGCGGCGCGGGCCCGGCGGACGCCGCGGGCGGGGTCGCCGTCGGCGTACCGGGTGGCGTGCCGGACGACGTCGTGGTTGGAGAGCGTCCAGGTGGTGGGTGCGTCGACGGCCCGCATGGCGTCGAGCGAGAGGGCGACGAGCTCGCGCAGCTGGTCGGCGTCCCAGGAGGCGTTCAGGAACTTGAAGTTGAAGGCCTGGTGGAGCTCGCCCGGGCGTACGTAGCGGGCGGTGCGGTCGAGGGTGTCCGTCCAGGCCTCGGCGACGGCGATCCGCTGGCCCGGGTACTCCTCCAGCACGGTGCGCCAGGACCGGTAGATCTCGTGCACGCCGTCCTGGTCGAAGTACGGCACCCGCTTCTCGGCGAGCAGGGCGAGCTGTTCGCGGTGGCCGAGGTCGGGCAGGCCGGGGGCCTTGACCAGGCCGTGGGCGACGTCGACGCGGAAGCCGTCCACGCCGAGGTCGAGCCAGAACCGCAGGATCGAGCGGAACTCGTCCTGCACGGCGGGGGAGTCCCAGTTGAGGTCGGGCTGCTGAGGGGCGAAGAGGTGCAGGTACCACTCGCCGGGGGTGCCGTCGGGGTCGGTGGTCCGGGTCCAGGCGGGGCCGCCGAAGAGCGAGATCCAGTCGTTCGGCGGCGCGGTGCCGTCCGCGCCGCGGCCGGGACGGAAGTGGAAGCGCTCGCGCAGCGGTGAGCCCGGGCCCTCGCGCAGCGCCTGGTGGAACCACGGGTGCTGGTCGGAGCAGTGGTTGGGGACGACGTCGACGACGACCCGCAGCCCGAGGGCGTGCGCGTCGGCGATCAGTCCGTCGGCGTCGGCGACGCTGCCGTAGACCGGGTCGACGGCCCGGTAGTCGGCGACGTCGTAGCCGCCGTCGGCCTGCGGCGAGGTGTAGAACGGCGAGATCCAGAGCGCGTCGACGCCGAGGTCGCGCAGGTAGCCGAGCCGGCTGCGGATGCCGGCGAGGTCGCCGCAGCCGTCGCCGTCGGCGTCGGCGAAACTGCGCGGGTAGACCTGGTAGATGACGGCCTCCTGCCACCAGCCCGGATGCGTGCGACCCCTGGCCGGGGCTGCGGTGGTGGGTGCGGTCATGGGAGATCTCCTCGGCTGGCGGTGGGTGGGTGGGGACGGCCGTGCCCGGTCCGGCCCACCCGGACGGCGGTGTTCCGGCCGGGGCGGCCGCACCGGGGCGCCGGGCCGTCCGGGAGGCGTGGCCGCCGGGCGTGCGGGCCGGCCGCGCCGGGTGCGACGATCCGGGCCGTGGGGCCGCCGAAGCGTGAACTGCCGTGCGGGAACGGCTGGTCAGGTGGGGTCCGGGCGTGGTCCGGCGCGGTGGGGGAGACCGGTGGACGCCCCGGACGGGAGGCACACGGACCGGTCATGGACCTGATGGTTGCAGCGGGTCGGTGCGCCTGCAAGTACTTGCAGCAAATTTCCGAAGATCCTTGCCGTCGAGGTCGATCGACTGTTTGAATCAGCCCCGGTTACCGCAGTTGACGGTCAGTCCGGCATCGAGCCGGCCGATCCGAGGAGTGTCGTGACGGCGCAGACAACAGTCGCCGAAGACGGTGTCGGATCCGACGAGGGGGGATTCACCCTCACCTCGCCGGACGGGATCTCCTATCGCGTGGACATCACCGACGGGGTCCTCGACCCCGACAACCCCCTGCTGGCCCGTGCCGTCGAGGGGCGCAGGGCCGTCGCCTTCCTCGGCCCGACCGTCGACCGGCTGTACGGCGAACGGCTGCGCCGCTACCTGGCCGCGCACCTCGCCCCGGGCAACTGGCATGTGGTGCGGATCGGCGGCGGCGAGGACCACAAGACGATGGACGCCGTCGAGGAGATCTGCGCCGCCGCCAAGGCCGCCGGCCTCGACCGGCGCGGCGTGATGATCGCCGTCGGCGGCGGTGTCACCTGCGACCTGGTCGGGTTCGCCGCGGCGATCTACAGCCGGGGCGTGCGCTACATCAAGGTCAACACCACGCTGGTCGGGCAGGTCGACGTCGGTGTCGGCGTGAAGACCGGCGTCAACGCGCTCGGCACCAAGAACATGCTCGGCGCCTACCATCCCGCGCACGCCTCGATCAACGACCCGGCCCTCCTCCGGAGCCTGCCGGACCGTCAGATCCGGTGCGGGCTGGGCGAGATCGCCAAGATGGCGATCATCCGCGACGCCGACCTCTTCCGCGCGCTGGAGGAGCACCCGGAGGTGTTCCGGCAGCCCGCCCCGGAGCCCGCGTGGCTGCCGGCCGCGGCCCGCGGACGCGGCCTGGAGGACTACGTGCTGCGCACCTCCATGGCACTCATGATGGAGGAGCTCCGCCCGAACCTCCGCGAGCACGACCTGGCCCGCCTGGTCGACTTCGGGCACACCTTCGGACCGGTCGTCGAGACCGCCAGCGACTACCGGATCGCGCACGGCGAGTCCGTCGCCATCGACATGGCGATCTCCACCGAACTCGCCCGGGTGCTCGGGCTGATCGGCGCGGAGGAGTGCGAGCGGATCGTCCGCCTCGTCGCCGCCCTCGGCCTGCCCGTCCACGACCCCGCCACGTGCACGCCCGAGCTCATGGACCGCGCCCTGCGGGCCTCCTGGGAGCGCCGCGGCCGGCGCCTGCACCTGGTCGTGCCGGACGGGATCGGCTCGGCGGTGTTCGTCGACGACCTGGAGGACGTCCCGCCCGCCGCCCTGGAGGAGGCGCTCGACGCGCTCGCCGTCCGGCCCGGGCCGCTCGCCGTGGCCCGCTGACGCCCGGCCCCCTCCCGTGCGCGCCGGGCTCCGCCGCCCGCCCCCGCACGCCGTCCGCCCGTCCGCCTGCCGTCCGCCCGTCCGCCTGCCGCCCGTCCGTCCCCGCACGCTGCCGGACCGCACGCCGCGTCCGTCCGTCTGCCGCGCGCCGTCTGCCGCACGCCGCCTGCCGTCGTCCCACAGGAGCCGCACCGATGAGCCTCGCCGAACCTCCGCCGCCCGCCCGGGGCGTGACCCGCAGCAGGGTCTCCAACCTGCACGAGGGACTCCTCCGCGCGGTGACCTCGGACCACGGCGGCACCGGCACGATCCACGCCCACCGCGCCTACCGGCGTGACGGCGCCCCGGCCGGCATCGCCTTCATCGACCTCGTCGTGCTGCCCCCGCACACCTCGATCGGCCTGCACCGGCACGCCGACGACCAGGAGACGTACGTGATCCTCACCGGCCGCGGCCGGATGACCCTGGACACCGAGGAGTTCGAGGTGCGCGCCGGCGACGTCGTCACCAACCGCCCGTACGGCGAGCACGCGCTCGCCAACGACACGGAGGACGACCTCCAGCTGCTGGTCTTCGAGATGGGCCCGCTGGGCGGCGCGCAGTGACCGGCCCCCGCCAGCTCGACCTGCTGGCCCGGGAGACCGCCCACCTCGCCCCCGGCGCCTCGGAGGAGTCCGCGCTCGGCCGCCGGGTCTTCACCGAGGGCCGCGGCGCCGTCCTCACCGACCTCGACGGCAACCAGTACATCGACCTCGCCGCCGGCACCCTCACCCAGTCGCTCGGCCACTGCCACCCCGAGGTCGTCGCCGCCCTGACCGAACAGGCCGCCCGGCTCTGGAACGTCCACGACTTCTCGACCGCGGGCCGCGCCGAACTCTGCGACCTCCTCGCCCGCCTGCTGCCCGAACAGCTCGACACCTACGGCTTCTTCTCCACCGGCGCCGAGGTCGTCGAGGCCGCCCTGCGCGCCGTGCAGGCCGTCGCCGAACCCGGCCGCAACCGCATCGGGGCGCTGCGGCACGGCTTCCACGGCAAGACCCAGGGCGCCCGCATGCTCGTGCACTGGGACATCGGCAACCAGGCGCACGCCGGCAACAGCATCCTCGGCTACTCCCCGTACTGCTACCGGTGCCCGCTCGACCTCGAACACCCCTCCTGCGGGGTGCGCTGCGCGACGCTCGTCCGCAAGCACATCGCCGAGAAGCCCAACGTCTCCGCGCTGGTCTTCGAACCCGTGCTCGGCGCCGCCGGCGTCATCGTGCCGCCCCCCGGCTACTGGGAGCAGATCGGCGACGCGTGCCGCGACAACGGCGTGCTCCTCGTCGCCGACGAGGTGCTGACCGGCGGCGGACGCACCGGCACCTTCCTGGCCGGCGAGCAGTTCGGCCTCGAACCCGACCTGGTCGCCCTCTCCAAGGGCATGGCCTCCGGCTTCCCGTTCGCCGTGCTGGCCGGGCGGTCCGACGTGCTGCGCCACCCCGACGCGGCGCGGGCCGGCTCCACCGCCTCCACCTACGCCAACAACCCGCTGGGCATCGCCGCCGCCCGCGCCACCCTGGAGGTGGTGGCCCGCGACACCCTGATCGACAACGTCCGCAGCCTCGGCGAACTGCTCGGCGAGCGGCTCGCCGAACTCCACGCCCGCTTCGACGTGCTGGGCGACGTCCGCGGGCTCGGCCTGCTCCACGGACTGGAGTTCGTCCGCAGCCGGGAGACCCGCGAGCCCGCACCCGACATCGCCCGCGCGGTCTACCTCACCGCCCTCGACCTCGGCCTGCGGACCTCCATCGGCGGCCACATCATCCGGCTCGCCCCGCCGTTCACCATCGACCGGGCCCTCCTGGACGAAGGCGTGACCCTCCTCGGCCGGGCCGTCGAACGCGTCACGGAGGCCACCCGATGATCGTCGCCGAGAACCTCGTCAAGGAGTTCAAGGTGTACGAGCGCCGGCCGGGCCTGCTCGGCAGCCTCGGCACGCTCCTCAGCCGCGAGCACCGCATCGTCCGCGCCGTCTCCGGGGTGTCGTTCGAGATCCCGGCCGGCGTCAAGGCCGCGTACATCGGCGCCAACGGCGCCGGGAAGTCCACCACCGTCAAGATGCTGACCGGCGTCATGAGCCCCACCTCGGGCCGCGGCCTCGTCGCGGGCCTCGAACCGTACCGGGAACGGCAGCGCAACGCCGCCAACATCGGCGTGGTCTTCGGCCAGCGCAGCCAGCTCTGGTGGGACCTGCCGGTCGCCGACTCCTTCCGCATCCTGCGCCGCATCTACGACATCCCCGACACGGTGTACCACCGCAACATGGAGCTCTACCGGCGGCTCCTCGACCTCGACGCCCTCGGCACCACCCCCGTACGGCAGTTGAGCCTCGGCCAGCGGATGCGGGCCGAGGTCGCCGCGAGCCTCCTGCACGACCCGGCGGTGGTCTTCCTCGACGAACCCACCGTCGGCCTCGACCTCGTGCTCAAGGAGGCCGTCCGCGAACTCGTCAACCACGTCAACGCCGAACTCGGCACCACCGTCATGCTGACCAGCCACGACATCGGCGACATCACCGCGATCTGCGACCAGGTGCTCGTCGTCAACCGGGGCGAGGTCGTGCACCAGGGCGGCATGCACGAGCTGCTGCGCACCGCCGACACCCGGGCGGTCGTCTTCGAGCACCAGGACGGCCCCGGCACGGCCGAGGCCGTCACCCTCGTCGAGAGCAGCCTCCCCGGCGTCACCGCCCGCGCCGCCGACGGCGGACGGATCCGCATCGACTACCCGGTCGGCCGCTGGTCCGCCCGGCAGGTGATGGGCTTCCTCCTGGAGCACTTCGACCTCGTCGACTGCGTCGCCCCCGAACCCGACCTGGAGACGGTGCTGCGCCGCATCTACACCGGCCGCCCCGAAACCGCGGAGGTGCTGGTGTGACCGCCGCCGCCGGCCTGCGCCGGTACACGCCGTTCGCCGCGGGCAGCCTGCAGGCGCTGCTGCAGTACCGCTCCACCTTCCTCGTCAACGCCGTCACCGCCACCACCGCCGTCGGCCTGCAGGTCTTCCTGTGGCGCGCCGTGTACGCGGGCCGCACCGGTGCCCTGCCCGGCGGCTACGACCTGCCGCAGCTCACCACCTACGTGCTGCTCGCCCAGATGCTGGCGCTGCTGCAGGCCAACCGGGTCGACCAGGAGGTCTCCGAGGAGGTGCGGCGCGGCGACATCGCCGTCTCCCTCCTGCGGCCCGTCCACTACCCGCTCACCCGCTTCGCGACCGGCCTGCCCGTCTCGCTCGCCAACGCCGCCCTCGTCGCCGCGCCGGTCGTCGCCCTGTACGCGCTGCTGCTGCCCCTCACCACGCCCACCTGGGCCGGCGCGGTGCTCTTCGCCGTCTCCGCCGCGCTCTCCCTGGTCATCGGCTTCGCCGTCAACCTGCTGGTCGGCCTGGCCGCCTTCGTCACCACCAACATCTGGGGCGTGCGCATCATCAAGGACGGCGTCGTCGCGTTCTTCGCCGGCCAGGTCGTGCCGCTCGCCCTCATGCCGGGCCCGCTCGCCGCCGTCGCCCACGTGCTGCCCTTCCAGGGCATGGTCGACGGACCGCTGCGCCTGCTGCTCGGCCACTACACCGGGCCCGCCGGGGCGGCCGGCATCCTCGCCGTCCAGGCCACGTGGGCCGCCCTCCTGACCGGACTCGCCGCGCTCGCGTGGCGCTCCGCCGTACGCCGGCTGGAGGTGCTCGGCGGATGACACCGGTCGCCACCACCCTGCGCTACACCCGGCTCACCTGGCACCTCAGCGTGGTCAGCCTCAGCCGGCTGACCGAGTACCGGGTGGACTTCCTGCTCGGCGCCGGCGGCCTGCTGCTCCGGGTCGGCTGCCAACTCGCCGTCGTCTCCATGGTCTTCCGGCAGGTGCCGCTCGTCGCCGGCTGGAACTACCACCAGGTGCTCTTCCTGATCGGCTTCTCCCTGCTGCCGCGCGGCCTCGACCGGCTCTTCACCGACCAGCTGTGGATCCTCGCCCAACGGCTCGTGCAGTCCGGCGAGTTCTACCGCTACCTGATCCGCCCGGTGCACCCGCTCTACGCCGTGCTCTCCGAGCGCTTCCTCTACCCCGACGGCTTCGGCGAACTCCTCACCGGCATCGCCATCCTCTGGTACGCCGCGAGCTGCCTGCCCGTCGGCCTCACCCTCGGCCAGCTCCTGCTGCTGCCGCTCCTCGCGCTGTGCGGCGCCGTCATCCTCGCCTCGATCAAGACCACGTTCGCCGCCCTCGCCTTCTGGACCACCAGCAGCTTCCCCGCCCTCTACTCGGCGAACCAGCTGGGCGACTTCTCCGGCTACCCCCTCGACCTGTACCACCCCTCCCTGCGGTGGCTGCTCACCTGGCTGCTGCCCTACGCCTTCACCGCCTACGTCCCCGCGTCCTACCTGCTCTTCGGGCGGACAGGACTGCTGCTGTGGCTGCCCGTGGTGACCGCCGCCCTGGCGGCGACCGCCCTGCTGGTCTGGCACCGGGGCGTGGACCGCTACGAGATGACCGGGAGCTGAACCTTGGACACCCTGCTGCTCGGCAGCCCCCCGCCCGCCACGGTCGAACTCCTCCGCGGCGCCGCCTGGACCGACGGCACCGCCCGCCGCGCACCCGGCTTCGACCTCCTCGACGAGGCCGTCCTCGGCCCCGTCCGCCTGCTGCTCGTCGCCCCCGCCGGCGGCGGCACCGACCGCTGGTTCGTGCCTGTCGCCGCCGACGACCCCGGCCGCCCCGCCGACCGCACGAAGGACTTCGACCGGCTCGTCGTCCAGGCCCTCCGCGACGGCCTGCGCCTGCCCACCCGGCGCGGCAACCTCGTCGAATTCGACGGCACACCACCGGAGTTCCGGGGACAGCTGCCCTTCGACCCCGGCTGGTCCTCCAACACCCTCTCGCTGCTCGACCTCGGCGGCACCGCGCACGCCCACAAGACGTACCGGCGCATCGGCACCGGCACCCGCGAGCCCGAACTGCTCCGCCTGATGGCCCCCGGCGGACGCACCCAGCAGCCCGCCGGCGAGTACACCTACGTCGACACCGCCACCGGCCGCCGCGACCCGCTCGGCGTGCTCTACCGCTACGCCGCCGGCGACGGCCTCAACGTGCCGCTGCGGGACGGCATCCGCGCACTCTGGCCGCTCCTGCAGGACGGCGCCGACCCGCGGACCGCCGTCACCGCGTCCCAGCGCGCGCTCGTCGCCCCGCTGCGCGACACCGGCCGGTTCCTGCGGGCCTTCCACCAGGACCTCGCCGAACGGCTCGGCCCGCACCCCGAGTTCCCCGTCCGGGCGGTCCTCGCCGACACCGCCGCGCGGATCGCCGCACTGCGCCCGCACCTGCTCGGCGACGACCGCCACCCCGGCGCCGTCCGCCGGGCCGCCGTCACCGGCCTCGACCGCGAACTCGCCCTGGTCGCCGCCGCACCGCCGCAGCCCTGGCCCGCCGGACCCGGCCACGGCGACCTCCACCTCTCCCACCTGCTGCGCCGCGAACTCCCCGACGGCAGCTGGGAGCTGTGCGTCATCGACCTCTCCACCCCGCACCCCGACCCGGCGGACCCCGCCACCGCACAGTCGCCCTGGCAGGACCTCGCCGCCCTCCAGCGCGGCCTGGAGATCTTCACCGCCGACGAGTTCACCGACCGCGCCGCGCACGTCCTCGGCAAGGACCCCGACGACACCTGCCGCACCGCCCTCCTCACCGCCGCCGGCGCCCGCCCCGACACCCCCGGCTGGACCCCGCACGACCTCGCCGAACTCGCCCGCCTGCAGGAGGCCGCCCGCCTCTGGGCGGCCCGCATCGGCGGCCTCCTGATCACCGACGCGCAGCCCCTCGCCGGCCACCCCGCCTGGCGGCTCTTCCGGCTGCGCCGCCTGATCCACGAACTCGACCACGCGTACGCCCACGACCGCGGCTACCACGCCGCCATCAACCTGCGGCACGCGGTGGAGGCCGCCGCGGCACCCGACGGAACGCCGGACACGGCCCGGCCGGACACCGCACCCCCGCCCGCCCCCGAGGGCCGGCCGGACACCAGGGCGAAGGACTGAGACCCGTGCACATCATCGAGACCTACTTCGACTGCGGCGGCTTCGACCACCGCCTCATCCAGGGCGGCACGTCCGTCTACCTGTGGAACCTCTCCAGGGCCCTCGCCGACCAGGGCCACCGCGTCTCCATCGTCACCCCCGCCCACGGCCGGCTGGACGACCTGCGGCGCTACCACGACCTGGAGACCCTCGACCACCGCGACAGCTACGAACTGCCGCTCGTGCTCGACCCGCAGACCTGGGGCGACCGCTTCCCCGCCGAGGTGCGCATCCCCCTGACGACCACCGCGCACCGGCTGCGCCTGGAAGGCGTCGACCTGTACTTCCTCTCCAACGACCTGCTCGACCGACTGCCCGACCGGTTCTACCCGCCCTACTCCAGCAAGGGCCACGACCTGGTCTTCTTCAAGCCCCTCGCCTACCAGGTCGACAGCATCCGCTTCGTCCGCGCGCACTTCGCCGGCGAGAGGGCCGTCGTCCACGCCCACGAGCCGTACTACCACTACCTGCTGCCCGCCGCCTTCCGCGACGACCCCGACAAGCTCGTCGTCGGCACCGTGCAGAGCAACATGCCGATCACCAAGAAGGTCTACCGCCCCAAGGTGGAACGCCTGCTGGAGTTCCTCGGCGCCGACGTCACCCTGCCCGCCGAGGACGCCGGCCTGCCGCTCACCGAGCACGAGCAGGTGATGAGCACCTACCAGCAGCACACCCACCTGCACTACGAGTACGGGCCCGGCCACGTGCGCGTCTACGACCTGGTGGCCGACCACGCCGACCTCGTCGACTTCCTCTCACCCGGCCACCAGGACTTCTACACCGACTTCGCCGACACGCCGTTCGAGCAGATCTTCACCCGGCTGCCCGTCCACGACACCGTGCGCCGCAACGCCCACAAGAGCTTCGTCGGCGGCTGCGCCGTCGGCGACACCTGGACGGGCGGCGAACTGCCCGCCGTCGACCGCGCCGCCGTGCTCGGCGGCCTCGGCCTCAACCCCGCCCTGCCGACCTTCTTCCACAACGCCCGCTACGCGGTCAACCACAAGGGCCAGGTCGAGCTGTTCCGCGCCGTCGACCGGGTGCTGACCGAAGGCCTCGCCGCCAACTTCGTGCTGCGCTGCATCAGCGACGAGGGCATCCCCGACCCGTACGTCCACGACGTGGCCGCCCGGCACAAGGACCGCGTCCACCTGGAGTGGCAGCGCGTCGACGAACGGCGGATCGCCGAGTACGCCTCCTCCTCGGACTACTGCCTCTTCCCGTCGAAGTTCGAGATGGACACCTTCCTCATCGCCCAGGGCGAGGCGATGGCCGCCGGAGCCGTCCCGATCGCCACCGCCCAGCTCGGCATGGCGCACTTCGGGCACACCGCCGACCCGCTCACCGGCCCCGGCGCGGCCACCGCCACCGGCTTCGCCGTCGACCGCTCCTTCACCGAGGACGACCCGCTGCTCGCCGACGCCCTCGCCCGGCGCATCCACCAGGCCGCGGCCCTGCTGCACGAGCAGCCCGAGGAGTACCGGCGGCTGCGCGCCAACGCCGTCGCCAACGCCCGGCAGTTCACCTGGGAGCGCGCCGCCCGGCTGCACCTCGACGCGTTCACCCCGCTGTGGGAGGGCCGCCGCCCCGTGCTGCGCACCGAACCGATCCTCCGCCACGGCTGGTTCGACCTGCTGCCCGAGGACGCGTACACCACCGACCGGGACGCCGTCGCCGCCGCCGCGCTCCGCCTCGGCGACGCCGACACCCACCGCCGCTGCCACGCACCCGACCCGGCCACCACCCGCGCACTCTTCGAAGCCGCCTGGGCCCGCGCCGACTTCGCCCGCTGCGCCCGCACCGCCGACAGCGACCCGGCGCTGCGCGCCCGGCTCGACGGCCGCTGCACCGTCGAGGGCGGCCGCGTCACCTACCGGCTGCCGCACGCCGAACGCGTCGAACTCGTCGAACCCGCCCCGGCCGGCCCCGGCCGCCGCACCGTGACCGTCCGGCAACTCGACAAGCACGGCGACGAGTTCACCGGCGCAGCACCCGCCACCGGCACCGAACTCCACCTCCTGCTCACCCTCACCGGCGGCCGCACCACCTGGGACGTGGTGCGCCATGGCTGACGGAGTGCGCGCCGTGCTGCTCGCCGGCGG
Organism: Kitasatospora sp. NE20-6; assembly: GCF_045862635.1. Taxonomy (NCBI): domain Bacteria; kingdom Bacillati; phylum Actinomycetota; class Actinomycetes; order Kitasatosporales; family Streptomycetaceae; genus Kitasatospora; species Kitasatospora sp. NE20-6. The sequence goes on from NZ_BPRL01000021.1 coordinate 151,905, forward strand.
CGAAGGCCGCCGGATGGGCCGCCTCGGCCACGGCCGGCTCAAGCCCCTCGTCCCCTTCGGAGGGTCCTGCCGCCTGATCGACTTCTCCCTCGCCAACGCCGCCGACTCCGGCCTCGACGAGGTGCTGCTCCTCTCCCAGTACGAGGAACGGCAGCTCATGGACGACCTCCACCGCACCTGGCGGCGCCCCGGCTTCCGGGTGCACTTCGGCCCGTACGACCGCGCCTACCGGGACGGCACCGGCCACCGCCCGCCACCGCCCGCCGGACCGCCCGAACGCGGCACCGCCGACGCCCTCATCCGCAAGGCCCCGTACGTCTTCGGGCCCGGCACCTCCGAGGTGCTGGTGCTGCACGCCGACCACGTCTACCGCTACGACTACGGCCCGCTGATCGCCCGGCACCGCGCCTCCGGCGCCGCCCTCACCGTCGCCCACCAGCGGATCGACCGCCGCTGGGTGCACCTCTTCGGCATGGTCGAGTTCGACGCCGGCGGACAGCTCACCCGCTTCGTCGAAAAGCCCGCCGACCCGACCAGCGACCTCGTCTTCGCCGCGTTCTGCGTCTTCGACGCCGCCGTGCTCCACCGCTACCTGGAACAGCTCGACGGCACCGACTGGCAGCACGACATCAGCCGCGACGTCATCCCCGCCATGCTCGCCGGCGGCGAACGCATCCTCGGCCACGAGGTGCACGGCCACTGGGAGGACATCGGCACCGTCGACCGCTACCACCGCGCCCACCTCGCCCTCCTCGGCGACCGGCCCGCCCTGCCGCTCGCCCGGCTGCCCCGCACCCTCGCCCCGGGCGTGCCGCGCAGCCTCGTCGCCGACGCCCCCGGCGTCGAACGCAGCATCGTCCCCGCAGACCTCGTCAACCACGGCCGCCTCGCGCACAGCGTCGCCTTCCCCGGCGTCCGCATCGGCGCCGGCGCCCACGTCACCCGCAGCGTCCTGCTGCCCGGCGCGACCGTGCCGGACGGCGCCGCGATCGACTCCGCGATCGTCCTGGAGGACGGCTTCGTCCAGCAGATGGAGACACCGTACGCCCGGGGAGAGGCCCGTGTCTGAACCCGCCTTCACCGTCGCCGACCTCGGCGGCACCACCCTGCGCACCGCCCGCTACGACACCGGCACCGGTGCCCTCACCGACATCCGCCGCACCCCCACCGACGGCATGGCCCGCCACCCCGGCGCCCCCGTGCCCGAACTCCAGGACCGCGTCGTGCGCCAGCTCGCCGACCTCACCGCCGAAGCCGTCGGACGCCACGGCAGCACCGCGCTCGCCGTCGCTTTCGCCGGCCCCGTCACCGCCGACGGCCGGGTCGTCACCGCCCCGACCGTCTGGGGCGAACGCGGCGACCCGCTGCCGCTGCGCCTGCGGCTGGAGGAACGCCTCGGCCTGCCCGTCGTCGTCGTCAACGACCTCACCGCCGCCGTCTGGCGCTACGTCACCGGCACGGGCGAGCAGCCGTTCTGCCTGATCACCGTCAGCTCCGGGATCGGCAGCAAGGTCTACCGCGCGGGTGAGGTGCTCCTCGACCCGGAGGGCCACGGCGGCGAACTCGGCCACTGGACGTGCGACCCCTCCCCGCACGCCCCGCTCTGCGACTGCGGCGGCCGCGGCCACCTCGGCGGCATCGCCTCCGGCCGCGGCCTGCAGGCCGCCGCCCGCCGCGCCGCCCTCGCCGACCCGGACGGCTACGCCCGCTCCTACCTCGGCCTCGCCGCACCCGCCGCCGACCTGCTCGACAACCGCACCCTCGTCGCCGCGATCCGCGCCGACGACCCCTTCGCCACCGCCGTCCTGCGCGGCGGCCTCGCCCACCTCGCCTCCGCCGTCACCTCCGTCTTCACCTCCATCGGCGTGCGCCGCTTCGTCCTCATGGGCGGCTTCGCCCTCGCCGTCGGCCCCCGCTTCGCCCGGCTCCTCACCGAGGAGATCGAACGCCTCGGCTGCTTCGGCCTCACCACGGAGGAGATCCGCCGCATGGTCGTGCTCGGCGCACCCGACGACGACCACGGCCTGATCGGCGCCGGACGCCTCCTCGCCGCCCGCAGCGCCGCCCGGCAGGCGGTGACGGTCGCATGACCCGCACCCTGATCGTGGGCAGCGGCTTCGTCGGACGCGCCGTCGCCGCCCGCCTCGCCGCCGCCGGAGACCGCCCCGTCCTCGCCTCCCGCCGCCCGCCCGCCGGACCGGCCGGCCCCTGGGTGCCGCTCGACTGGGTGCCGCTCGACGCCGCCGACGCCGACGCCTGCGCCCGCACCGTCGACCGGGTGCGGCCCGACCGGCTGGTGCTCGTGCACGGCCCCTCCGACGTCACCTGGTGCGAGGCCAACCCCGAACACGCGGCAGCCCTGCACACCGCGGCCGCCGCCAACCTCACCGCCGCCGCCCCCGGCCTGCGCACCGTGCTCGTCTCCACCGACAACGTCTTCGACGGCACCTCGCCGCACAACGACGAATCCACCCCCACCGCCCCCGCCAACGCCTACGGCCGCGCCAAACTCCGCGCCGAACGCGTCGTCCGCGCCGCCCCCGACACCACCGTGCTCCGCGTCAGCCTCGTCTACGGATGGGAGCCGCCCGAGAGCGGCAAATGGCTGAACTTCTTCTCCTCCTGCGCCCACCGGCTGCGCGCCGGCGACACCGTCGAGGCCCCCGACGACCAGTGGACGACCCCCGTGCTCGTGGACGACGTCGCGGCGGTCACCGCCGCCGCCCTCACCGCCGGCACACCCCCGCTGCTCCACCTCGGCGGCCCCGACCGCATCTCCCGCGCCGCCTGGGCCCAGGCCGTCGCCGACGGCCTCGGCCTGCCCCGCAGCCGCGTACGGCCGGTGCCACGGGCCGCCGGCCGCTACGCCAGCCGCCCCGCCAACACCTGCCTGACCAGCGACCGCCTCGACACCCTGCTCGCCGCCCACGGCCTGCGGGTACGCGGCGTCGCCGAGGGGGTCCGCACCCTGCTGGAGGCCGCCCCGTGATCCGCACCGTCCGCTCCCGCGAGGTCTACCGCAACCCGTGGATGAGCGTCCGCGAGGACGACATCGAGCACGCCGACGGCAGCCCCGGCCGCTACGGCGTCGTCGACAAACCCGACTACGCCCTGGTCGTACCCCGCCAGGACGGCCGGGTGCACCTCGTCGAGCAGTACCGCTACCCCGTCGGCGGACGCTACTGGGAGTTCCCGCAGGGCTCCTGGGCCGAGACCCGGCACCCCGGCGCCCCGCTCGAACTCGCCCGCACCGAACTGCGCGAGGAGACCGGCCTGCGCGCCGCCCGGATGACCTACCTCGGCCGCCTGCACGTCGCCTACGGCTACGCCAGCCAGGGCTGCCACGTCTTCCTCGCCGAGGACCTCACCGCGGGCACGCCCCAACGCGAGCCCACGGAGGCCGACATGCGCCAGCGCTGGGCCGACCCGGCGCAGTGGCGCGACCTCGTCCGCTCCGGACGGATCACCGACGCGGCCACCCTGGCCGCCCACGCCCTCCTCGGGCTGCACGCGGCCGACCCGGCCTGACACGCGACGAGAGAGAGGAACGCCGACGGTGCACATCGTCCAATTCGCCTTCGAGAGCGTGGGCTTCGACGTCCGCATGATGCGCGGCGGGCTCGCCTCGCTGGTCTGGAACCTCGCCCGGGAGTTCGCCGACCAGGGCCACCGCGTCTCGGTGATCACCCCCGCGCACGGCTGCCTCGACCACCTGCGGGCCCGCTACCCGCTGGAGGACCTCGACCACACCGACCGGCACACCGTGCCCCTCGTCCTCGACCCGGACGTCTGGCCCGGCCACCCGCCCGCCCTCGACCTCCACCTCACCACCCGCGCCCACCTGCTGCGCCACGAAGGCGTCGACCTCTACTTCCTCTCCGACGAGTACCTCGACCTCCTGCCCGAGCGCATCTACCCCGCCCGCAGCAGCGAGGGCACCGACCTCGCCTTCTTCAAACCGCTCGTCTTCCAGGTCTCCGGCCTGCGCTTCCTGCGCGACCGCTTCGCCGGCGAACCCGTCGTCGTCCAGGCCTACGAGCCCTACTACCACTACCTGCTGCCCCCCGTGCTGAAGGCCGACCCGAACGCCCTCGTCGTCAGCACCCTGGCCAGCAACATGCCCATCGACCAGCAGATCCACCGGCCCCAACTCGAAGCGCTCCTCAAGCTGTTCGACACCGAGACCGACCTCGGCGCCCTCACCGACCCGCCCCCCGCCGGCGCCCGCGCCGAAGCGATGGCCGCACACCTGCCGAGCACCCACCTCACCGAACGCAAGAACGCCGACGGCGTCGGCTACTTCGCCCTCACCGCCGCCACCGCCGACCTGATCGACTTCCTCACCCACGGGCAGCTCGACTTCTACTCCACCCTCCGCGACACCCCCTTCGAAGAGGCGTTCCGGCAGCTGACCGTCGCCCGGATCGTCCGGCGCACCGCCGAGCGGCAGTTCGTCGGCGGCTGCGCCGTCCCCGACGGCTGGCTCGCCCGCGACCCCGCCGCCGTCGACCGCGCCGACGTGCTCACCTCCCTCGGCCTCGACCCCGCCCTGCCGACCTTCTACCACTCGGCCCGCTTCTCCGTGCACCACAAGGGACAGGTCGAACTCTTCCGCGCCATCGAGGCGGTGCTCGCCACCGACCCCGACGTCAACTTCGTCGTCCGCTGCGCCGTCGCGGCGGGCGGCGACGACGTCACCGTCGCCGCCGGCGACCCGTACTTCCAGGAGGTCGCCGACCGCCACCCCGACCGGGTGCACCTCGACTGGGCGATGGCCGACGAGGACACCCTCCACCGTGAGGCCGTCGCCGCCGACTTCTGCCTCTTCCCGTCGAAGTTCGAACTCGACTCCTTCCTCATCGCCCAGGGCCAGCTCATGGCCTTCGGCGCGGTGCCCATCGCCACCGCGCAGGAGGTCACCACCCACTACCGCCACCACCTGCCGCGCCGGCACCGCGACGCCACCGGGCTCCACGTGCCGCGCTCCTTCACCGAGGACGACCCGCTGCTCACCGCCGCCCTCACCGCCCGCATCCGCGAGGCCGCCCGCCTCCACCGCGACGACCCGGCCGAGTACCGCCGGCTCTCCGACAACGCCCGCGCGCTCGCCCGCCGCTTCACCTGGCGCCGCGCCGCCACCACCCGGCTGGCCGTCTTCGCCGCCGCGAGCGCCGGCGTACTGCCCGGCCTCACCCCCGAACGCGCCGCCGAGTACGGCTGGTTCGACAGCCTCGCCGACACCGACCGCATCACCCACCGGCGGGAGATCGCCGACGCCGCCCTGCGCCTGGGCGACCTCGCGGCCTACCGGACGGTCGCCCCCGCCGGCCGGCCCGAACTCGAACAACTGCTCGCCGCCGCCCTCGAACGCGCCGACTTCGCCCGCTGCGCCGACCTCACCGCCCTGCTCGACGACACCGGCACCGCCGCCGAGCTCGACCGCCGCTGCCTCGTCGAACCGGCCGGCCGCGGCGTCCGCGTCGAGTACCGGCTGCCGCACGCCGAGAGCGTGCTGCTCCTGCTGCCGACCGGAGAGCACCCGCTCACCGGCGGCGACGGCCGGTTCGAGACCGTGCTGCCCGCCGAACCGGCCGGCCCGCTGGTCTTCCTGCTCCGGCTGCGCAGCGGCCGCTTCGCCTGGGACGAGCGCCCCCTCGACGCCTGCCGGTCCACCGCCCCCGCCGGCACCGCCCGAGAGAGAAGCTGAACCATGACCGCACCCACCCGTGCCGACCGCCCCCGCTACACGGTCGTCGCCACCGACCTCGACGGCACGCTGCTCCGCGGCGACCTGAGCGTCTCCGACCGGACCCGCGCCGCACTCGCCCGCGCCGAGGCGTCCGGCGCGCTGCACCTGGTGGTCACGGGCCGCCCGGCGGCCGGGTGCCGCAGCCTGCTGCTGGAGAGGCTGGACTACAAGGGCCTGGCGGTGTGCGGGCAGGGGGCGCAGCTGTACGACGTCGGTGCCGACCGCCTGCTCTCCTCCGCGACCCTCGACCGGGCGGTCGTCCGCGGGCTGCTCGCCCGGATCGCCGAGCGGACGGGGCCGCTGCGGCTGGCCGCGGTGACGTCCGGGCCGGCGGGCGAGTTCGTGGTCACGCCGGGCTTCGACGAGAAGGTCAGGTGCGGCTGGCGCCTGGCCGATCCGGCCGAACTCCTCGCGCAGCCGGTGGACAAGGTGCTCATCCGGCACCCGGACCTCGACGACGACCGGCTCGCCGCGGTGGCCTCGGAGGTCTGCGCGGGGGAGGTGACGGTCACCCACTCCGGCGAGGGCCTGGTCGAGCTCCTCCCCGCGGGCGTCAGCAAGGCGAGCGGACTCGCCGCCGCCGCCCGCGTGCTGGGCTTCACCGCCGCCGCGACGGTCGCCTTCGGCGACATGCCCAACGACATCCCGATGCTCGCCTGGGCCGGCCACGGCGTCGCGATGGGCAACGCCCACGCCGACCTGCGGCGGCAGGCGGACGAGGTCGCCCCGAGCAACGAGGAGGACGGCGTCGCGGCGGTGCTCGAACGCCTCTTCCCGCCGCCCGCACCCTGACCGGAGCCCCCTGACGGGAGCCTCCTCGCCGGAGCCCCCTCGCCGGAGCCCTCTCACCCCCGAACCGGGAGTCGACCGATGCCGCCCACCCCCGACCTCGCCGACCTGGCCGAACTGGCCCGCCGCCACGGCGTCGCCGCGCACTGGACCACCGACCTCGGCCACCGGGTCGACACCTCCCCGGACACCCTGCGCGCCGTGCTGGCCGCGCTCGGCGTCGACGCCGCGACCCCGGCCGGCGTCCGCGCCGCCCTGGCCGCGCACGACCGGACCGCCGCCGACCGGCTGCTGCCGCCCTGCGTGGTGCTGCGCCGGGGCCGCCCGCACACCCTCGCGGCCGTCCCGGCGGGCACCGAGCTGTGGGCGGTGACCGAGGACGGTGCCACCCGCGCCCTCGGCCCGGCCGGTGCCGGCCTGGCCGGGCTGCCCGTCGGCCGCCACACCCTGCACGCCGCACGGGCCGGCCGCCGGGAGACCGTGCCGCTGCTGGTCGCGCCGACCCGCCTCGGCGGTCCGGAGCGGCGCGGCTGGGGCCTGCTGGTGCAGCTGTACTCGGTGCTCTCGCGCCACTCCTGGGGCATGGGCGACCTCGGCGACCTCGCCGGGATCGGCCGCTGGGCGGGCGGCCTGGGCGCCGACTTCCTGCAGCTCAACCCGCTGCACGCGTACGTGCCGGGGCCGCTGCCGGACCCGTCCCCGTACCGGCCGAGCAGCCGGCGCTTCCCGGACCCGATGAACCTGCGGATCGAGGCCGTCCCCGAGTACGCGGCGCTGCCGGCCGCCGACCGTGCGGTGGCGGGGGAGCTCGCCGCGCGCGCGGCCCGCCTGCGGGAGGCCGTCCTCGCCGGGGAGGGGCTGATCGACCGGGAGGCCGTCCGCGACCTGAAACTGCGCGCGCTGGAGCTCGTCCACCGGGTGCCGCTCGGCCCGGAACGGCGCGCGGCGTACGAGCGGTACGCCGCCGCGGAGGGACGCGGCCTCACCGACTTCGCGACCTGGTGCGCGCTCGCGGAGGTGCACGGCACCCGGTGGCGCTCGTGGCCGGCCGGGCTGCGCAGCCCCGACGGGCCGGAGGTGGCCGCAGCCGCGGCGGGGCTGGCGGACCGGGTCGACTTCCACCGCCGCCTGGCGTGGCTGGTCGACGAGCAGCTCGCGGACGCCCAGCAGGCCGCCACCGGCGCCGGCATGGCGATCGGCCTGATGCACGACCTCGCGGTCGGCGTCGACCCGGAAGGGGCGGATGCCTGGAGCCTGCGCCGCTACCTGGCGGAGGGCATGACGGTCGGCTGCCCGGCGGACGACTTCAACCCGCACGGCCAGGACTGGGGCCTGCCGCCGTGGCGTCCGGACACCCTCGCCGAGGCCGGGTACGCCCCGTTCGCGGAGGTGCTGCGGGGCACGCTGCGGCGGTCCGGGGCGCTGCGGCTGGACCACGTCATGGGTCTCTTCCGGCTCTGGTGGGTGCCGGAGGGGGCGAGTGCGGCCGAGGGCGCGTACGTCCGCTACGACCACGGGGCGATGCTCGGTGTGCTCGCCCTGGAGGCGCACCGGGCGGGCAGCCTGGTGATCGGGGAGGACCTCGGCACGGTCGAGCGGGGTGTCCGCGAGGAGCTGGCGGACCGCGGGATCCTGGGCACGTCGGTGCTGCGCTTCGAGTACCTCGGCGGTTCGGAGGAGCGCTCGGGCCCGCTGCCGGCGGAGCAGTGGCGGGGTGACTGCCTGGCCACCCTGACCACCCACGACCTGCCGAGCACCGCGGCCTGGCTGGACGGCGCCCATGTGCGGCTGCACGAGCGCCTGGGGCTGCTCGCGGAGCCGCTCGACCGGGCGGAGGAGGCGGCGGCCGCCGAGCGGACAGGCTGGCTGCAGGAGCTCGCACGCAGCGGCGCGCTCGCGCCGGAAAGTCGTGCGGAGGGCCGTGCGGAGGGTCGTACGGAGCCCGGTGCGGTGTCCGGTGCGGTGCCGACGCGCGAGGCGATGGGCCTGCACCGGTTCCTGGCGATGACACCGGCGACACTCCTCGGGGTGTGGCTGCCCGACACCGTGGGGGACCGCCGTCCGCAGAACCTGCCCGGTACGACCGACGCGTACCCGAACTGGCGGCTGCCGGTGGCGGACCCGGAGGGCCGGCCGCTGAGCCTGGAGGAGCTGACCGAGCGGCCCGGGCCGCGGGCGGTGGCGGCGCTGTACCGGGACCTGGCGGCGGAGCCCGCCCCCCGCGCTGCCGCGCAGACACCCTGAGCCGCTCGCGGCACCGCCACCGCCACCGCCTCCCGGCGGCCGGCGTGACCGCTTCCGACCGGGACCGGCCGGGGTGCGGCACGGTGCCGCACCATCCTGCAAGAATTTGCCGGAACTACCTGCAAGTTCTTGCCTTCACTCCGCCCGGCTGCTTGACTCACCTGTCGTCGGCGGCAGTTGAGGCCCGAACGGGCCGCTCCCACCGCCCCGCCCCCGGCCGCCACCCGGCCCGGCCTGCACCCACCCGATCCGCGCCCCTGAGGAGCACCGATGAGCACCGAGACCGACATCCTCGTCCTGGGAGGTGCCGGCGTCGACACGATCGTCCACGTCCCGCAGCTGCCGCTCCCGTACGCCGACAGCTACATGCTGCCCGCCATCGAGCGGCGGGCCGGGCAGACCGGCGACTTCGTGGCGCTCGGCGTGAGCGCGCTCGGCCTGCGCACCCACCACATCGACATGCTCGGCGACGACCACGAGGGCGACCTCGTCCGCGCCCTCCACCGCGACCGCGGCATCGCCCTCACCGAGGTCCCCGCGCCGAACGGCACCAAGCGCGCGGTCAACCTCGTCGGCCCCGACGGACGCAGGCTCTCGCTCTACGACGACAGCCGCGCGCACGAGGCGGACCGGCTCCCCGAGGCGACCGTCCGGGAGCTGGCCGCACGGAGCCGCCACGCCCACGTCTCCATCACCTACCCGTGCGCGTTCGCCCTGCCGGTGCTGCGCGAGGCCGGCGTGACCATCTCCACCGACCTGCACAACTGGGACGGCGTCAACGACTACCACGAGGCGTTCGCCTACGAGGCCGACCTGGTGTTCGTCTCCACCACCGCCCTCCCGAAGCCGGAGCAGACCCTGCGGCAGATCGCCGAGCGCGGCCGGGCGAGGATCGTCGTCGGCACGGCGGGCGCGGACGGCTCCTACCTGCTCGTCGACGGCGAGCTCACGCACGTCCCCGCCGTCACCCCGCCCGCACCGGTGGTCGACTCCAACGGCGCCGGGGACTCCTACGCGTCCGGCTTCCTCCTCGGCTGGCTCTCCGGCGAGACCCCGCAGCGCTCCGCCCTCTACGGCGCGATCGCCGGCGCCTACGCCTGCACCGTGCCGGGCACCCGCACCGACTGCATCGGCCGCGACGAACTCCTCGCCCGCGCCGCGGAGCTGGAGTCCGGAGGGGCCGCGTGACCGGCACCCCGGACCGCGCCGGACCCGACGTCCTCGTCCTCGGCGGGGGAGTGGCCGGCTGCGTGCTGGCCGCCCGCCTCTCCGAGGACCCCGGCCGGACCGTCCGCCTGGTCGAGGCGGGCCCGGACTACGGCCCGCACCGGCACGACTGGCCCGACCAGGTGCGCAACGCCCGCGCACTGCCGCGCAGCGACGTGTGGGAGCGCAACACGCCCGTCCACCGCATCCGGGCCCGGATCCTCGGCGGCTCGTCCTGCATCAACGGCGCCTGGAACACCTGGCCGCCCGGCCCCGACCTCGACGCCTGGGCCCGGCTCGGCGGCCCGCGGTGGTCGGAGGAGGGGCTGGAGCCGTACCGCCTCCGCGCGATCGAGCGGATGCGCCTGCACGCCGTGCCCGACCACGAGATCTCGGCGTGGAGCCGCGGCGTGGTCACGGCCGCGGCCGAACTCGGCTACCGCGAGGTCGACATGGGCGCGCCCGGCGGCCCGGGCCACGGCACCCCGCTGCTCAACGCCCTCGACGGGCTGCGCTGGAACGCCGCCTTCGCCTACCTGGACGAGGAGGTGCGGGCCCGGCCGAACCTGACCGTCCTCGCCGGCACCACCGTCGACCGGCTGGACATCGCGGACGGCCGGGTGCGCGGCGTCGTCGTCGAGACCGACGGGCGGCGCGAGACCCTCGTCGCCGACGAATACCTGCTGGCCTGCGGCACGTTCGGCTCGCCCGCCGTGCTCCTGCGCAGCGGTATCGGCCCGGCCGCGCACCTGGAGGCCGTCGGGGTGCGCCCGACGGTCGACCTGCCCGGCGTCGGCGAGAACCTCGTCGACCAGCCCGGCGCGTTCGTGCCGATGGCCCCGACCGACGAGCTGAACGCCTCCCTCGCCGCCAAGGAGGCGACCGGCGACCTCTACGTCAACCGCACGCTCGTCAGGGCGGCCAGCGAGTACTGCACCGACGGCTCCTGGGACCTGCACATCGTGCCGACCGCGGGCCCGCCGCTCTTCGGCAAGCTCCCGCCCGGGCAGTACGAGGCCGGCTTCTCGGTGCTGGTGATGAAGCCGGCCTCGCGCGGCCGGGTACGGCTGCGGTCCGCCGATCCCGCGGAGGCGCCGGAGATCGACCCGGCCTTCCTCACGGACCCGGAGGGGCGCGACGCCGCCGTGCTGCGCACGGGCCTGGGCCTCGTCGAACGGCTCCTGGAATCACCGGCGTTGAAGGGTCTGGCTGCTGCCGTGCCGGGGCAGTCCGCGGCCGAGCTCGCGGGCCGGGACCTCCGCGGGCGGCTGGGCACGTACTGGCATCCCGTGGGCACCTGCGCCATGGGCGCGGAGGACGACCCGACGGCGGTGGCCGACGGCGGGGGGCGGGTGCGGGGCGTGTCGAACCTGCGGGTCGTCGACGCCTCGCTCCTGCCGACCGTCCCGGCCGCGAACCCCCAACTCCCGGTGCTCGCCGTCGCCGAGATGCTGGCGGACGTCGTCGGGGCCTGACCCGTCGCCCTCCGCCCGTCGTCCGTCCCCCGCTCCCGACCCCGACCGGTCGGTCCGGCCCCTTCCGGTCCGACCGGTCGTCGGCATGTTCCTGATCGATCGTCAATTCCCTTAGGGGAAGGCACGGTTGGACGGACCGGGCGTGTGCAAGATCTTGCAGGAAAGGCCTGCAAGATCTTGTCGGCCGGTGGTGCCGACTGGAAGTATCAGCCGGGCCACACCGGCCACACCGGTCCCTTCGGCCCCACCAGCAACGGCGCAGCGGTCCTCCCGCACGACCACCACGACGAGGCGCCGGACCCCGGGGCCGCTCGACGACGCCGTACGGACGGAAAGACAGCCGTGACACCTCGCACAGCACCCGAGACCGCCGCCGCACCGGGCTCCCTGCAGTCGGCCCGCTTCTACATCACCTTCCGCTGCAACTCGCTCTGCGGCTACTGCAACGTCTGGCAGGACGACAAGTTCAAGGGCTACCAGGAACTCACCCTGGAGCGCGGCCGCGAGATCCTCGACCAGCTGCACGCCCTCGGCGTCCGCTACGTCGACTTCACCGGCGGCGAACCCGTCCTCCACCCGCACATCAACGGCATCGTGCAGCACGCCAAGGCGCTGGGCATGGCCACCGAGATCACCAGCAACGGCATCCGCTTCGCCAAGCACATCGACGAGATCGTGCCGTACGTCGACACCATGAACGTCTCGCTCGACACCCTGCAGCCCGACCGCTACCGCCGGATCCGCGGCGTGCCCACCCTCGACCGGGCCCTCGACGTCATCCGGCGCATCGCCGCCACCGGCTCCGGCAATCTCAAGCTCATCTGCGTCGTCACCCGCGAGAACGTCGACGAGGTGCCCGAACTCCTGCGCTTCGCCCAGGAGAACCGCGTCACCATGTACTTCTCCACCATGTTCGAGTACTTCGACGAACAGGACACCGTCCGCGACACCAACCGGACGGCCCGCAAGCTCAAGCTCGTCGAGCAGAACGGCAGACCCGTCGACGACCGCCCGTCACCCTGCGGCAGCGGCGCCCCCGCACCCGGCGCCCCCGCATCCGCATCCGGCACCCCGGGCGCCGGCGCCATCGCCGCCGAACTCCTCGGCCTGCTGCACCAGCCCTTCGCCGTGCTCAACCTGCACTTCCGCAAGTACGTCGAGAGCCTCGACCCGCTCGCGCCGACCGACTGCTACGCCAACAAGCGCATCCTCACCATCGGCCCCGACGGCCGCCTTGTCCTGCCCTGCTACCACGCCTTCGACAACTCCGTGGAGTGGGACCGTGACCTCGCCGAACTCGTCCGGGACGAGGAGTTCCTCCGGGTCCGCGACGAGGAGGTCGGTCACCGCTCCGAATGCCGCGGCTGCACCGTCTTCCCCTACATCGGGCTGTCCTTCAGCTACCGCTTCGACAAGACCTTCCTCTACCAGGCGCTGTCGGAGGAGATCGTCAAGATCAAGGACCGGTTCGCCAACCCCCTCCACCCCCGCCTCGCCCTCGACCACGAGGCCCTGCACCGCAGGTACGCCGACCTCGAACGCTTCATCGACCACGAGCTGCCCGCGCCCCGGCCCCCCGTCTCACCCGACCTCTTCTACCGATTCGAGGTCACCCCCGGCGGCATCCGCACCGAACTCGGTGCCGCCGAGACCGGTCTCGCCGAGATCCTCGCCGACCACCTGCACGAGTACTGCTGGGGCATCCAGCGCTCCCCGCACCTGTGGATCCGCCTCGTCTACCGCGACCTCATGCCGCTGCTGCGCGAACTCGCCGAGGCCGGACTCGTCACCGACGACGCCTGGGCCGACACCGTCGCCGCACTCTACGAGACCCAACTCGCCTGGTGGCAGGGGTACCTGGCCCGCCACCTCCGCGGTGGCGAGACCCTCGACCCCGCCGGCCCGGCCGCGGTGCTCACCCGCTTCGTCGAGCGCACCGCCGCCCTCCTGCCCGACGCCCCGCAGTCCGACCGCATCCGCGAGATCCTGCTGCACGCGGGCTGCGTCCTCGGACTGCCGCCGGAGGTCCTCGCGCCGCTCGCCTCCCACCGGCCCTTCCCGGAGGCCGCGCTGACCGCCAAGCACCTGCTGCTCACCGCCTCCGACGCAGACCTGCCCCGCTACGCGGACCTCCTCCCGCCCGAGGCCGCCGCGCCGATCCGCCACGTCGCCGGGCAGCCCGTGCCGCACCTGCCCGTCCCCGGACGCGTCCCCGCGCCCGACCCCGAACTCGCCGCGCTGCTCGCCCACGAGAACGGCCTCGACCAGGCCACCGCGGAACACCTCGCCGTGGCACTGCGCGTGCCCCGCACCGAGGAACGCCGGACCGAACTCGCCGACGGCCTGCTCGCCCACGAACTGCGCGACCCGCACCTCGTGCGCCGCCGCGGCGCCGAACTCCGGCTCCGCGCGCAGCAGTGGCAGCGGGAGGCCCTGCCCGTCGGCTGACGGCGCACACGGTGCACACGGCGCACTGCGCGCACTGCGCACACGGCGGCGGGGCGGCGGGGCGCCCACCGGCCCCCGCCGCACGCTGCCGCCGCGACCCGCCCCCGCCCCCGCGACCGCCCTGCCGGCACCACCGCCACCCCGGATAGGCTGGCCGCCATGGGGACGATCGACCTGGCGGGGACAGCACGGAGCACGGCCGGCCAGGTGGCCGAGCAGGGCATGGGCGCCGTGGTCGCCGTCCTCGCCGGCGGCCGCAGCGAGATCCACGGCGCAGGCCGCACCGGCGCCGACCAGGGACCGCCCGACAGTCGGACGGTCTTCGACATCGGCTCCGTGACCAAGGTGTTCACCGCGCTCGTGCTGGCCCGTGCCGTCGGCGACGGGCACGCGGCACTCGACGAACCGCTCGCCGACCTGCTGCCCGGCACCCGCGTCCCGTCCCGCGGCGGCGAGCAGATCACCCTCCAGCACCTGGCCACCCACACCTCCGGACTCCCCAGGCTGCCCAGGGGCATGCGGATCCCCGCCCTGCTGCGCCCGGGCAAGCCCGACCCGTACGCGCACTGCACCCCGGCCGTGCTGCTGCGCGGGCTCGCCGCGACGCGCCTCGGTGCGACGCCCGGCACGCGCTTCCGCTACTCCAACCTCGGTGCCGGGCTGCTCGGGCTGGCCCTGGCCCGGCGGGCCGGCACCGGCTACGCCGACCTGGTCGCGGACCGCCTCACCCGTCCGCTCGGGCTCGACGACACCGGGGTCGGCCTCGTCCGGCCCGGCCGCACCGCGCAGGGCCACACGCCGCGCCTCCGGCCCACCGTGCCGTGGGACCTCGCCGGCCTCGCGGGCGCCGGCGGTCTGCGCTCCACCGCCGTGGACCTGACGGCCTTCCTCCAGGCCCACCTCGACCCGCCGGCCGGCTGGACCGCCGACGCCGTGCGCCTCGCCCGTGCGGTCGAGCACCCGCAGAACCCCTTCGCCAGGGCGCACCTCGGCTGGTTCTCGCACCGGCTGCACGCCGGACAGGGCGGCCACCTCCAGGTGTGGCACAACGGCGGTACGGGCGGCTTCGCGTCGTTCGCGGGCTTCGACCCGGAGAAGCGGGTCGGCGCGGTCGTCCTCGGCAACACCCGCCGTTCGGTCGACCGCGAGGGATTCGGCCTCCTGCGCACCCTGCAGGACGCGTACGCCGCCTGACGCCCCGACGGGCCGGTCGTGGACACGCCCACGGGCGGCGCAGTCGGGCTCCTGTTCGACCGTCCGTTCGTAGGCTCGACCTCCCCCGCGTCCGTCACGGCCGCCGGGCAGACCCGAGCGACCGGAGTACCGACATGGCATCAGCAACGCCCCAGAGGCGCAGGTTACGAGGACTGACGGGCGTGCTGCTGACCGGCGTCCTGTCCGCCGCCGCCCTCTCCGGCGTCCCGCTGCCGGGCCGGGCCGCCCTCGCGGCGCTGCCCACCGGCGGCACGGTGATCGTGGACGAGACCTTCCAGAACGACACCGTGCCCGACCCCTCCTGGGAGCCCCTCGGGCGTACCTGCCTCACCGGCGCGGCGCCCGGCAGCACGCCCGCTCCCGACGCCGCGCAGATTCCGCCGTGCCCGGCGAACGGCGCCGGGCCGCCGCCCACCCCCGGTGTGACGCCCGGTTACCTCCAGCTGAACGACGCGAGCGGCTTCGTCGGCGGCGCCCTGCTCTACCGCCGCCCGGTGCCCGCCGCCGCCGGACTCTCCGTCACCTTCGAGCAGTACCAGTACGCCGGCACCGCGGCGCCCGGCGACGGCATCGGCTTCTACCTCGTCGACGGCGCCACCCCGCTCGACGGGCAGGGCGCCGACGGCGGCAGCCTCGGCTACGCCCAGCGCAACCTTTCCCCCGGCGTCGTCGGCGGCTACCTCGGCGTCGGCCTCGACGCGTACGGCAACTTCTTCAACGACGGCGAGAACCGCGGCGCCGACTGCCCGGAGGGCCAGCAGTCACCGGTACAGGTGGACGGCCCGGTCGCGCCGAACGTCGTCACCCTGCGCGGGCCCGGCAACGGCACCTCCGGCTACTGCTACCTCGCCTCGACCACCGTGCCCTCCGCCGACCCGCTGAGGCCGACCTCCACCCTGCCCGGCACGCTCAGCGCGCCGTTCGGCACGACCGACCCGGCCGTGGCCAAGCGGTCCGTCAACGTCCAGATCACGCCCGCCCCCGCGCCGCGGGTGATCGTGCAGATCGACTTCCAGGACGGCAACGGCTGGCAGCAGGTGCTCGACCAGCCCGCCCCGACGGGCACCCCGTCCACCTACAAGTTCGGCTTCAGCGCCTCGACCGGCGGCAGCACCGACGTGCACCTCATCCGCAACGTCAACGCCGCCAGCATCCTGCCGCTCGCCCGCCTCGACCTCGTCAAGCAGGTCGACCGGTCCGGCACGCCGCTGCCCGCCGAGATCACCGCCGGCACGGTCGTCCCGTACCAGTACGTGGTGACCAACGGCGGGTTCGACACCCTCACCGGCCTCCGGGTGACCGACAACCGGCTCGCCCCGGTCAGCTGCCCGGCCACCGAACTCCCGCCCGCCCCCGCGCAGGGCAGCACCGTCGTGTGCACCGGCACGTACACCGTGACCGACGCCGACGTCGCCGCCGGGCAGGTGGTCAACACCGCCACCGCCCAGGCCGTCGATCCGGGCGGCACCGCCGTGCCCTCCGGACAGTCCTCCGTGACGGTGCCGCTGGTCTCGTCGCTCGCCCTGACCAAGTCCGTCACCACCCCGGCCCCGCACACCGCCGGGCAGACCGTCGCGTACGCGTTCACGGTCACCAACACCGGCGGGTCGACCGTCTCCACCCTGGTCGTCCGCGACCCGGTGATCGCGGCCGACCCCGCGGCCGGGGCGATCTCCTGCCCGGTCTCCGTGCTCGCCCCGGGCGAGAGCACCACCTGCACCGGCAGCTACGTGCTCACCGCCGCGGACCTCGCGGACACCGGCACCTTCACCAACACCGCGACCGCCACCGGCCTGACGCCGATCGGGCAGACCGTCACCTCCCCGCCGGCCAGCGCCACGGTGGGCGAGGTCGCGGACATCGCCGTCACCGTCACGGCCGACCCCACCGCGCCCCCGGTGCCGAGCGACGTCACCTTCACCGTCACGGCGACGAACAACGGGCCGGACGACGCGACCTCGGTCATCCTCTCCAGCCCCGTGCCGTCCGGCGTGACCCTGGTCTCCGCGACGCCGTCCACCGGCACCGCGTACGACTCGGCGACCGGGCGCTGGAGCGTACCGGCGCTGGCCGTCGGCGCCTCCGTCCGGCTGGTGGTCGTCGTCCGGGTCACCTCGACCGACCCGGTGACGGACACCGTGCAGGTCGTCTCCGCCGCCCAGACCGACCCGGTGACGGACAACAACACGGCCTCCGTCACCGTGCAGCCGGTGCAGCCGGTGCAGACGGTCGACATCGCGGTGACCAAGGCGGTCGACGACGCTGTAGCCGAGCTCGGCCAGGAGGTCGTCTTCACCGTGAACGCCGCCAACTCCGGCCCCGCCGGTGCCACCGGCGTCACGGTCACCGACCTGCTGCCCGCCTCCCTGGCCTACGTGCGCTCGGACGTCACCGCCGGCAACTACGACCCGGTCACCGGCGTCTGGACGATCGGCCCCCTCGCCGTCGACGGCCGGGCCACCCTCACCCTCACCGCCAGGGCCGCCGCTGCCGGAACAGCCACCAACACGGCGGCGCTCGGCTCGGTGGACCAGACCGACACCGACCCGGCGAACGACCGGGCCTCCGTCGATGTCGTCGTGGCGGACGGTCACCCGGGCCCCGACCCGACCTGCCCGCCCGACCCGCACCCGGGCGTCCCCGGCTGGCCCGGGCACCCCGGGCACCCTGGGCACCCCGGCGATCCGGGTGACCCGGGCTGGCCCGGCTGGAGCCACGCGCCGCACCCGAGCCCGAGCCCGCGGCCCGGGGCGGACAGCCCGGGGGCGGACAGTACGGGGTCGGGCCGTCCGGGGCCGGCGAGCCCGGAGGTGCATGCCGGACACGCGTGACGAACCACCCTGCCGAGGCGGGCCGCCGCGAGGTGGCCCGCCTCCGCGCATCCCGGGGCGCATCCCGGGCGCATCCCGGGGCGCGTCACGGCCGCCATGGGTCGGTACGGGCCGGTACGGGCCGGAGCCCGCGGCGCACGGTCACGGCCCGGTGTCCGCACGGGGCTTCCGCGCGGCCGCGGCGGGAGGAGCGGCCGCCGCCCCGAGGATCCTGCCCTCCGCCCCGGCCCTCGCGACCCCCTCGACCGCCAGACAGATGCCGAAGACCCGGTCGTGCCCCGTCCAGCCGTTGACGCGCCCGCGGTTGTTGCTGATCTGCACCCGGCGGCGAGCCCGGTCCACCGCCGACACCAGGTGCAGGTACACCGTCCCGCTGACCCGCGCGAGGACGATGTCACCGACCTGCAGCGTCGACGGGTCGACCGGCGCGACGACCACCCGCTGCCGGCTGCGGATCAGGGGAACCATCGAGGACCCGCTCGGCCGGAACTCCACGGTGGCCCCACCGGCGACCCTGCCTGCTACTGCGTCCAGCATGCCCATCCGTCGATGGTGCCCCGCGCGGGCACTGCGGAGCACGGGATTTTCCGCCGCCCCGCCGCCCCGCGGGCGGTCGGAGCGGGCCGGTGCCGCGGTGGTGCCGCAGCGGTGGTGCCCGTCAGTGCGGGGACAGCCTGCCGGTGATGCGGTTCCAGAGGGAGCGGGTCGCGCCGAAGCCGGTCTCGTGCGACCAGACGTGGGTGCATCCCGGGCACTGCAGGTGCAGCAGGCTGCCGGTGTTGGAGAGCAGGTAGCGCCAGTGCTCGGCGCAGCTGCGCCGTTCCGCGCACGGGGTGCAGCCGGCGGTTTCGCTGCAGCGGGGGCAGGCCACCCAGGCGCGTCGGCCGATGTCGGCCTGCGGGTCAAGGGGCAGCACGGCCGCTCCCCCGGTCGGGCAGCACGCCGGCGGCGACGAGGTCGGCGTAGAGGCGCTCCTGCTCGGCGTCGAGTCCCGAGTAGAGCAGGTCGTACGCCTCCTCCTCGCCGCGCAGCACGGCGATCGGATCCCAGTCGGGGCCGAGCGCGGCCATCACCTGGGCCCGGCGGAGCACTTCCTGGGCGGTGAGGTCGACGGTGAAGTCGACGAGGCGGGCCTCGTCCGGCTGCGGGCGGCCGGGCGTGGGCGCTCCGGCCGGGTCGCCGGGGTCACTGGGGCGGTGCATGGACATGGGGCCGAACTTAGGTAGGCCTTCCTTCCCGGTCAAGGGGGAGTGGGCGGAGTCACAGCCGGGCGGGCGCCGCGTCGGCCCGGGCGGCAGCGGTGCGCCACGCCTCGGTCACGGCCCGGTGCGCCGCGGCCGTCGCGGCGGCGGTGTCGCCGGTCAGCCGGACCGGCGCACCGACGTGGACGTGCAGCGCCGGGCGCCGCAGCGGCGCCGTGGCGAGGCCGGCGAACTGTTTGGCGGTGCTGCCCGAGCTGAGCCGCCTGGCGCCGCACTGGCCCAGCGGCACCACCGGTGCGCCGGTCGCCGCCGCGAGCCGTGCGAGCCCGGTGCGGAAGGTGCCGGGCGCGGTGTCGGCCGGGTCCTTCCGCCGGGGCAGGCCGCCTTCGCCGTAGATCAGCACCACACGGCTTTCGGCGAGGGCCGCGGCGGCCGTGTCGAGCGCGTCGGCGGCCCGGGCGGTGCGGCGGTGCACGGGGATGTGGCCGCCGTCGCGCAGCGCCCGTCCGAGGACGGGGATCCGCCAGAGACCGGCGGTCGCCATCACCACCGGGTCGGTGCCGAGCCGGTGCAGGGCGGCCAGCACCACGCCGGGGTCGGCGAGCGAGGAGTGGTTGGCCGCCACGATGCTGCCCGCGGGGACGGCGCCGGCCAGGTCGCTGGTGACGGTGAGGCGGCCGAGGAGCGGCACCAGGGTGGTGGCGAGGCGGCTGAGCACGGGGTGTCCTTCGGGCCGGGTGGCGGGCGGGTCCGGGCCATCCTCCCGGAGGGCCGTCCCGGGCCGCCTGAGTAGCCGTACTCGGATCCGTGCCCGGTGTGCGGCCGTGCTTCGTGGGCGTCCCGCTCCGGCTGTGAACGTGCACAGCCTCTCGGTGTCGGTATCGCGCTGATAACCATGCCTTCTGAGGCATTGACACATGACATTCAGGTTTCCCTATTGTGAACGTGCACATCACGGTCGACGGCTCGCGGGCAGTCCCGCGTACGCCCCTGCCGCTGCGGCCCCCCACCCCGCCGCCGTGCGCGAGCCGTCGCCACCCCACCCAGCCGTCGTTCCGGGAGTCCCCATGCACCGCCGTCGCCTGCTCCTCGCCGCCGCACTCTGCGGCACCCTGCTCCTCACCGCCTGCTCCGGCGGCGCGGGGGATCCCGCGGCCGACGGGCCGGTCGAACTGACCTACTGGGCCTGGGCGCCCCACATGGACAAGGTCGCCGAGATCTGGAACGCCTCCCACCCGGACATCCACGTCACGGTCGAGAAGCAGGCGTCGGGCGACAGCCTGGTGCCGAAGGTCGTCAACGCCGTCAACGTCGGCGTCGCCCCCGACCTCGTGCAGGCCGAGTACCAGGCGCTGCCCACCCTGGTCGCCAACGACGTCCTGGTGGACATCGCCGACCGGACCGCCGGCCTCGGCGGCACGTTCGCCCCGGGCGTCTGGCAGCAGGTGACGCTCGGCTCCGACGCCGTGTACGCGGTGCCGCAGGACACGGCCCCGCTCGCCCTCTTCTACCGGCAGGACCTCTTCCGGCAGTACGGCCTCGATGTGCCCACCACCTGGGCGGAGTTCGCCGACACTGCCAGGGAACTCCGCAGGAAGGCGCCGTCCAGGAAGCTGACGACCTTCTCCGCCGGCGACCCCGGCCTCTTCGCCAGCCTCGCCCAACAGGCCGGAGCCACTTGGTGGACGGGCTCCGGCCGTACCTGGAAGGTCGCTCTCGACGACACCCCGACCCGGAAGGTCGCCGACTTCTGGGGCGGCCTCGTCAGGGAGGGCGCCGTCGACAACCGGCCCATGTACACCGACGAGTGGAGCAAGGCCCTCGACGAGGGCACCCAGATCGCCTGGGTCTCCGCGGTCTGGGCCCCCGGGGTGTTCACCAGCTACGCCCCCTCCACCAAGGGCAAGTGGGCGATGGCCCCGCTGCCGCAGTGGAACGCCGGCGAGTCCGTCACCGGCAGTTGGGGCGGCTCGACGACCGGGGTCACCGCGGGCGCCGCCAAGGCCGGACACGTCCCGGCCGCCGTGGAGTTCGCCACCTGGCTGAACACCGACCCGGCGGCCGTCGCCGCCCTGGTGAAGGAGGCCGGCATCTACCCGGCGGCCACCGCAGCCCAGACCGGCGGCGCCCTCGCCACGGCACCGGACTTCTTCGCCAACCAGCCCGACTTCTACACCACGGCCGCGGAGATCGCGAAGACCACCGCCCCCGCCGCCTGGGGCCCGGACGTGGACGTCGCGTACTCCGCCTTCAAGGACGCCTTCGGCAAGGCCGCGCAGGACAGGAGCGACTTCTCCGCCGCACTGACCGCCGTCCAGCGGTACACCCTCGCGGCTTTGCAGCGGGACGGCTTCACGGCCGCCGGGCAGGCGTCGCGCCGCCCGAGCGGGGCCGCGTCCCGCTGAGGCGGCGCCGGGTGCCATGCTCGTGCCCGACCGCGGCAGTCGTGCCGTGGCAGGATCGGAGGGCGGAGCCGTGGGGCGGTCGGGGACCTGGGCGTTGGCGGCGGCGACCCTCCTGTGGGGAACGGTCCGGCTGGCCGCGGTGGGGGTGCTCGCCCTGGTGGTCCGGCTCGCCTTCGATCAGGTGATCGCCCCCTTCGTGGTGGCCCTGGCCGTGCCGGCGGTCGGGCCGGTGACCGGCCGGTACCGCGCGGAGCCGCCCCACCGGCGGCGCGGTGCGGCGGCCGGGCTGCTCGCCTACGCCGCGGCGGGGGTGGCGGTCCAGGCGGCGGTGGAACGCTTCGCGCCGGTGCTGGTCGCGTACGGGGCGGACGTCCCGGTGGCGCTGCTGCTGGCCGGGCCGGTGGCCGCGGCGGTGTTCTCGGTGGTGGCCGGCCGGCCGCCGCACCCGGCCGGACCGCCGGAGAACTCCTCGCCGCAACCGGGCTGACCCGGCGTCAGCCGACCGGTGGCAGCCCGGCCTCGTGCACGTGCCGGGCGACCTGCACCCGGTTGGAGACCTCCAACTTGGCGAACACGCTGCCGACGTGCGTCTTGACGGTGGCCAGGCCCATGGCCAGCGCCTCCGCGATCTCCGCGTTCGTCAGCCCCTCGGCGATCGCGGCCGCCACCTCCCGCTCCCGCCCGGTCAGCCGGGAGAGCAGCGTGCGGGCCGCGCGACGGCGGGAGTCGTCGGCGGTCGCCGTGACGGCACTGATCAGCCGCGTGGTGACCCGGGACGACAGGCTCGGCTCGCCGCGCGCGGAGCGCTGCACGGCGAGCACGAGTTCGGCGGGCGGCGTGTCCTTCAGCAGGTAGCCGACCGCGCCGTACCGCAGCGCCGTCAGGACGCTCTCGTCCGTGTCGAAGGTGGTGAGGATGACGGTCCGTACGGCCGGACACCGCTCCCGCAGGCGCCGGGTGGCGGCCAGGCCGTCCATCCGCGGCATCCTGATGTCCATCAGGACGACGTCGGGCGCCGTGCGGACCGCGAGGTCCACCGCCTCCTGCCCGTCGGACGCCTCGCCGACGACCTCGACCTCCGCGGCGCCGTCCAGGATCATCCGCAGGCCGGCCCGGACGAGCGGGTCGTCGTCCGCCAGGACGACGCGGACCGCGCTCACGCCGGCCACGGCAGACACGCGCGCACGACGAACTCGCCGCTCTCCGTCGCACCGTGCTCCAGCGTGCCGCCCGCCAGCCGCGCCCGCTCGTCGAGTCCCGTCAGGCCGACCCCGGCCGACGGCAGGTCCGAACTCCCCGCGAAGCCCCGCCGGTTGCGGACCTCGATCGCCAGCCGGCCGCCGGGGGAGCCGTCCAGACGGACGTCCACCGGTTCGTCCGGCGCATGCTTCCGGGCATTCGTGAGCGCCTCCTGCACCACCCGGAACGAGGCGCCGGACAGCACGTCGGGCAGCAGCCCGCGCCCCGGCAGCGTGCCGTCGGGCAGCCCGGAGGTGTCGAGCCGGACGACCGCGCCCGCCTCCCGGGCGTCCGCCAGCAGCGCCGACAGCTCGGCCAGGGTGGGCTGCGACCGGTCCGGCCGGTCCCCGGCCGTGCTGTCGCCGCCTTCGGATCCGTCGCCGTCGCGCAGCACCCCCAGCACGTCCCGCAGTTCGGCGAGGGCGAGGCTCGCGTTCGTCCGGATGGTCTGCGCGGCCGTCGTGATCTCGGCGGGGCCGAGGTCCTCGCGGTAGACCAGCGCGCCGGCGTGCAGCGCCACCAGGGAGATCCGGTGGGCCAGTTGGTCGTGCATCTCGCGCGCGATCCGGGTGCGTTCGGTGTCACGGGCGGCCTGCGCGGCCAGCTCCCGGGCCCGTTCGGCGGTGCGGGCCCGCTCCTCCAGCGAAGCGAGCAGGTCGCGCCGGGCCCCGAGCAGCGCGCCGGTCGCGGCGGCCGCCGTGACGATCAGCAGCGTCACGGCGGCGCTGCTCACCACCGCGAGCGTGCCGCCGCCGCCCGGTGCGAGCGCACCGGGCACGAACCGCGGCCGGTACACGCCCTCGGAGAGGGCGCCCGCGGCGGCCGCCACCGCGCCCGCGGCGAGGAGCGCCCCGCGGCGCGGCCGGGCCGCCGTCGACGCGACGGCGATCACCGCGGGGCCGAGCGCCGAGACCGAGGCCGTGCACGCGGCGAGCGCCAGGCAGGCGACGGCGAGCGGGTGCCGGTGGCGGAGGGTCAGGAGGGCGGCCGCGGCCGCGCCCAGCAGCAGGTCCACCAGGAGGGCGGCGCCGATCCGGTCGCCGTCCGGGCCCGGTGGCCGCCCGCCGAGCAGCGCGGCGGCGTAGACGAACCACACGGCGGCGCCCACGGCCGTGGCGAGGAGGAGCCGCGCGGCCGTCGACCGGGCACGGGACGGCGGCGGGTACTGGTGCTGCGGCAGGGACGGTGCGGTCACGGGGCCCAGCGTAGGGCGGCCGTCGCCGGTGCCGCCTCCACCCCGGGGCCGGGCCGCCTCCACCCCTGGGTGGAGGCGCCGTCCGCCCGGCAGGGGAGGTGCAGGGCACGCCGACGGTGCACCGTGGACCCGCCGGACACGGCCGCCCCGGAGCGGCGGTGGCGGGCGGGTCCGGCATGCCGCCGCCTGCACGCGTCCCGGCACCGGGAGCCGCCGGCCCCGGCGCGCAGCGGCCCCGGCACGGAGCGCCGCACGACACGGAACGGAGAGACGGACATGAACACCTTCAGGGGGACGGCGACGGCCACAGGGGTGCTGTACATCCTTGCAGCGGCCGCGTCGATCGCGGGCCTGCTGCTGTACGGGCCCGTCCTCGACGACCCGCTGTACGTGGTCGGCGGGCGCCCGCACGGCGCCGAACTCGCCTCCGGCGCACTGCTGGAGATGGTGCTCGCCTTCTCGGTGATCGGCACCGGGGTGGTGATGTTCCCGGTCGTCCGGAGGCTCAGCGAGAGCGTGGCCCTCGGCTACGCCTGCTTCAGGCTGCTGGAGGCGGCCGTGATCGTCGTCGGCGTCGTCTCCGTGCTGTCGGTGCTGACGCTCGGCCGTGACTTCTCGGCCGCCGCCGACCCGCAGCCGGCGGCGTACCTGGGGGCGGGCCGGGCGCTGGTGGCCGTGCACGACTGGACGTTCCTCGCCGGCCCCAACCTCGCCCTCGGCCCGAGCACGCTGATGATGGGATGGTTCCTCCACCGCTCGCGCCTGGTCCCGCGGTTCATCGCGGTGATGGGCATGGTCGGCGGCCCGCTGATCTTCGCGTCGGCGGTGCTGGTGCTCTTCGGCGTGTACGAGCAGATATCCCTCTGGGGCAGCCTGGCCGCGCTCCCGGTGTTCGCCTACGAGATGGCCCTCGCCGGCCGGCTCGTCGTCCGGGGCTTCGACCGGGCGGCCGTGGCCCGGCTCCTCGCCCGGGAGGCGTGATCCCGTCCCGCCCTCCCCGAGGCGGGGTGCCCGGGCCGGGGTGCCAGGCGGATGCTCGGGGACCGGTGGACGGGGCGCCCGCGGCGGTGGTGACGGTCAGTCGAGGACGAGCCAGACCAGCCGGACGACGTCGATGGCGGGCGGCACGGCGTCGGCGTTCACGAAGATCTCCGCGGTGACGGTCGGGGCGAGCACCACGGACCGGAGGTCGCCCCACTCGTCGACCGGGTCGCCGGAGGCCGCACCGATCTGCGTGAGCGCGATCGTCACCAGGATGAACAGCTCGCGGTCGGTCTCGGCGATCCGGTCGAGCGCGCGTGCGGGCTGGTCCTGCAGGAAGACCTGCCAGTCGCTCACCGGGCGACACCCTCGGTGCCGCCCGCGACGCCGCTCGCCCGGCCGCCCGCCAGCACCGGTCCCACGGCGGCGCGGAAGCCGGCCCGGTCGGCGCCGTACGCCGACGACATCGCCTTGAGCCACCAGGAGGTCAGGACGGCCTCCCGGCCCGCCTGGTCCTCCACCGGGCCGAGTTCGCGGTAGAACGCCATCCGTTCGGCCGCGGGCAGGGCGCTGCCGATGCCGTCGATGCTCCGGGGCACGCGCGGGCCGGAGTTGCGGTGGACGGGCTGTGCGCTCATCGGTCTCCTCCTCCTGTACGGGCGGGCCGTGCTCCGTCCGCACGGTGTCGACCGTATCGGGTTCACCGGTGTGCAGTCAGCTCCCCGGCGCCCGGGGCCGGTCGGGGGTGAGCCGTCCGGGCGAGCCGGAGCCCTGACCACCACATCTGTCCGAACAGTTGACCTGGTTGATGAGGTCATGGCATTTTCATGCGGCCCGGGCGTGCGCAACCGGTCGTGCGTCCGGCGATCCCCCACAAGGAGACCCATGTTCAAGGGACTTGCCGCCGGAATCGGCGCGGTCGCGGTCGTCGCGGGCACACTGCTCCCCGCGGCCACGCCGGCTGCCGCCATCCAGGCCGGCGATCTGACGTCGACCATCGCGCTGAGCAACTGTTCGGCGTCGCTCGTGCGTTACCCCTCCTCGGTCGACACCGACCGGGCGATGATGCTCACCAACGGCCACTGCCTGCCGACCATGCCGAGCGCGGGCCAGGTGATCCAGAACACCACCGCCAGCCGCTCCGGCACGCTCCTCAGCAGCTCCGGCTCGTCCCTCGGCACCGTGCAGGCCGACAAGGTGCTGTACGCGACCATGACCGGCACGGACGTCGCGCTCTACCAGCTGACCGACACCTTCGCGTCCGTCAGCAGCAAGTTCGGCGCCACGGCGCTGACGATCAGTGACACGCACCCGGTCAACGGCTCGTCGATGTTCATACCCTCCTCGTACTGGAAGCAGGTGTGGAACTGCTCGATCAACGGGTTCGTCGACACCCTCCGCGAGGACCAGTGGACCTGGCGCGACTCGATCCGCTACAGCTCCGGCTGCAACACCACGCACGGCACGTCCGGTTCGCCGATCGTCGACGCCACCAGCAAGAAGATCGTCGGCATCAACAACACCGGCAACGACGACGGTGCGATGTGCACGCTCAACAACCCGTGCGAGGTGGCGGCCGACGGCACCACCACCGTCACCAAGGGGCAGAGCTACGGTGAGGAGACCTACTGGTTCACCACCTGCCTCGGCACCGGCCGCGCCATCGACCTCTCCGTCGGCGGCTGCCTGCTCACCAAGCCCGCCGGCAGCAGCGTGACGGTGACCAACCCGGGCAACCAGTCGACGGCGCTGAACGGCACCGCGAACCTGCAGATCGCGGCGACCGGCGGCACCGCGCCGCTGACCTTCTCCGCGACCGGCCTGCCGACCGGCCTGTCGATCAGCACCGCCGGCAAGATCACCGGCACCGCGACCGCCGCCGGCACCTACAACGTGACCGTCACCGCGAAGGACGCCGCCGCCAGGACCGGCACGACGAGCTTCACCTGGACGGTCAGCGCGGGCGGCGGCACCTGCACCCCGGCCCAGCTGCTCGGCAACGCCGGCTTCGAGACCGGCACCGCCGCGCCGTGGACCACCACCAGCGGCGTCGTCGACAACAGCGCCTCCGAGGCCTCGCACGGCGGCTCCTGGAAGGCCTGGCTGAACGGCTACGGCTCCGCGCACACCGACAGCGCCACCCAGGCGGTCACCATCCCGGCCGGCTGCAGGGCCACCCTCAGCTACTGGCTGCACATCGACACCGCCGAGACCGGCTCCACGGTCTACGACAAGCTCACC